>NZ_KB897925.1:0-321045 GCF_000377285.1 Thioalkalivibrio sp. ALE25 | reverse complement strand
AACATGCTCGAGCGGCTGAACGAGGAGATCCGCCGCCGGACCCGGGTGGTCCGGATCTTCCCCAACACCCACAGCTGTCTACGCCTGGTACGGGCCCTGGCCGTCGAAATCCACGAAGGCTGGCTGGAGGACAACCGCTACCTGAACATGGATCTGCTCAAAGAGCACAAGAAAATCCTGCTGAGGCAGGCCGAGGCCGCCTGAGCCATACCGACCAACCGAACATGGCTGACTCACTTCTGCACAACTTGACGCACACAACCTCACCGCGCCTTGTTCGCACGCAAAAGCGACTCGAGCGCGTGCGTGCACATTAATCCGCATTTCCCTAGATTAGGGGCACACCCGATCAAGGGTGTTGGCAATGTTTCCAGGGAGGGAAACGATGAAGAAGACCCGCCGCAATTCGGCCCGCCCGGGCCTTGCCTCGTGTACGCGATCGCACCGCCTTTGCGCTTCGACCATCGGGGCCGCAACGCTCGGATGGTTGCTCTTGCTGGGGCTGATGGCCCCGGCTGAGGCCGATGAACCACCCGAGATCCTGACCATCCTGAGTCAATTCGTCGCCGCCGGTACGGCCGCCATGCGCTGCACGGAAGTCGAAGAGGATCAGATGATCGCGTTTCTGGCTAATCAGCAGATGGTCTACCTGCGCTCCGTCATGGCGCTGGAGGACCAGCACCCCGAAGCCACCCAAGAGCAGATCGCGGCGACCCTGCTTCGCGGCCAGGAAGACATCCAGGCCCAGGTGAAGCGGCGCATCGACCAACACGGCTGTGACGATCCGAATGCCCGGGCACTGGTCGATCTGTTCGCGATGCAGGCGGAATGGAATCCGGGCAGCTCACCCCGGAGCGACACCGAGTAGGGCCCGACGGGTTCGCGCTCACACACTGCCACAAGGGACGTGCGGATGTGGATGCTGGCTGGATTGGTCACGATGATCGGAATGGCGGTCATTGGCTACCGACACAGGATGGAGGACCGCTGGAAATTGCAGGCCCTGACATTCAACAACCCGTACACCGGAACACCAATGGGCAACCCGCCCGAGGACGCCCTTTACAGCGAGCAGAAAACCGGAAGCCGTCGCGCGCCTTTACAACGCATCGGCTTCGACCAGGCCCCCGATATCGAGCTTCGCGTCAAGGCTCGACGCTGGTGGGACTACCCTTTTACGGCCATTGGCCTCTCCGTGGCCTGCCGCACCGGAAACCGAGCGTTCGACCGGGCCTTTTACCTGGTCACGGACCAGCAAAGCCTCTGCCGCGCCCTCACGGGTTGCGCCACGACACAGGCACGAATGCTGCGCCTCCTCGAACAATGCGAAGAGCAGGATGTTCGGTTCCGCCAGCTCCGGGTTCGGCGCGAACGGATCTGGGTGGAGGTCAAATCGCCGAGGCGGCGCAAGAAACCAAGACCGATCGTGCTCGCCCGGGCATTCGTCCCGGGCTTGCGCGAGATCGCCGAGGCACTGGAGGCGGAGGTTCCCGCCGCGGTACGCGGCCGCAGGGAGCCATTTGCATGGAAGGCGGCGCTGTTCGCGGGTGCCAGTACGGCCCTGCTGATGGGCGGGACGGCGCTGCTGGCCCCCATCATGTTTTCGCCCCTGCCTGCACCTGCCAGCCTGGCGGGCCTGCTGCCGCTTGCGCTCACCCTCGCGGCCGTCGTGGTCGGCTCGTTGATGGTGCTGAGCATCGTACTGGTCGGCCGCACGTCACGAACGCATCTGGTCCTGCTCGAACTGGCCCTGGCGGGTTATCTGGGTGCCCTGATGACCAGCTACGGCCTGCTGCGCGAAGTGAACATGGCGTTCGACCAGGCGGCACCCGCCCAATACGTGGTGGAGGTGCAGGAAAAGACCACCATGAGGAGCAGCCGGGGAGGCACTCGCCGTTACCTGCGCGTGGATGGATGGGACGGCCCCCAACGGGGATACGGGGTAACGGTCGGAGGTGCGCTCTACCGAGAGGTACGCGAGGGTGACCGGCTGCTCCTGGAAGAGTACCCAGGGCGTCTCGGGGCACCCTGGATCCAGATGCACACCGCGCTTCCGGATGCCTCGGTCACGCCACAAGGCAGGGAGTAACGATCCATGTTCACACTGGCCTTGTTTACGTGGATTCTGCTTTTTCTTTTCGTTTACGCGGCCCTATTCGCCCTGATCATCCTCGGAGCCCGTGCCCGTGCACGCCTGGGTACACGGGTGTTCTACGCGGCTCTGGCCCTGCTTGCCCCTTTCCCGGTGTTCTTCCTGGCCGTATGGGGCATGCCCGACGGGACACCTCCACAGCTCGAACGGATGCTGGTGTTCGGCCTCCCGCTGCTGATGCCGTACGCGGTCCGCGCCCTGTTCGTATTCCGGGCGCCCATTCGTAACGCCCTGAGCGCATCCAGAGGTAAGCCATGAGAATCCTGAAACTGGGCCTGAAGGCCGCCATGCTCGTGTTACTGGCCGTATCCAGCGTCATTTTCTTCTGGTTCCTGGCCTGGTTGTTCTGGCTGGGCAGCGGCTATTTCTCTACGGCGTGGGGACTCGGCTCGGTCTTCGACGATGCCTCGCACCTGGCGCGGGACCGGGGAATCCACGAAGAAGACTTCACCCGCGCCCGGATCATCTTTGAAGCCAGAAGCCTGTTTGCCGCAATCGCCGGGCTGTGGGGCTGGATCGCCCTCTACGCAGGCGCCTGCCTGATGAACCGGCCATTGCGCAAGGTGCCGCTGACCATCAAGGCCGGGCTGGTAGCGGGCCTCCCGGCCGCCATCGTCATACCGTCCACCGGCATGAGCCTCGCGATGTACCCCATCTCCACCGCCCTGCTGCTGTTCACCATCTGGTGGCTGAACCCTCTGGACACCCCCAAATCGAGACCCGCAGGGGACTCGGCACCGGTGTCGCCCGGAGATCGATCATGAAGGACTCAACCTTGCTGACCTGCGGGTCGGCAATGCGCACCGCCACTGGATGAAACAGACCCCGACCTCGATGCCGACTTCGCCTTGTACCGACGGCTAATCGGCTGATCGCTGTAACCCCTGAATTACGACCTATCACCGCCGGCAGCCCGGGCGGGACAGGCACAGCGTCGTGATCTGCTTGCGGCTGCACCGGCAACAGTCGCCAGCTGCGCTGGGCGGCGGTATGTTGGCGACATGGAGATCGACCCCGTCATCCGCGAGTGGCTGCGCCTGGCCGGGCAGGCGCCCTCTTCGCACAACACCCAGCCCTGGCGGTTCCGCGTGGATCGCGCAGGGGTCGAGGTCTGGACCGATCCGGCGCGCTCGCTGCCCGTGAACGACCCGACCGGGCGCGAGCGCATCATCAGCTGTGGCTGCGCGGTGCTGAACCTGCGCATGGCCGCCGCCGCGGACGGCCAAGGCCTGAACGTACGCCCGGAACAGGCGGGCAGCGGCCCGTTCGTGCGCCTGCTGACCGGGCACCACAGCGGGCCGGACCGGCAGGAGCTGGCACCCCTGCGGGAGTGGATCGGCGCGCGCCATTCCTGGCGCGGCCGTTTTCGGCCGGACCAACCCTCCGCGGACATCATCGCCACCCTCGTACAGGCCGCCCGCCAGGAAGGGGCCTGGCTGCGTCCGATCACGGACCCGGAATGCCGCGGGGAAGTCGCCGAGCGGGTCCGGGCGGCGACGGCGGCGCAGTGGAAGAACCCCGCCTGGCGCCGCGAGCTGGCGCACTGGATGCGCGCGCCCTCCCATGGCGACGGGCTGCCAGTCGGGCGCCTGAGCGGTGGTCTGACCCGCTGGAGCGTGCGCCACCTGGTATCCGCCCGAGTAATGGCCCGGGACGAGGCCCGCGCGGCCCGGGCCGCACCGGTACTGCTGGCACTGGGCACCGGGATCGAGGGCCCGATGCAGTGGCTGACGGCCGGGCAGGCCCTGCAGCGCGTACTGCTTGAGGCCACGCGGCACGGGCTCTGCGCCCGTTATCTGAATCAGCCGATCCAGCAGACAGAATGGCGCCCCAAACTGGCCGAACTGCTGGGCGGGGGCCAGCCACAACTGCTGTTCGCGCTCGGCCGCCCGGACGGCACGCCCCACCCCACGCCGCGACGCCCGCTGGACGAGATGCTGAAACGCTGAGGGCAGCGCCCGCCCGCGCCCATTTGAAACGACACGCGGCAGGGGCATGAATGGCGTGCGCTACACTGAACCCCCGTTCACCTTTCGTCCGACGCCATTACTCGTGATGCTGCTCACCCTGCTCATTATGTTCGCCCTGCTGGGCCTTGGCCTGGCGCTGATGCTCTGGCATGCACGGCAGGTGTTTGCGGTGGAACTGCGCGATGGTGCGGCCCGCGTGCGGCGCGGCAAACCGCCGACCGCTTTCCTGCGCGGCTGCGAGGAGGTCGCGCGCCAGTTCCGGCTGCAGCGCGGCCGGATCACCGCCGTGCGCACCGACGCCGGCGTGCAGCTGCGTTTCTCCCGCGATCTCCCAAAGAAGACACACCAGGCCTTTCGCAACGTCTGGACACCCCCGCCGGGCGGCGGCGGTGGCGGTGGCGGCGGCATGCGCGCGACGGGATAACACCACCACGGCCTCGACCATCGCCCTGGTAGGCGGCGCCCCCGTAGGCGAGCGCCACATCGAATGGAATTTCGTCTCCAGCCGCCGCGAGCGCATCGAACAGGCCAAGCAGGACTGGCAGGACGGCCGCTTCCCGAAGGTCCCGGGCGACGAGCACGAGTTCATCCCGCTGCCCTGACTACCGGGGCCGGTACCCGCGAGAGTTGCGCCACAGGATGCTCTCGATTACGCCGCGCAGGTCAGCGGAACCGGGGCCGACCCGGGCGTCCGGGTCAGATCTCGGTATCCACCTGCGAACCCCGATTGGCCGGATCGGTAGCATCCAGTGTGCCGTCGGGTTGCAGCGTCTCGCCAAACCCGGCAGCCGCGTCAACCGACGCCGGCTGCACGCCCGGCGCAACAGCCGAACCGGCAAAGCTGGCCAGGCCCGCCGCCGGGGCCATCGCGCCCATGGGGGCGCTATCCGTTGTGATCGACGTTGTACTCGACGTGGCCAGCACCTGGATGGCCGGTGCGGACAGGGCGGGCGCCTGTGCCGGGCCCTGGGCATGCGGGGCGTCTGCGGGGTTGGCCCGGGTCTCCTGCCCGCTGGCAGTGCGCGCCTCCTGCGTCGACTGTGCAGCGGCATGGGCAGGGGACTGCCCATTACCCTGACCACCGGGTGTGTTCCCGTATTGGGGGCGATTGAATGCGGCGCTGGCTCCGATTCCGTCAAGCATGGCTCGGCTCCTCGGGTTTCATCCGTCCGGCGCTAGTAGCGGACAGTGTGCACTTCCGGAACGCGAGTCCCGGCTCGGACCGGTGGAAAAGCAGGGACCATGCCAGGCCCTGCCGCTGATCGGCCAGGGCGCCCCATGGCGCGCCGCGTGCGCCATCCGGCCCCGCGTCCGGGTTGCATTGATCGGCAAGCACGATCCGGTCCGCCGGAACCGGGTTGCCGGCATGCTGCCCTGGCGGGGGTGGTGTTCCGGTGGCCCGGGACCGACACTATGGGCACGCGGCAGACGGCCGCGAGGACCGCAAACCGCGTACCGCGCGGCCCGCTTGGGCAAAGGAAGGAGACACCTGCATGCTGCTGGCCCTGCTACTGATGATCGCGCTGCTACTGGCAGCCGGTGCCGTGCTGATCTGGCAGGTCAGCATCATCTTCAGCATCGAGATCGAGGACGGACAGCCGCGGGTCCGCCGTGGCGACCCGCCAAAGTCGTTCCAGCACACGGTACGGGACGTGGTTCGCCGCTACGGCATCCAGCACGGTCGCCTGACCGCCGTGCGCCGCCAGCAGGGGCTGCAACTGCGCGGATCGGCCTCGATACCCCGAGAGGCCAGATCCGAACTGCAGCACGCCCTGCAGCGCATCAAGGTAGGCCGCAAGCGCCGCAAGAAGCGGCGCTGACCGAATCCGTGCCCGTGGCTTGCGCGCCCGCGCCCGCTCCCACACCCGAGGAGACCGGCCAGCACGCCGGGGCCTGGTTCGTCTACCTGCTGGAATGCGCGGGTGGGCGCATCTACACCGGGGTGACACCGCGCCTGGCCGCCCGCATGGCGGCCCATGGCAGCGGCCGCGGTGCCCGTTTCACCCGGATGCACCGGCCCAGGCAGCTGCTCGCCGCGCGGCCTTTTGCCTCTCGTGGCGAGGCGCTGCGCATGGAGCTGCGCATCAAGCGCTACAGCCCCGCCGCAAAACGGGCCCTCGCCCGCGACTGGGCACACGCCGCCAGCATCTGCCGGCTGCCCTCGGCGACGTGACTACTCCAGCGGCTGCTGGCGCGAGTGCCGGAACTGCTCCTGCACCGAGGCGGAAGGCTTGCCGGTCAGCAGGCTCACCACGACGATGGCCACGGTCGCGAAGATAAAGCCGGGCAGCAACTCGTAGACGTCGAACAGCCCGCCCTCGGCCTGGTTCCAGAGGATCACGGTAACCGCGCCGACCACCATGCCGGCCAGCGCCCCGTTGCGCGTCATCCGCGACCAGTACAGCGCGAGGATGATCACCGGGCCAAAGGCCGCGCCAAAGCCACCCCAGGCGTAGGCCACCAGGTCCAGCACCCCGGCCTCCGGCGCCATTGCCAGCAGCAGGGCCACCAGCGACACGCCCAGTACGGCGGCACGGCTGATCCACACCAGCTCGGTCGCCCCCGCCTCGGTGCGCAGGATGCCGCGGTAGAAATCGTTGGTGATCGCACTGGCGGAGACGATCAGCTGCGAGTCGATGGTGCTCATGATCGCGGCGAGGATCGCCGCCATCAGGATGCCCGCCACCCACGGGTTGAACAGCGCGCGGATCAGCTCGATCAGCACGGTCTCGCCGTCTGCCAGCGGCGCGTCGGCAAAGTAGGCGATCCCCATGTAGCCCGTGGCCACCGCGCCGATCAGGGCCAGGACCATCCAGGTCATGCCGATCAGCGTGGCGCGCGGCACGTCGCGCTCGGAGCGCAGCGCCATAAAGCGCGCCAGGATATGCGGCTGGCCGAAATAGCCCAGCCCCCAGGCCAGCAGCGAGATCATGCCGAGGAAGGTCATGCCCTGCAGCACCTGCACATGCGTCGGATCCACGGCGGCGACCTCGCTCTGCACACTGCCCCAGCCACCGACCAGCACCACCGCGAACATCGGCACCACCAGGAGCGTCAGGAACATCAGGATGCCCTGCAGGAAGTCGGTCCAGCTGACCGCGAGGAAGCCGCCGAGGAAGGTATAGCTGATGATCACGATGGCGCCGACCCACACGGCGGTCTCGTAATCCATGCCGAACGAGCTCTGGAACAGCAGACCGCCCCCGACCAGCCCGGCCGAGATATACAGGGTGAAGAACACCAGGATCACGATCGCGGAGACCACGCGCAGGATACGCGTGCGGTCCTCGAAGCGGTTCTCGAGGAAGTCCGGGATGGTCAGGGAGTCCTTCGCCAGCGCGGTGAAGCGGCGCAGACGCCCGGCCACGAACAGCCAGTTCAGCAGCGCCCCGACCACCAGCCCGACCCCGATCCACAACTCGGACAGGCCGGACACGTAGATCGCACCGGGGAGCCCCAGCAGCAGCCACCCACTCATGTCCGAGGCCCCGGCACTCAGCGCGGCCACCCCCGGTCCCAGGCGGCGCCCGCCGAGCACATAGTCCGACAGCGTGGTGGTCGTGCGGTAGGCCGCGATCCCGAGGATCAGCATCGCCGCCAGATAGGCGGCAAAGGTCACCAGGGTGGGCATCGGCATGTTGATCTCCATGGAGCGTCTCCTCGTATCAGGCCGATGGCCCTTGTTGTTGTGGTACTCGGTCGCGTCTCGATCAAGTGTAGAGGACGCCGTGCCGCCCGGCGGCCTCGCGTCGTCAGTGCGGCGTGATCCTCACGTTCTGCTCAGTCGGCCGCCGCCAGCAGGCTGGCGTTGCCGCCGGCGGCCGTCGTATCGATGCACAGGTGGCGCTCCACCACAAAGCGTTCGGGCGCGATCAGGGCGGTTTCCAGCGCAACGATCGGCCCGTCCCGCTGTGCCAGCGCCTGACGCAGCGCTCGGGTCCAGTCGCTCACGCCGGCTGCGGCCACCGCGACCAGCCCCTCCAGCGCGGCCAGTGCGTCCGGTTCCAGCGCGCCGTCGATCCCGACCAGCGGCACGCCCTTCCCGTGCAGCGCGCGCGCCGCGCGCTCGGCCCCCGGCGCCAGCATGATCACCGGGCAGCCCGCCCCCAGCGCCTGCACCGCCTGCGCCAGCGCGATCTCCGCACCCTGCCCCAGGCACAGCACCGGACCGCGCGGATACAGGCGCAGACGATTGCTCTCGCCGGTCGGACCCGGCAGCGTCTGCGGACTGGTGTCGAAGGCCGCGGTCTCCGCCAGGGCCTTGCGTAGCAGACCCGTGCGCTCGGGCAGCGCCTCGCGCAGCAGGTGCATGCGGTCGGTGCGCTTGGCCCAATCGCTCCCGTCCAGGGCATCCAGGGCCTGCTGCAGGCGCTGCGGGGCCACCCATTCCGCCTGCGCGCCCGCCTCCGGCGGGTCCGGCCGCTCCGCGGCAATGGACGTGCGACGGGCAAAGCGCGTCAGGTACAGCGGCCCGCCCGCCTTCGGCCCGGTGCCGGAGAGCCCCTCTCCGCCGAACGGCTGCGAGCCGACGATGGCGCCGATCTGGTTGCGATTGACGTACTGGTTGCCCACGCGCAGGCGTTCCACCACCTGCTGCACGCGGTCGTCGATGCGGGTATGTAGACCGAAGGTCAGACCATAGCCGCGGGCGTTGATGGCATCCACCACCGCATCCAGCTCGCGGGCCCGAAAGCGCGCCACGTGCAGCACCGGCCCGAACACTTCGCGCTCCAGCTCGCCGATCCCGGACAACCGGACGATGGACGGTGCGACAAAGCGGCCGTGCTCCGGTACCGGGAGGGACTTCAGCAGCCGCCCCTGCTCCTCCTGTGTCCGCAGGTAGTCGCGGATATCCGCCTGCGCCTCGGCATCGATCACCGGCGAGACGTCGGTCGCCAGCTGCCAGGGATCGCCGATGCTCAGCGCGTCCATCGCACCCTGCAGCATCTCCAGCAGGCGGTCGTGGGCCTCGTCCTGCACGTAGAGCATGCGCAGCGCCGAGCAGCGCTGCCCGGCGGACTGGAAGGCGGAGGCCAGGATGTCGCGCACCGCCTGCTCGGTCAGCGCCGAGCTGTCCACGATCATCGCGTTCAACCCGCCGGTCTCCGCGATCAGGACCGCATCCGGCCCGGCGTTGTCCGCCAGGCTGCGGTGAATCCGCTGCGCGACCTCGGTGGAACCGGTAAAGCAGACCCCGGCAATGCGCGGGTCGGCGGTCAGCGGCCCGCCCACCGTCGGGCCATCGCCCGGCAACAGCTGCAGGGCCGACTGCGGGAGACCGGCCGCACGCATCAGCTCGACCGCGCGGGCGGCGATCAGCGGGGTCTGCTCAGCCGGCTTGGCGACCACGGTATTGCCCATGGCCAGGGCCGCGGCGACCTGCCCGGTGAAGATCGCCAGGGGGAAATTCCAGGGACTGATGCAGACGAACACGCCGCGTGGCTCCAGCTCCGCCTCCTGCCCCAGGCGTTCGGCCTCGCCCGCGTAGTAGCGCAGGAAATCGGCCGCCTCGCGCACCTCGGCAATGCCGTCCCAGACGGTCTTCCCGGCCTCGCGGTTGGCCAGTGCGATCAGTTCCGGGGCATGTTCCTCGTAGCGGTCCGCGATCGCCCGCAGCAGATCGGCGCGCGCCGTCACCGGGTGCGCTGACCAGTCGACAAACCCGGACAGGGCCGTCCCCAGCGCCTGTTCGACCTCCGCCGCCGTGGCCTCGCGGACCTCGCCGACCACGGCACCGGGATCGGAGGGGGAGACCGCAACGCGCGGCGCGCCCTGCGCCGCGTGACCTTCCACCAGCATGGGTGCGGCCTGCCACTGCGTCTGCGCGAACGCCTCGCGCGCGGCCAGCAGCGGCAGGATGGAGGCCGGCTCGTTGACGCGGTACCCGCGCGAGTTCTGTCGCTGTGGCCGGTAGAGATCGACCGGGTCACGGATGGCCGGGTTGGCCACGGCGTCGCCCAGCGCGTCCAGGTCGGCGATGGGATCGCGCGCGATCTCCGCGGGCGGGATGCTGCTGTCCACCACCTGGTTGACGAACGAGCTGTTGGCGCCATTCTCCAGCAGGCGCCGCACCAGATAGGCCAGCAGGTCGCGGTGCGCCCCCACCGGCGCGTAGATGCGGCAGCGGGTGCCGGCCGTCGCCTTGACGATCGCGTGCACCGATTCCCCCATGCCGTGCAGGCGCTGGAATTCGAAGCCGTCACGGGCGTCGCCGGCCATCGCCAGCACCGCCGCGCAGGTGTGCGCATTGTGGGTAGCAAACTGCGGGTAGATGCGGTCGCGCCGGTCCAGCAGCATCTGCGCACAGGCGATGTAGCTGACATCCGTGTTGACCTTGCGGGTGAAGACCGGGAAGCGTTCCACGCCCAGCTCCTGGGCCTGCTTGATCTCGGTATCCCAGTAGGCGCCCTTGACCAGACGCACCATGATGCGCCGGTCCAGCCGCTGCGCCAGCGCATACAGCGCCTCGATCACCGGGGCCGCGCGGCGGCCGTAGGCCTGTACGACCACGCCAAAGCCGTCCCAGCCCTTCAGCTCCGGGTCCGCCAGCAGGGCCTCGATCACGTCCAGCGACAGGTCCAGACGGTCCTGCTCCTCGGCGTCGATATTGAACCCGATGCCGGCGCGCGCGGCCTGACGCGCCAGCTCCTGCGCCCGCGGCACCAGCTCCGCCATGACCGTCGCGCGCTGGGTGTACTCGTAGCGCGGGTGCAGCGCGGAGAGCTTGACCGAGATGCCGGGGCTGGAGCGCACGTCGCCTTGCGCCTGGTTCGCGATCTCGGCGATCGCCGTGGCATAGGCCTGGTGATAGCGGCGGGCATCGGCATCGGTGCGCGCGGCCTCGCCCAGCATGTCGTAGGAATAGGTGTAGCCCTCGCGTTCCCTCTCGCGGGCATTGCGCATGCCCTGGGCGATGGTCTCGCCAAGCACGAACTGGCGACCGAGCAGCTTCATCGACTGCGCGACGGCCGTGCGCACCAGCGGCTCGCCGACACGCCGGATCAGGCCGCGCAGGGCGGCGGCCGGGCGCTGCGGATCGTCGTTCAGCACCTTGCCGGTCAGCATCAGCGCCCAGGTCGAGGTATTCACCAGCGGGGACGACGAGTGCCCGAGGTGGGCTGCCCAGTCGGAGGGCTCGATCTTGTCCTGGATCAGTTCGTCGATGGTCTCGGCATCCGGCACCCGCAGCAGCGCCTCCGCCAGGCACATCAGGCCGACCCCCTCCTCGGTGGACAGGCCGTACTCGGCCAGGAAGCTCTCCATCATCGACGGCGTGGTCTCGGCGCGTACCCGCTCGACGATGCGCGCGGCCTCCGCCGCGATGCGGGCGCGGGCCTCGGCATCCATCCGGATGCCGCCGCGCAACTCCCGCAGTACGGCCGCCTCGTCGGCCGTGTAGGCCTCACGGATGCGGGCGCGGTGGGGATCGGACGCCGGGTCGCGTGTCGGGTGCGGGCGGGTGTGGGGCTGCGTCATCGGCCTGCTCCTGCGGTGCCGGGGTTGGCTCGACCGGGCGCCGCCCTCTGACTGGAAGCATAGACGGGCGCGTCCGGGGTCCTCGGGGCCCCAGGGTCAAAGATGCCCCGTCTTCACGTAGATCAGGGTCTCCTGTTCCACCCAGGGATTGTGCTGGCTCAGGTGCGGGCTGCGAATCCACGTGCCGGCGGGGTAACGCCCGTGCTCGTCGATGAATTCACCGGACAGCACCAAGATCTCCTCCCCGCCCCAGTGCCGATGGGGCTGGAAATGTTCGCCGGTCGGCCAGTGCACCAGGGCGGTGTGCTCGGTCCCGAAGCTGTGCAGATGCAGGACCCGCAGCCCGCCGATGCCCGGCTGGAAGGGCGCCGAACGGGTATCCACCACCACCTTGTCGCGGTCCTCCGGGGCGAACTGCTCAAGCTTCACGAACAATGTGCAGCCGGGGTCCGAATGCGGCGCGTGGCGGGAACCGGGCGGGTTGCGCAGGTAGGTCCCGGCGGGATAGTCCCCGGCCTCGTCGGAGAACACGCCGTCCAGAACCAGGATCTCTTCGCCCAGTGCATGGGTGTGCGGCGGGAAGCGGGCACCCGGCTGGAACTGGACAATGCTGGTCGCACGGCCCGCTTCCGCCAGCTCGCGTTCCAGCGGCTTGCGCACCACGCCTTCGGCGCGGCTGCCGCTCCACGACATGGCGGCCGTCTCCACCACCACCGGCTGCTGCAGATCCAGATTCAGGGCTTCCATCGCGCGCTCCGTTCACCTCCCCAGTCGAACACGCGACCCGCTGTTAGTTCCTGGACAGGCAGAGCAGGCCCTCAGTGGTGGTGCCCTTCGCGCCCCGGATGATGACCATGATGGTCGTGATGGCCGCCCCCGGAATGCGCCCCTGGCGAGCCACCGGACTCGCCCTGATAGCCACGGGCCTCTCGATAGCGCGCCTTCTGCTCCGCGTCGAGCAGCGCGTCCATCTCCAGGTGGTAGGACAGATGCACGTGGCGCAGGCGGCCACGCAGCTCGCCGATCTCGACGGTCAGCGACTCGATGGTCGCGCTGCTGATCTCGCCTTCCGCGAAGCGCGCATCCAGCTCCCGCTCCCGCTCCACGATGCGCCGGCCGAGATCACGCGCCTGCTCCCGCATCGCCGCGAACAGGCGCTCGGTCTCGCGCCGCTGCTCGGGCGTCAGCTCCAGCGAGTCGGCCACCTCCAGCACATGCATCGGCCCCGGATAGCCATGCAGTTCGGCCGGCAGCGCCATGCCCATACCCCGCCCTTCCAGCAAATCCTCGGTCTCCTGCGCGGAGAGTGCCTTGATCTCGCGTGCCTGCAATTCGGAGTACGGATTGGCCGCAGCCGGCGCCGCAACGGCCAGAGCAAGCCCCACAACCAGCCCCCCGGAAAAGCGGAACATACGATGCATGATGGAACCCTCGACGGTGAAAAGTTTTCGCATTGTAGATCACGGGCGATCTCGGGGCGCGGGATCACTACGGGACGTCTAGACTCCAGAGCGGCACCCAGAACAACCAAAACAGAAAGGACGCGACATGCTGATTATCGGACTGATTGTGGTCGTTGCCGCGCTGGTGTTCGCCACGGCCAAACTGCGCGTGCACCCGTTCCTGGCCCTGCTGATCGCCGCCTTTGTGATGGCGATCATCGGCGGCATCGCCCCGCGCGAGGCCATCAGCGTCATCAACGACGGCTTCGGCAGCACCCTGGGCTATATCGGCATCGTGATCGCGCTGGGCACGATCATCGGGGTGATCCTCGACCGCACCGGTGCGGCCGTGGTGATGGCGGAGGCAATCATCCGCACGCTGTCCGACCGCTTCCCCACCCTGACGGTATCGATCATCGGCTACATCGTGTCCATCCCGGTGTTCTGCGACTCGGGCTACGTGATCCTGAACTCGCTGAAGAACGCCCTGGCCAAGACTGCCGGCATCTCGGTGGTCGCCATGAGTGTCGCGCTGGCCACCGGCCTGTTCGCCACCCACAACTTCGTGCCGCCCACCCCCGGGCCGATCGCGGCCGCCAGCAATGTCGGCATCGCCGATGCGCTGGGCCTGGTGATCCTGGTCGGCCTGTTCGTGTCCGCGGTGGCGGCCGCCGTCGGCTGGCTGTGGGCCAGCCGCTACGCGAAGGCCAACGACGACGAGCTGCTGGAACCGGACCCGATCAGCGAAGCGACTGGCCAGGAGATCGAGAAGGAAGAGATCAAGCTGGAGCATCGCCCGACGACCCTGGGCGCCTTCATGCCCATCCTGGCGCCGATCGTACTGATCTCCATCGGCTCGGTGGCCGCGCTGGCCACCCGCGATAGCGACCCCGGCATGCTCGCCGCGGCCCTGATCTTCCTTGGCACCCCGGTGGTGGCGCTGGCGATCGGCGTGATCTTCGCGCTGCTGCTGATCAAGGGGGCCGGCATCAAGGACCGCTTCCACCAGATGACGGTGGACGCGATCCTGCTGGCCGCGCCGATCATCCTGATCACCGGCGCGGGCGGCGCCTTCGGCAACGTGCTGCGCGAGACCCCGATCGGCGATCAGCTGGGCGACCTGCTGAGCGGCCTGGGCCTGGGCCTGCTGGTGCCGTTCCTGATAGCGGCTGCTCTGAAATCCGCACAGGGCTCGTCCACCGTGGCACTGGTCACCGCGTCCAGCATGATCGCGCCGATGTTGGCCTCGCTGGGCCTGGATTCCACCATGGGCATGGTCCTGGCGGTGATGGCCGTGGGTGCCGGCGCGATGACCGTCTCGCACGCGAATGACAGCTTCTTCTGGGTGGTCACCCAGTTCAGCCGCATGAAGGTGTCCACCGCGTACAAGGCGTTCACCACCGCCACGCTGCTGCAGGGCATCAGCGCAATGATCACCATCTACATCCTGGGGCTGATCTTTGTCTAGGGGGACGCTGACCAATCGGCACGCTCGCGTTGGTGCCCCCTGTTTCCCGAGACAAGGCGCGTCGTGCAGCAGTTAATGGTCCTACCCGCAAGCGGCGCAACGCAGGATCGGGGAACAGGGGGCACCAACCCCGAAGGGGCTCGGCCGATTCTGCGCGCTGACGGCGTTGCAGCTCGCTCATGTAGCTCGGCTACACTTCACTCACCGCGCCTTGTCAGCGCGCAGAGTCGACTCGAGCGCGAACGTGCCGATTAGTCAGCGTCCCCCTGGTCATTTCCGGGTGGTGGTGTGCCCGGACAGCTACAAGGGAAGCCTCGAAGCCGAGGACGTGGCGGCCGCCATGGCCCGGGGCGTGCACGCGACCCGCCCGGATGCCCGGATACGCGCCCTGCCCATGGCCGACGGTGGCGAGGGCACGGCCCGTCTGGTCAGCCATACCCTCGGCTGGGCCTGGCACCTGTCCGACGTGACCAGCCCCACCGGCACCCACCTGAGTGCCGGCTGGGGCTGCGATCATCGCGAGCGGCGCGCGGTGATCGATGTCGCCTCCGCCTGCGGCCTGGACCGGATCCCCGATGATCGCCAAGACCCCTGGCAGCTCCACAGCTTCGGGGTCGGCGAGTTGATGCTGGCCGCCCTGGACGCGGGCGCCGAACACCTGCTGATCGGTCTCGGCGGCAGCGGCACGGTGGACGGCGGCGCGGGCATGCTGGCCGCGCTGGGCGTGCGTTTCCTCGATGCGCAAGGGCAGCGCCTGCCGCCCCACCCCGCGGGCCTCGCGGATCTACAACGGGTGGACTTCGACACACTGGACCCGCGCCTGGCCCGCGTCGACATCACCGTCCTGAACGACGTCGACAACCCGCTGACCGGGCCGCATGGCGCGGCGGCCGTGTTCGGACCGCAAAAGGGCCTGAAGACCGCAGACATCCCGGCCATGGATGCCCACATGGAGCGCCTGGCCGCCGCCATCGAGGCCGCGGGGCAGTTGCAGCGGCCCGTCGACACCCCGGGGGCGGGCGCCGCCGGCGGGCTCGGCTTCGCGCTGGACTGCGTTCTCGGCGGCCGCGCCCGCATGGGGGCCGGCTATCTGGCCGAGCTGATCGGACTGGATGCCGCGCTGCGGGAGGCCGACCTGGTCATCACCGGCGAGGGCCAGCTCGACGGCCAGACCTCGCACGGCAAGGTCGTCGCCGAGGTGGTACGTCGCGCCCGCGAGCATCAGGTGCCGGTCGTGGCGGTGGCCGGCTCCATCGCCTGCGACCCGGCCGAACTGGCCGCCTTTGGCCTGAGCGACGCCCGCGCCCTGTGCGATGGGAGCATTACCCTGGACGAGGCCCTGGCCCACCCCGCGCGCTACATCGCCGAGCGCACCCGCGCCCTGGTCGAGGCCCGTCAGCCGCCGAACTCGCCATCCGCGCCGGCCCCAACGCCACCCCACTGAACGCGCGCGGGCAGATCCGGTCCGACAGCCCGGACGCCAAGGGAAACGCTGATTAATGTGCACGCTCGCGCTCGAGTCGCTTTTGCGTGCGAACAAGGCGCGGTGACTGCCGTGCAGTCATTCTGCACAAGGGAGCCGCAACGCCGTGCGCAGGCAAAAGCGGCCGAGCCCCTTCGGGGTCGGTACCCCAGGTTCCCCGATCCTGCGTTGCGGCCCTTGCCGGTAGAACGACTACCGGCTGCGCACCGCGCCTTGCCTCGGAAAACCTGGGGTGCCAACGCGAGCATGTACATTAATCAGCGTTTCCCAAGACAACCAAGGAACGATCCATGACCGAGCAGGATGACGCGCTCTTTCGCCCCTATACCCTGGGCCCGCTGGAACTGCCGAACCGGGTGCTGATGTCGCCGCTCACGCGCTCGCGCGCGGCCCAGCCCGGAGACGTACCCACCGACCTCAACGCCGAGTACTACGCCCAGCGCGCCGGTGCCGGCTTGATCATCAGCGAGGCCACCCAGGTCTCGCCACAGGGCAAGGGCTACGCCTTCACCCCCGGCATCCACTCGGCGGAACAGGTGGAGGGCTGGCACAAGGTGACCACGGGCGTGCACAACGCCGGCGGGCGCATCCAGGCGCAGCTGTGGCATGTCGGCCGTATCTCGCGCCCGGAGCTGCAGCCCGATGGCGTGCTGCCGGTCGCCCCCTCCGCGATCCGGCCCGAGGGCGCCTATACCTTCATCAGTGCCGACTCCGGCATGGTCGAGGTGCAGGAGCCGCGCGCGCTGGAGCTGGACGAACTGCCCGGGATCGTGGAGCAGTACCGCCAGGGCGCACAGAACGCGAAGGCCGCCGGCTTCGACGGCGTGCAGATCCACGCGGCCAACGGCTACCTGCTGGACCAGTTCCTCCGTAGCGGCAGCAACCACCGCAGCGATGCCTACGGCGGCCCGGTGGAAAACCGCATCCGTCTCCCACTGGAGGTGGTCCAAGCCGTGATCGAGGTCTGGGGCCCGGAGCGGGTCGGCATCCGCGTAAGCCCCACCGGCAGCTTCAACGGCATGCACGACGACGACCCACTCGCGACATATAGCGCCTTCGCCCAGGCCCTGGACGCCACCGGCATCGCCTACATCGAGGTGGTGGAGGACTCCTTCCAGGGCAACCACGAGACGGGCCGCCCGGAATCCATCATCGACGCGATCCGCTCGCGCTTCAGCCGCACCTACATCGGCAACGGCGCCTATACCGCCGACGAGGCCTGCCAGCGCATCGCAGCCGGGCGCTGCGACCTGGTCACCTTCGGCCGCCCGTTCATCGCCAACCCGGACCTGCCCGAACGCTTCCGCCGGGGCGCCCCGCTCAACGAGTGGGACGAAGCCACCTTCTACGGCGGCGACGCACAAGGCTACACGGACTACCCTGCACTGACCTGATCCGCAGGTGCGAGACCCGGGTTGCAGGGCATTCACCCCACCCCGGATTGAGTCACCTCGTGCTCGCCATGCAGCGCGCAAGGGTCGGCGTCGGGTAACCCCTTCGCTCCGCTGAGGCGCGACAAGGGGCCACTCGACACCCACTGCCCCTGGCACGCGGCTGCGGCGTCAGTATTTTTTACACATTCCAACCAGCACCGCCCAAGCCCAAACTTTTACGATCAATAAATCAATACCTTGTTGATATGGCCCCTGAATTGCTTGCAGACCGCCGGGCTACGATTTTTGCTCCGGGGCACCCGCCCCGAACCGCATAAAGGAACATGACGCGAGACCCTCGGCCTCGGGTCACCTGTCGACAAGGAAGAAAGATGAACAAGAAGTCGCTTACCACCGTTCTGGGTGGTCTTGTCCTGGCAATGAATATCTCTGCCGCC
Source organism: Thioalkalivibrio sp. ALE25 (assembly GCF_000377285.1). Lineage (NCBI taxonomy): Bacteria > Pseudomonadati > Pseudomonadota > Gammaproteobacteria > Chromatiales > Ectothiorhodospiraceae > Thioalkalivibrio > Thioalkalivibrio sp. ALE25. The sequence goes on along the minus strand of NZ_KB897925.1, from coordinate 303,223 downwards.
CACGCCTTCGCGATCCTGCACTTCGAGGACGCAACGGCGGGCACGAGCGTGGTACCCAGTGCGCTCGACAGCCTGGGATTGAGTGGCACAACCACGTTTACGAACAATACCGCCACCTTCAACAGCCTGATCACCAACAACCAGTACGACATGGTGATCTTCGGCGAGCAGGGTGGTTTTAGGTTCTCCGACGTCCAGACCAGTCTTTCCGGCTATCTGGCAGGCGACGGGCTGGTGCTGGGCACCACCTGGAACACCGGCTCCGGCTTCTCCGATTTCATGGGTGCCGACAACCGCACCGGCACAAACGACGCGACCCTCGAAATCGACGGCCATCCGATCTTCCTGGATCTCCCGGACCTGATCGGCCTGCAGAATCCGGGCTGGGGCGTCTGGTCCAGCGGCTGGACGGCCGGCGCGGGCGCAACCGGTCTCGGCAGCCTGGCCGGCGGATCCGCAGCGGTCCTCGGCAACAATGGCCAGAGCCTGCTCCTGGGGCCGCTGTTCGACGCCTATGCCGATACCGGCGCGGGAGCGCAACTGGTCGTCAACTCCATCCAGTTCCTGCGCGGGGATCCCACCCCGGTCCCGGAACCTGAAGCCATCGCCCTGATGGCCATCGGTTTGCTGGCACTCGGCATCGTGATGCGCCGGCGTGACCCGAAAGCCGGGTAACCCCGGAGTCCACCATTACCCCCGCCGTCGGCGGGGGCGCCTGCGCGCCAGAAAACCAGACAACTGCGCGGCCGGGTAAACCGGGCGTCGCATCAGCGCATGGACTGCACCAGGCGGTAGCGATCCGCCTCGAAGGCGCGCAGCGTCCGGTGTGGCGGATAGGCGAGGCCGTCCACCGCCTCCAGCGTATAAACCGCAGGCCGCGGACTCTGCAACCCGACATGGATGCGGCTGAGGTCACCCTGGGAAATCTCCCATTCGACCTGGTTGCGGGCGATCACGCCGACCTTCACCGTGTCCCCCTCGCGCCACCAGTCCCGCAGACCGGTCGCCATTTCGCGGATCCCGTCACCCGCAACGTTGTACTGGACGTGGCTGCGCACATACCAGACACGGCCGTCGGCACCCGAGTTGGTGGCCCAGACCCCGGTCCCGCCCTCCGGGGCCGTTTGCGCGGTCATGAATTTCATGTCGAAGCGCAGCTCGTAGCCATGGAGCGGATTGGCGAACCGCCACATGCCGTCCAGTAGGGGATCATCCGTGGAATCCATCGGGGACGCTGCGGGCGGGCTCGCCGGGGCCGGTGCGGGCTCGACAACCTCGGGGGCCGGCCTCGGGGCCGCCGCCGACTCGACGGGCGCAACCGGCGCCGGTTCGCGCACCCGCTCCCGGACTGGCGGCGCCGGCAGTCGCGACTCGGCCACTTCTTCGGCAGGCTCCGCCCGGGTCTCCGCGACGACCTCGCCCTCCGGCTCGGGTACCGGCTGCGCCCAGGCCTGCTGCAGGAGTCGCTCGATGAGTTCGTCCACACTGGCCTGCAGCGCACCCTCGCGGGCAATCCGGATGCGGTCGCTGGCCTGCCAGGCCTCGCCGGCCTGGGCGGTATGCGCGTTCTCCTGTTCCTGCGAATACACGACCTCGCCGGTCTCGCGCTCGCTCAACGTGTAGCGCACACGCTGGGTCACGGTCATGTCGCGACCAACCCAGGGCTCGTCATGCTCCAAAACGTCCATCTGCAGGAAATAAGGGCTGTCATCGGACGGGTCGAACACGCCAGCCTGGCGCAAGTAGGACTCGACGCGCCCCTGGAGGAACCCCGGCGTTAACCGCGAGCGCGACACCTCGTTGCGCACCCCCACGTACCCAATCCCCTCACGCAGCGGACTCGTCGTGGGGACATCAGGCCGTTCCGCCTGCGCCACGACCACCCGAGATTCCACCGTCGCGCAGCCGCCTAACAAGACCCCGAAACCCAGCAGCCCGAGCACGGCCAGGCCGCGTGCCGTTACCCCCCGCCAACCCGCCATATCCGAACCCCGCTCGATCGATGCCCCGGGAATCATAGCCCAGGCGGCCCGGGAAATTCGGATCCACGCTGCGTCCGACTCGAGCGCGAGCGCGAGCGTGTACCGTGCTCCGTGCTTCCTAGACGGCGACGTCGGCCAGGTGGCCCTTGCCTTCCAGCCAGGCGCGGCGTTCGGAGGCGCGCTTCTTGCCGAGCAGCATGTCCATCAGTTGCTGGGTGTCGTCGGCGGCGTCCAGGGTGAGCTGCACCAGGCGCCGGGTGTCCGGGTTCATGGTGGTCTCGCGCAGCTGTAGGGGGTTCATCTCGCCCAGGCCCTTGAAACGGGTCACGGAGACCTTGCCCTTCATCTTCTCCGCCTCGATGCGTTCCAGCACGCCGGCCTTCTCGTCGTCGTCCAGCGCGTAGAAGGTCTGCTTGCCGACGTCCACGCGATAAAGCGGCGGCATCGCGATGTAGATATGCCCCCGCTCCACCAGCGGGCGGAAGTGCTTCAGGAACAGCGCGCACAGGAGGGTGGCGATGTGCGCGCCGTCGGAGTCGGCGTCGGCCAGGATGCAGACCTTGCCGTAGCGCAGCCCGTCGAGGCTGGTCTGCCCCGGATCCACGCCCAGGGCCACGGAGATGTCATGGATCTCCTGGGAACCCAGCACCTGGTCGGGATCGACCTCCCAGGCATTCAGGATCTTGCCACGCAGCGGCATGATCGCCTGAAAGTCGCGGTCACGCGCCTGCTTGGCGGAGCCGCCGGCCGAGTCGCCCTCGACCAGGAACAGCTCGGTGCGCTCCAGGTCCTGGCTGGCGCAGTCGGCCAGCTTGCCCGGCAGGGTCGGCCCCTGAGTGACCTTCTTGCGCACCACCTTGCGCCCGGCACGGCTGCGCTTCTGCGCGTTCTGGATCGCCAGCTCGGCAATGCGCTCGCCCTGCTGCGGGTGCTGGTTCAGCCACAGGCTGAAGGCATCCTTGACCACGCCGGAGACAAACGGCGCGGCCTGGCGCGAGGACAGGCGTTCCTTGGTCTGCCCGGCAAACTGCGGGTCCTGCATCTTGAACGACAGCACGCTGGAGACCCGCTCCCAGACATCCTCCGGCGCCAGCTTGATCCCGCGCGGCAGCAGGCTGCGAAACTCGCAGAACTCGCGCACGGCATCGGTCAGACCGGTGCGCAGGCCGTTCACGTGCGTGCCACCCTGAGTCGTCGGGATCAGGTTCACGTAGCTCTCGCTGACCACCTCGCCGCCCTCCGGCAGCCAGGTGACGGCCCAGTCGGCAGCCTCGGTGGCCCCGGAGACCGAGCCCATGAATGGCTCTTCCGGCACACGATCGAGGCCATCCAGGGCCTCCACCAGATAGTCGCGCAGCCCCGCCTGATAGCACCACTCGCAGGCCTCGCCGGTGGTCTCGTCGCGGAACGTGACCGTCAGGCCCGGGCACAGCACGGCCTTGGCGCGCAGGATGTGCTTGAGCTTCGGCACCGAGAACTTCGCCGAATCGAAGTACTGCGGGTCCGGCCAGAAATGCAGTGTGGTGCCGGTATTGCGCTTGCCGACCTCCCCCACCGCCTCCAGGTCCTGGGTCTTGTGGCCGCCGGCGAAGGCCATACGGTACTCGCGCCCGTCGCGCTTGATCTGCACCTCGAGCTGCTGCGACAGCGCATTGACCACCGAGACGCCCACCCCGTGCAGACCCCCGGAGAACTGGTAGTTCTTGTCGGAAAACTTCCCGCCCGCATGCAGCGTGGAGAGGATCACCTCGACCCCCGGGCGGTTCTCGCGCGGGTGCAGATCCACCGGCATGCCGCGGCCGTCATCCGACACGGAGACCGAGTCGTCCTTGTGCAGGACCACGTCGATCCGCTTCGCGTGGCCGCTGATCGCCTCGTCCACCGAGTTGTCGATCACCTCCTGGGCGAGGTGGTTCGGGCGAGTGGTGTCGGTATACATGCCCGGGCGCTTGCGCACCGGGTCCAGCCCCTCGAGGACCTCGATATCGGATGCGGAATAGCTCACACAGGAACCCCTTTATTGATATGGACCGTGCCCCGCGCCGGGCACCGCCTCGGCCATCATGCACCGTCATTGCGAGGAGCCGAAGGCGACGAAGCGACCCCTCAACGCAAGCCCCGACGTCCGCGCCTGCCGGCGCCGGGGCCACACGCATGGATCGCCACAGCGCTGCGCGCCTCGCGATGACGAGGGTGGCGGGTTTCGTTACCGGCGTGTCCCCTCGTCCCGGACTGTGCGCAGCGTACCAAAGCCCGCGGGGGAAAGGCTGCTTGCAATCCCGGGGCCGATCCCAACAATGCAGGACAGATTCCGTATCCCCGTCTTCACAGGAGGTTTCCGATGGAAGAAGCCGCGAGCATCACTGGCAACGACATCCTCGACGTGACCCAGGAGGATTTCCAGCAGGCCGTTCTGGACGAATCCCACAAGCGCCCGGTCGTGGTGGATTTCTGGGCCGCCTGGTGCGGGCCCTGCCAGCAGCTGATGCCGCTGCTGCAGCAACTGGCCGCGCAGTACGCCGGCAAGTTCCGCCTGGCCAAGGTCAACAGCGACGAGCAGCAGGCCCTGGCGCAGCAGTACGGTGTGCGCAGCCTGCCCACGGTGATGATCTTCCGTCACGGCAAGCCGGTGGACCAGTTCATGGGCGTGCAGCCGGAGCCGAACATCCGCGCGATGATCGACCAGTACCTGGAGAAGCCCTCCGACAAGCTGATCGAGAAGGCCCGCGAACAGGCCCAGGCCGGAGACACGGACGCGGCCCTCGCCACGCTGCGCGCGGCGCTGGAAGAGGACCCGGACAACGGCGACCTGCGCATCGAGCTGGCCCGCGCGCTCGCCCAAGCCGGCGACCCGGAAGCCGCCGAGGCCGAGCTCGGCAAGCTCCCGCTGGACCAGAGCGAAAAGGAAGAGGCGAAGGCCCTGCGTGCCCGCCTGGTATTCGCCAAGACGGCCGCCGGCATCGACCCGCAGGCGCTGGCACAGGAGCTGCAGGAAGGCGATCCGCGCCCCGAGGCACTGGAGCAGATGGCCGCCTACGCGATGCTGTCCGGCCGCGCCGAGGAGGCGCTGGGGCTGTACCTGCAACTGATGAAACAGCACCGCTCCTACAACGACGGGGCCGGCCAGAAGGGCCTGCTGGCCGCGTTCGAGGTCCTCGGCAACGATCACCCGCTGGTCGGTCAGTTCCGCCGGCAGATGGCCTCGCTGCTGTACTGACCGGGCTCCGATTGCCGTCACAGCATCCTTGCAGACGGCTAAGACTTCGACGTCGCCCCATCGGCCAGAGGGCTGGCCTCCTGCAGCACGCGGCAAGCCCCACGTAGGAGCCGAGCCCCCTCGGCGATTGGCGCGGGGATTCGCGAGCAGGCTCGCTCCCACAAAGGGGCCCTTCCCGGGTGGGTCGAGCCGGGCCGCTGGCTGCGGCCCGGTCGACGTCCGGATCAGTTGCTGCCGAGGATGCGCTCGATCACGGCCTGCGGTTCCTGGTAACCGGAGAGCTGCTGGCCACCCTCGGTGATCAGCGCCGGGGTGCCGCGCAGGCCGAGCTGCTGCCCCATGGCCATGTGCTGATCCTGCGGCGTGGCGCAGCTGCTGTCGATATCGCTCAGCTTGTCGCCTTCCTTGGCCCGGTCCATCGCCTCTTCGCGATCCTCCGCGCACCAGATACGGTCCATGATCTCCGGGGAATCACGTCCCAGCACCGGGAACATCAGGTAACGCACCTTGATCCCGGCCGACAGATACTCCGGCAGGTCCTGATGGATCTCGCGGCAGTAGGGGCAGTTCGGATCGGTGAAGATGTTCAGCACGCCCCGGGTCTCTCCGTTCGGCGAGTAGGTCACCAACTCACTGTCGTCAATGGCGGCGAACATGTCCGCGCGCACGCCGCTGAGCGCGGACTGGGTCAGGTTTTCGCGGGTCTCCAGGTCGACCATGTTGCCCTGGATCAGATAGCGCCCGTCCTCGGAGACATAGAGGATATCGGTGCCGTAACGGACCTCAAAGACACCTTCCATCGGCGTCTCGCGGATGCTGTCGATCTCGGTATCCGGGATGACCCGGGCCATGTATTCCTCGATGGCCTCGGTGGCCATGAGCGGGGTACTGATGACGGCCAGGGCCGCAGCAAGGGGAAGAGCACGTTTCAGGGACATGGATTCTCTCGTGTCGATACAAAAAAGCGGCGCCAGTTTACCAGCCTCGCGGGGGTATCCCCGGGCCATCTGGCGGAGTCCGGTAATAGACGTCAGCCGCGGGGATGATGTTCCGCATGCAGGCTCTGCAGGCGGGCGCGTGCGACGTGGGTATAGATTTGTGTGGTCGACAGACTGCTGTGGCCCAGCAGCATCTGCACCACGCGCAGGTCCGCCCCGTGGTCCAGCAGATGCGTGGCAAATGCATGGCGCAGGGTGTGCGGCGACAGTGGCGACTCGATGCCGGCACGGCGCGCGTGAGCCTTGATGCGGTACCAGAAGGCCTGACGCGTGAGCCCGCCGCCACGCCGGGTGACGAACACCGCCTCGCTGGGCGGGTGACCGTCCATCAGGTCCGGCCGTGCCTCGCGCTGATAGCGGGCCAGCCAGTGGGCCGCCTCCTCGCCCAGCGGGATCAGGCGTTCCTTGTCGCCCTTGCCGGTAATGCGCACCACGCCCTGCCGACTGTTCACCTCCGACTGCTCCAGCCCCACCAGTTCGGAGACCCGCAGTCCGGTGGCATACATCAGTTCCAGCATCGCGCGATCCCGCAACCCGACCGCATCGTCGATATCGGGGGCCCGCAGCAGGGCCTCCACCTGGGCCTCGGACAGGCTGTCCGGCAACGGGCGCCCGGCCCGGGGGGACTCGATCCCGGCGCTCGGATCATCCTCGCGCTCGCCCTGGTGGACCAGATAGCGATAAAAACGCCGGATGCTGGACAGTGCCCGGGTGATGGACTTCGGCCGTGCCCCGGCCTGCATGCGGGCGCTGACATAGCCCAGGAGATCGGCCGCACGGGCGGATTCCAGGCTTGCCCCCCTGGGTTCCAGCCAGTGCGCCAGACCCTCCAGATCGCGCCGGTAGGCCGACAGGGTGTGGTCGGACAGACCCTCGACCGCCCAGAGCTCGTCCAGGAAACGGTCGAGGGCCGGAGATGCCGCCGTGGCGACGCTCACGCGTTACTGGCCACCAGGTTTCCCGGCATTGCCCGGGGCGTCCGGGTTCTCCGCGCGGAACTTGCCGGCCAGGTTCTCGAAGACCTTGGTCAGTTCCAGCGGCAGCGGGAAGAAGATGGTGTTGGCGTTGCCGTTGGTCGACATGTCGGACATCGTCTGCATGTAGCGCAGTTGCAGCGAAGAGGGGCTGGCCTCCATCTGCTGCGCCGCCTGCACCAGCTTTTCGGCCGCCTGCAGTTCGCCCTCGGCGTGGATGACCTTGGCGCGGCGTTCGCGCTCGGCCTCGGCCTGGCGCGCGATCGCGCGGATCATGGAGTCGTCCAGGTCGACATGCTTGATCTCGACATTGGTGACCTTGATGCCCCAGGCGTCGGTCTGGGCATCGAGGATCTCCTGGATGTCGTTGTTCAGCTTGTCGCGCTCGGAGAGCATCTCGTCCAGATCATGCTTGCCGAGCACCGAGCGCAGCGTGGTCTGCGCGAGCTGGCTGGTGGCGGCGTAGTAGTCCTCGACCTGGATCACCGACTTGGCGGAATCCACCACGCGGAAGTACAGCACCGCGTTCACGCGTACCGTCACGTTGTCCTGCGAGATCACGTCCTGGCTGGGCACGTCGAGCGTGATGATGCGCAGGTCGATCCGCACCATCTGCTGGATGCCCGGGATCACGATGATCAGACCCGGACCCTTCACCGACTGAAAACGGCCGAGGAAGAAGATGACGCCGCGCTCGTACTCGCGCAGCACCTTGATCGACATCACGATGATGGCGACCAGGATGACTAGCGGGACGACAAAGAAACCGAGATCGTTCATGTCCTGCTCCTTCTGCGTTATGGGCTCGGCGGCGACCGGTCAGCCGGTCGTGGCAGTGCCCGGGGTGTCTTCTTCAGTCACGGGTTCGACCCGCAGCCTGAGTCCTTCGATCGCGGTCACCCGCACCTTCTGTCCCTCGCGGACCGGTGCCGAGGTCTCGGCGTTCCACTGTTCGCTGTGGACCCAGACCCGGCCGCTGCGATCGAAGTCCTCGCGCGCCTCGCCGATCATCCCGATCATCTCTTCATAGCCGGTGGCGGGCTTCTTGCCGCGCAGGCTGAACAGCCGTCCCAGCACCCAGACGGACAGGATGCCGATGGCGATGGCCGTGCCGATCACCAGTGGCAGGGCCACGTTCAGGTTGGGGTCGTCCCACAGGATGATGGAACCGGTCGTGAATGCCACGATGCCTCCTATGCCCAGCGCCCCGAAACTGGGCACGAAGGCCTCCGCAATCATGAAGATCATGCCCAGCAGCATCAGCGCCAGGCCCGCATAGTTCACCGGCATCACCTGCAGCGCAAAGAACGCCAGGATCAGCGCGATCGAACCGATCACGCCGGGGTAGATCGCGCCCGGATTGGCCAGTTCGAAGATGATGCCGTAGATCCCCAGCAGCATCAGGATATAGGCGATGTTCGGGTTGGTGATCACGGACAGCAACTGGGTACGCCAGTCCGGATCCATGCGCACGATCTCCAGCCCTTCGGTCGCCAGCGTGCGCTCGCCGTCGTGCATGCGCACGGTATGCCCGTCGATCTGGGCGAGCAGGTCGCTCAGGTTGTCCGCCACGAAGTCGATGACGTTCTGCTCCAGCGCGGCGGTCGCGGTCAGGTTGGAGCCCTCGCGTACGGTCTCTTCCGCCCAGTCGGCATTGCGTCCGTAGCGTTCCGCCAGGCCGCGGATATAGGACACCGCGTCCTCCAGCACCTTGCGCTCCATCGCGTCGCCGCCGCGGCGCGGGGCCGGGTCGTCCTCCAGCAGTTCCTCCTCGCTGGCGGGTTCGACCTCGCCGTTGGCGGCTCCATTCTCATCCGCGGGCTCATCCGCCGCGTCGGTTTCGTCGTCGCGCGCCTCGCCATTGGCCTCGTCGGTTTCCGTATCGTCGCGCGCGTCCTCGTCCGGCTCCGGCGGGTCCATGCCCGGGAGCCCGCCACCGCCCATCTGCACCGGGGTGGCCGAGCCCAGATTGGTGGCCGGGGTCATGGCCGCGACATGCGACCCGTAAAGCATGTAGGTGCCGGCGCTGGCCGCGCGGGAACCCGCCGGGTGGACATACGTGACCACCGGCACATCCGATTGCAGGATGTTCTTGATGATGCTGCGCATGCTGGAATCCAGACCGCCCGGGGTATCCAGCATCAGGACCAGGATCTCGGCGTCCTCGGCCTCGGCCCGCTCGATCCCCCGGCGGATGTAGTCGCCGGTGGCCGGGCCGATCGCGTCATTCACCGTCAGCAACAGGCCGTGGCGATCCGCGGTCTGGGCCAGGCTCGAAGCGGCCAGCCAGCCGGCCCCGAGCACCACAAGGGTCAACCACAGCAGGTGGCGCCAGCGGCGCCCTCCGCCCGCTCCTGCCTTGCGTCCAAATGAAACCCGCATGGGCTTCCTCTCCCGTCAGGGTGGATTCGTCGTACACTGCGTGCGCACACGCGACAGCCGACTCGCCCACCACGATAAACCAAAGGCCGGACCCGCGCCGAACCCGCAGACCCGCATGGACCCGCAGGCAAAGCAGACCCCGCCCGAGAATCTCGCCGCCGTGATACTGGCCGGCGGTCAGGGCCTGCGCATGGGCGGGCGCAACAAGGGCTGGGTCGAGTATCGGGGCCGCCCCCTGATCGAACACGCCATCGCGCGCCTGCGCCCCCAGGCGCCGCGCCTGGCCATCAGCAGCAATACCGATATCGACCGTTATCAAGCGCTGGGGTTTCCCGTCCTGACCGATTCCCACGCCGATTATCGCGGCCCGCTGGCCGGGATCGCCGCGGCCTTCGCGGCCTTCCCCGGCCACGCGATCCTGTGCGCGCCGGTGGACGCACCCGCGCTGCCCCTGGACCTGGAATGCCGCCTGCGCCAGGCCCTGGAGACCCACCCGGCGCCCGCCGCCATTGCCCACGACGGCCACCGCCTGCAGCCCCTGTTCGCCCTGCTCGAGCCCGCGGTGGCGACGCGCCTGCAGAGCGATCTCGCGCATGGTTCGCTGGCGGTGGGACGCTGGTTTAACGAGATCGGCGCGATCACGGTGGACTTCTCCGATCAGCCGGAGGCATTCGCCAACATCAACACCCCCGGGGACCTGATGGGCTGAACGCCCCTCGCGCCCCGGCCGGATCTCGCTATACTCGGACGCGCTTAACGCAGGCAGGCCACCATGATCCAGTCCACCTCCAAGCTCCCGCGCATCGGCTTCGCCGCCTGGAGCGGCAGCGGCAAGACCACCCTGCTGAAGGGCGTGATCCCGGCCCTGCGAGCCCGCGGCCTGCGTCCGGCGATGATCAAGCATGCCCACCACGAGTTCGACGTGGACAAGCCGGGCAAGGACAGTCATGAGCTGCGCCATGCCGGCGCCGACCAGATGCTGGTGGCCTCCGGTCGGCGCTACGCCCTGATGGTGGAGACCCCGGAGACCGACGATGGCCGCGTGCCGGACCTGGACATGCTCTGCGCGCGCCTGGACCCGCGTCGCTCCGACCTGATCCTGGTCGAGGGTTTCAAGCAATGGGACCTGCCCAAGATCGAGGTGCATCGGCCGTCGGTGGGCAAGGCCCCGCTGTACCGCGAGATCCCCGGCGTGGTCGCGGTCGCCACCGATGCCACCACACTGGACTTCGACGGCCCGCTGCTGCCGGTGAATGACCCCGACGCAGTGGCGGCCTTCGTCATCGACTACCTGGACATCCACCCCTGACCCGGAGACCCCCATGTCCGAGGCTGCCCCCGGCTGCGACGAGTTCGATCCCAACGCCAAGACCCTGGAACAGGCCCGTACCGCGATCCTGGAAGCCTGCCAGAGCCTCGAGGAACAGGAGACAGTGGCGCTGGAGCAGGCCCTCGGGCGGACCCTGGCGGAGCCCGTGGCCGCGCGCATCGACGTACCACCCGCCGCGGTCTCCGCCATGGATGGCTACGCCCTGCGCGCGACGGACGCCGCCAAGGGTGCGCGCCTGGCACTGGTGGGCACCTCGGCGGCCGGGCACCCCTGGGATGGCGAACTGCAACCGGGCCAGTGCGTGCGCATCCTGACTGGCGCGGTGGTACCGGAAGGGGCCGAACTGGTCGTGATGCAGGAGCAGGTGGAACGGGACGGCGCCACCATCCTTCTGCAAAACGGTGACCTCGCCACGGGCCACAACATCCGCGGCCCGGGTGGCGACACCGCCGCCGGGACCCCGCTGTATGCCGCCGGGACAACCCTGGGCGCCGCCGAGATCGGGGTGCTGGCGAGCCAGGGCATTGCCCGGGTGAAGGTACTGCGCCGGCCGCGCGTGGCCTTCTTCTCGACCGGGGACGAACTGGTGCCCGTGGACCAGCCACTGGGCCCGGGGCAGATCCATGACAGCAACCGCCACACCCTGCGGGCGCTGCTCGCGGCCTACCCGGTCGAGGTGCAGGACTACGGTGTCATCCGCGACACCGAGGATGCGGTACGCGAGGCCCTGACGCGTGCCGGGGAAACGGCCGACGTGATCATCACCACCGGGGGGGTCTCGGTCGGCGATGCCGACCATGTGACCCGCGTGCTGCAGGCCTCCGGCCAGGTCGGCTTCTGGAAGCTGGCCATCAAGCCCGGACGCCCCCTGGCCTTCGGGCATTTCGGCCAGGCCCACTTCTTCGGTCTGCCGGGCAACCCGGTGGCCGTAATGACCACCTTCGCCCTGCTGGTGCGTCCGGCCCTGCAGCAACTGGCCGGGCGCGCAGCGACCACACCGCAGACCCTGAACGCGCGCCTGCTGGAAGACCTCCGCAAGACCCCGGGACGCAAGGATTTCCAGCGCGCAGTGCTGGAGACCGACGAACGCGGCTGGGTGGTGCGCGCCGCCGGCGGCCAGGGTTCACATCAGTTGCGCGCGATGAGCGAGGCCAACGCCTACGTCGTCCTGCCACGCGAATCCGCCGGGGCCCGTGCGGGTGACTGGGTGGAGGTCCTGCCGTTCCGAGAGATCTTTCCGACCCCCTGAGGCCGAGTCAGTCGGCCTGGATCAGCGCGGCGAATTCGCGCTCCAGCAGGGCCTCGTCACCGAGGTTGAGCTCGACCAGACGGCGCAGGTGGGAGGCGGATTCCAGCGGCATGGCCTCGATCTCCACGCCCAGCCACAGGCCCTCGTGCCAGCGCACCCGGCCCTCGAAGGTGATCCGCGCCTCCTCGCTGAGCGGGATGTCGACACTGACCTCGTCGCCATCGGCCATCGCGGGAAGATCCGCGCCCTCCAGCAGCACACCCTTCAGGGAGATATCCTCCACCCGGACCGGACCACCCCCGCCATCGGTGAGCAGGGTAGCCGGAAATTCCAGGGGGATACGTTGAAAGCGTCGCTCCATGCGGCAAGACTACGCCCACTCCGCACCCGCGGCCAAATCCAGAACCACCCGGAACGCCCATGACCGAAACCGCCGCCTCGTCCATCGACGGCCAGCCCTCCAGCCTGCTGCGCCGCCTGGCCGCCATCGTCTACGACGCCCTGCTGCTGGTGGCGATCTGGATGGTCCTCGGCCTGCTGGTGGTCATCCTCGGCAACACGACCGGGCTGTACTCGCCCCGCGCCCATTTCGTGCTCAACCTGATCGTGGCCTGGGGGTTCTTCTACTGGTTCTGGACGCGCACCGGGCAGACGCTCGGCATGCAGGCCTGGAACATCCAGCTGCGCACCGAGGGCGGGCACGCCGTCAATGCCTGGCAGGCGACGCTGCGCTATCTGGTTGCGGTCGCCCAGTGGCTGGTGATCCTGATGGCCATCTGGGCGGTGCGCGAATACGGCGCGGTCGCCGTTACCGTGGTTACCGCGGCGGCGCTGTTCGCGATCGGCCTGTCGCAGTTCCACCCGCGGCGCTGGATGCTGCACGACTGGCTCACCGGCACCGAACTGGTGCGCATCCCCGGCCTCGCCAAACCCCGCTGGAAACAGAACCGCAAGACCTGAAGCCCCCTCACCACTTGCTCTCACCGTAAAGAAGGACAAGGGCGGTTTACAGGAAGTCTGGAAGACAGGAAGGATTTTTGGGTTTGGCGCTCGGGTTGCCCGAGCGGGGGCCCTGCCATCGTCGTTCGGTTTCATCCTGACGCCCCAACACAATCCCCTTCCCATCTTCCAAGCTTCCTGTAAACCGCATTTGACCTTTCGTGAAGTCAAACGTCAGGGGGCGAGCCAGAGGCCGAGGTCGTCCAGGGCCTCGGCGATCTCGGTGGCGATGCGGCGGTAGCCGCGGGCGTTGGGGTGGACCGGGTCCGCGCGCAGATCGCTCTCGGACAGCACCCCCGAGAGCACGCCCTCGATCAGGGGCACCTGTTCCTCGTGCGCCAGCTCGCGGTAGATCGGGTCGTCCCGCAGGCGGCCGGTGGCCGCGCCCAGGGCGGAGGCCCGCGGCACCCCCAGCAGCAGGGGCTGGGCTCCATGGTCGCGAACGGTCTCCACCAGTACACGCAGATCCTCGCGCACCGCGGCCGGGTCGCGCTGGCGCAGGAAATCGTTGCCGCCCAGCCAGATCAGCACCAGATCGGGCTCGTGCGCGCGCAGGCTCGGGGCGAGACGCTCGCGGGCGCTGCTGGCGCGATCCCCGGGCACCCCGTCGTTGACGACCGTCCAGCCGGTGATCGTCGCCAGGCGCGCCGGGTAGTCCTCGCCCGCTCCGGCCCCGGTCCCGTGGGTCACACTGTCGCCGAAGGCCAGTACTGTCGCCTGGCGCGGGAGCGGATCGAAGTCGTCCGGGACGCCGCCCCCGCAGGCCGCCAGCATGGCGACCAGCCCCAGCAGGAATCCCGCGCGCAGCCAGGCCATTATGTCTGGCGCCCCATGCGATAAAGCGCCACCAGTGCCAGGATCAGGAACAGCACGACCGGCAGGCTGGCGGCGACGAAGGACGGCAGGTTGTAGACCAGGCCCAGGTGGGTCATCGCGCGCATCACGATGGCGAAGGACACGCCGATCGCGATGCCGATGAACAACCGGCGGCCGGCCCCGCCCTCGCGCTGGGAACCGAACAGGAACGGGATGGCCAGCAGCAGCATCACGAAGGTGCTGGCCGGCAGGGTCAGGCGTTGCCAGAACGCGACCTCATAGGGGGCCGAATCCAGGCGATTCTCCTGCAGGTAGCCGATATAGCGCGCCAGGTTCTGCGCCGCCATCTGGCCCGGCTCGACCACCAGCACGTCGAAGTATTCCGGCGCGATCAGCCGCTCGATGGTTTCGGTCTCCAGACGCTCCGACTCGACACGTTCCAGCGACAGCCTTGAGCGTTCCACGTCCTGCAGCCGCCAGGCCCCGCCCTCGTACTGTGCGCTCTGGGCGCGCGTGATCTCGCGCGGCTCGCGATTCGCGTCCACCTCGATGATGCGCACCCCGATCAGCCGATTGCCCGGCAACACGGTATCCGCCTGCACCATGCGCCGGCCATCGCGTGCCCACAGCCCGATCGGGCTCACGCTCAGCTGTTCGTCGAAGGCCGTCGCCTTCAGGTTCTGCGCCCGGCTCTCGGCGGCCGGGGCGAAGAACTCGCCCACCACCACCATCGCCACCACGACGACCAGGCCGGCCTGCATCACCCAGCCGATAAAGCGGCCCAGTGTCATCCCGGCCGCGCGCATCGCGGTCAGCTCGCTGTTCGCGGCCAGATTGCCCAGCCACAACAGACCACCCAGCAACGCCGCCGACGGCAGCATGTCGTACATCCGCCGCGGCAGGGTCAGCGCCACGTACAAAAGCGCCTCGGTCAGCCCGTAGTTGCCTCGCCCGGTGTCGCGCAGCTCGTCGATCAGCGCGAACACCGCATCCAGCGCCACCAGCAGGACCACGGCCAGCGCGGTCCCGATCAGGACCTGGCGCATGATGTAGCGCCCCAGCACCGTCGTCATGGCGTCACCTCGTCACGCTCCATGGCCCGGCCGAGGCCCAGCATGCCCTTGCGCCAGGCGAGCACCAGCCAAAGCACCAGCATCGAGCCGTGCGTCCACCACAGGCCCAGGGCCAGCGGCGTGCGCCCGTCCGCCAGCTGGCCCTGCCCCAGGATCAACAGGTTGGCATACAGCACGTAGACGCCGATCGCCGCCGGGATACGCGCATAACGGCCGGTGCGCGGCGGCACCTGCGCCAGCGGCAGCGCGATCAGGCTCAGCACCAGGATCGACAGCGGCATGGCGAGGCGCCATTCCAGCTCCGCGCGGTGGTCGGGGCGATGCCGCTCCTCCCAGAGATCCAGCGTCGACATCGCGTTCAGCGAGCGGCGCCCCGCCCCGGCGTCCGGTTCGGTGATCTGGGTCCGCAGGCGCTCGAACTCGAGCATGCGGAAGCTGCTTTCGCCCGGCACACCGACGTGGCGGTAGCCGTTCTCGAGGATCAGGAAGCCGCTGCCCTCCGCCCCGGGATCGGGGATCGCGCGCTCGGCCACGGTCACCTGCGCCTCGCCCTCCACCTCCCGGTAGATGAACACCTCCAGCAGCGCCTCGCGGTCTTCGCTCAGGCGCTCGGCGAAGAAGACCTGCTCGCCCACCCGCGAGCGCAGGAAACGCCCGGGGGTAATCCCGACCAGGTCGGAGCGCTGCTCGGCCAGGTCGCGGAACTGATCGATCTGGGCCTCGGTACGCGGCACCACCAGCATCATCAGCACCAGCAGCAGCAGCGTCGCGGGCACGGCCACCCACAAAAGCGCGCGATAAAGCGCGGCGAAGGACATGCCGCTGGCCTGCAGCGCGACCAGTTCGCTGTCGCGCTGCAACCGGCCCAGCACCAGCATGAAGGCCAGAAACAGCGCCACCGGCCAGAGGAAGACAATGCCCTTGAAGGCACCGAAGGCCACCAGCGGCGGCAGAAAATCGACCGGGATCGTGCCCTCGGCGACGTCCCGCAGCACCCGCGCCAGCACGCCGCCGATGATGACCAGCAGCAGGACGATGGTGACCGCGGTCTGGGTGACCAGCAGCTCGCGGGCGATGAAGCGTTCGGCACGGCGCAGGATCATGCGCGCATTACCCCGCGGCCCGCGCGGCGCGTGGTCGGTCGCCGCGTGGCGCTGGTACCATGATGGAACTCATTTTCGGGAGGCATTCATGCAATTCTCCGTCACCACCTCGACCCTCGACAAACCCCGCGCCGGGATCCGCGCCGCCGGCATCAATCACAAGCGCAAGCCGGCCGCGGGCGCCAGCGCCCTGGATGCCGCGCGCGACGGCGAGATCGCGGCACTGCTGAAGGCCGGCGAGATGGATGGCGAGGCCGGCAGCCGGCTGTTGCTGCCCGGCGGTGGCAGCCCAGGCAATCAGGGGAAGGGTAGCGCACTCCTGATCGGCCTGGGGGCGAAGAAGGACTTCGACGCCCGCGCCGCGCGCAAGGCGGCGCAGGCCCTGGCCGCCGCACTGGTCGAGCGCCCGGCCACCAGCGCCGCGATCGCGGTCGCGGACTTCCAGCCGCGCGGCAAGGACATCGCCTGGGTGGTGCACACCCTGGTCGCGGCGATCTCGGATACCGCCTACCGCTTCACCCCGTTCAAGGGCAAGGAGAAGACGACCCCGGTGAAGCTGGACAAGATCCAGCTGTGCGTGGAACGCAAGGACGCCGAGGCCGCGAAGCAGGCCTGCACCGAGGCCGCGGCGATCGCCACCGGCGTGAACCGCGCGAAGGACCTGGGCAACACCCCGCCGAATGTCTGCTACCCGGAGAGCCTGGCCGACACCGCCCGCGAGATGGCGAAGCAATACAAGCAGCTGAAGGCCACGGTCCTGGACGAGAAGGACCTGGAGAAGCTCGGGGCTGGCGCCATCCTGGCGGTCGGCAAGGGTTCCGAGCGCCCGCCGCGCCTGATCGCGATGGAGTACTCCGGCGGCAAGAAGGGCGACGCCCCGGTGGTGCTGGTCGGCAAGGGCATCACCTTCGACACCGGCGGCATCTCGCTGAAGCCCGGCGCCGAGATGGACGAGATGAAGTACGACATGTGCGGCGCCGCCAGCGTGTTCGGGGTGATCGAGGCCTGCTGCGAGCTGGGGCTGCCGGTCAACGTGGTCGGCGTGGTCACCAGTGCCGAGAACATGCCCGATGGCCGCGCGACGCGCCCGGGCGACATCGTCACCACCCTGTCCGGGCAGACCGTCGAGATCCTGAACACCGACGCCGAGGGCCGCCTGGTGCTGGCCGATGCGCTGACCTGGGTCGAGCGCTACAAGCCGAAGGTGGTCATCGACATCGCCACCCTGACCGGGGCCTGCATCATCGCGCTGGGCCATCAGGGCGCGGCGATCCTGGGCAACAACGAGCGCCTGGCGAAGGGCCTGCTGGCTGCCGGCGAGGAGACCGGCGATCGCGGCTGGCAGCTCCCGCTGTGGCCGGAGTACCAGGAACAGCTGAAGAGCAATTTCGCCGACATGGCCAATATCGGCGGGCGTCCGGCCGGCACCATCACCGCCGCCTGCTTCCTGTCGCGCTATACCGAGGACTACACCTGGGCGCATGTCGATATCGCCGGCGTGGCCTGGAAGAGCGGCAAGGAGAAGGGCGCGACCGGCCGCCCAGTGCCGATGCTGATGCGCTACCTGCTCGACCAGGCCTGATCCGGGTCGGGCGCGGATGACCCACGTCAGCTTCTACCTGCTGCAGGACCCGGCCCCGGAGGCGCGCCTGCGCTTCACCTGCCGCCTGGCGAAAAAGGCCAGCGGCCAGGGCCATCGCGTGCACATCCACACCGGCTCGCCGGAGCTGACGCGCACGCTGGACGAGTGGCTGTGGACCTTCGAGGACACCGCGTTCCTGCCGCACAGCACCGACGTGCGCGATGCGGACGTCCCGGTCTCCCTGCACGAGGCCCATGCCCCGTCGGATCGCTGTGATGTGCTGATCAACCTGGCGCCGGAGGTGCCGGAGTACTGCGGGCGCTTCGAGCGGGTCGCGGATATCGTCGGTGGCGAGGAGTCGGAACGCGAGGCGGGCCGCGCCCGCTACCGCTACTTCAAGGAACGCGGCTACCCGCTGGAGCACCACAACATCCAGTAAAGGGACGCTGACGGCGGCGGTTCAGACGCGCGGTGGCGGATCGGGAATCTCGCGCAGCCAGGCCTCCAGCTCGAACAGGGGCAGACCGACCACATTGGTGTAGGACCCCTCGATCCACTCGACAAAGGCGGCGCCGCGGCCCTGGATGGCATAGGCGCCGGCCTTGCCACGCGGCTCGCCGGTCGCCCAGTAGGCCTCGATGTCGGATGACGTCAGCGGGCGCATGCGCACGCGGGTCGTCACGGTACGCGCCCGCATGGATGCACCGGGCCGGCCCAGCGCCATGCCGGATACCACCCGGTGCTCCCCGCTGGAAAGGCGTTGCAGCATGGCCTCGGCATCGGCGCAATCCGCGGGCTTTCCCAGGGCCTCGTCGCCCACCGCGACGACGGTATCCGCGGCCAGCACCCACTGCCCCGGGATGCCGCACGCGATGGCCGCCTCGGCCTTGGCGATGGCGAGGCGTTCGACCAGCGCCTCCGGGGACTCGCCCGGGCGTGGGGTCTCGTCCACGTCCATCGGGGCCACCTCGTAGGCGAGCTGGATCTGCTCCAGCAGTTCGCGGCGGCGCGGGGATGCGGAGGCCAGCAGCAGCGGATGGGCCACGGGCGTCACGCGCGGTGGTAGGGGTGGTTGTTCAGCAGCGACCAGGCGCGGTAGAGCTGCTCGGCGACCAGCACCCGCACCAGCATGTGCGGGAAGGTCAGCGGCGACAGCGACCAGGCCCATTCTGCACGGGTGCGCACGGCCTCATCCAGCCCCGCGGCCCCGCCGATCACCAGCGCGACATCGCGCCCGTCCTGCTGCCAGTCCGCCAGGCGCCGCGCGACGCCCCTGGTGTCCACGCCCTTGCCGCGCTCGTCCAGCAGGATCACGCGGGCGCCCTCGGGGATGGCCTTCAGCAGGATCTCGCCCTCGCGCCGCAGCAGCGTGGCCGTATCCATGGACTTGGCCCCGGAGGGGCCGGCCAGGGCCTGCAGGTTCAGGTTCAGCTCGCGCGGCAGACGACCGGCGTACTCGTCGAACCCGGCCGCCACCCAGTCGGGCATGCGCTTGCCGATCGCAATCAGGTCCAGGCGCATGGCGGCGCGCCCCGGTCAGCCGCGCAGGCGGCGGACGCGCTCCAGGCTGGGGTCCTCGGGCGCGGCCTTTTCGGTATCCGCGGCCTCCTCGGCCAGCCAGAGCTTTTCCAGGTTGTAGAAGTCGCGGGTCTCCGGGAGCATCACGTGGACGATCACGTCGTTCAGGTCCACCAGCACCCACTCCTGGCTCTCCTGGCCCTCGACCCCCAGCGGCTGGATGCCGGCCTCCTTGGCCTTCATTGCCACCGACTCCGCGGTGGACTGCACGTGACGCCCGGAGGTCCCGGAGGCGATCACCATGTAGTCTGCCAGCGTGGTCTTGCCGCGGACGTCGATGCTGCGGATGTTCTGGGCCTTCATGTCGTCAAGAGCGGTGGTCACCAGCTCCAGGAGTTGTTCACTGTTCATGCTGTCGGTCATATCCCGTGATTGCGGTTCGACACGGCCCGGTACAGGCCGCGGTCGTGGATGTAGCGATTGACGGCGCCGGGGAGCAGGAAGCGCGGGCTGCGCCCGGCCTGCAGTTCATCCCGGATCGCGGTGGCGGAGATATCGAGCTGGGTCACCGGCTGGAAATAGACCCGCCCGCCCGGGGCATTGCGCAGCACCGCCGGGTCGCGGGTTGCGGCATTACCCAGCCAGCCCCCCAGATCCTGCGAGGCCGGGCTGCCGGGACGATGCGAGACCACGATATGCGCCAGATCGAAGATCTGCTTCCAGCGGTTCCACGACGGCAGGCCGGCGAAGGCGTCCATGCCCATGATCAGCACCAGCGGTGCCTCCGGCCCCAGCTCCTCGCGGAAGCTGAGCAGGGTGTCGACGGTGTAGGACGGCCCTTCGCGATCCAGTTCACGGCGATCGGCCACAAACCCCGGCACGTCCGCGATGGCACTCTCCACCATCGCCAGCCGGTCGTCGCTGCCGGTGCCCGGGCTCGCGCGATGCGGCGGCACGTGGCAGGGGATGAAGTGTACCCGTTCCAAGCCCAGATGCTGCTGGATCTCCAGCGCCGGACGCAGATGCCCGAAGTGGATCGGATCGAAGGTGCCGCCGAGGATCCCGATCACGCCGGGCGTGCCCCAGAGAGACGCTGATCCAATCGCGCGTCTTTCTCAGCCACGCACATGACCGTCGCCGAACACCACGTACTTGAGGGTCGTCAGCCCGTGCAGGCCCACCGGGCCGCGCGCGTGCAGCTTGTCGGTGGAGATGCCGATCTCCGCACCCAGGCCGTACTCGAAGCCGTCGGCGAAGCGGGTGGAGGCATTCACCATCACCGAGCTGGAGTCCACCGCGCGCAGGAAGCGCCGGGCCCGGGTGTAGTCCTCGGTCACGATGCTGTCGGTATGGTGCGAGCCATAGGTATTGATGTGGTCCATCGCCATATCGAGGTCGTCGACCACGCGGATCGCGAGGATCGGCCCCAGGTATTCGGCCACCCAGTCGTCCTCGGTGGCCTCGGCGATGTCCGTCCCGGTGTGCGCGAGGATGGCCCGGGTGCGCGCGCAGCCTCGCAGGCTCACCTGATGTTCCGCCAGGGCCGTCGCCAGGCGCGGCAGGAAGGCCTCGGCCTGATCCGCGTGCACCAGCAGCGTCTCCATGGTGTTGCAGGTGCCATAGCGCTGGGTCTTGGCGTTCACCGCGACCGCCAGCGCCTTGTCGAGATCGGCCCCGCCGTCCACGTACACGTGGCAGACGCCGTCCAGGTGCTTGATCACCGGGATCTGCGACTCGTTGCTGACGCGTTCGATCAGGCCCTTGCCACCGCGCGGGACGATCACGTCCACGTACTGCGGCATGCGCAGCAGCGCGCCCACCGCCGCGCGGTCGGTGGTCGGCACCACCTGCACCGCCTCGCGCGGCAGCCCGGCCTGCTCCAGCCCGGCCTGGATGATCGCGGCCAGCGCCTGGTTGGAGTGCAGGGCCTCGGAGCCGCCGCGCAGGATCGCGGCGTTGCCGGACTTCAGGCACAGCGCGGCGGCGTCGATGGTCACGTTCGGGCGCGACTCGTAGATGATGCCGATCACGCCCAGCGGCACGCGCATCTGGCCGACCTGGATGCCGCTTGGTTGATAGGCCATGTCGGAGATGGTGCCCACCGGATCGGGCAGGCCCGCCACCTGGCGGCAGCCCTCGATCATGGTGTCGATGCGGGCATCGGTCAGCGCCAGGCGATCCAGCATCGCGGCGTCCAGGCCGCGCTCGCGTCCCGCCTCCAGGTCGCGGCTGTTGGCCTCCGCCAGTTCGGCACGGCGCGCGGCGATGCCCTCGGCGATCGCGTGCAGGGCCGCGTTCTTCGCGCCCGGCTCGGCCTCGGCCATGCGCCGCGAGGCCACGCGCGCGGCACGGCCCAGCGCCTCGACCTGGGCGATCACATCGTCGGCTACGGATTCGGTGGGGTTCACGGCAGCGTTCATGCGGTCAGACTCGTTCCGGGTTCAGGGCGGGTGCGGCCACGGTCAGCGGGCGCCCCGCCATACGGGCCACCAAGTCTAGCAACCCCTGCCGGGCATTGCCGTTTTCCTGACCCTTGATCACGCGATCCACGCGCGCGGCCTCGGCCAGCAGGCCCCGCGCCTGCGTCAGGCTCAGTCGCGACATCGCCTGGCGCAGGGCCTTCTGGCTGTCGCCGAAGCTGCCCTGGAAGGCCTCCTTGTCGGGCGCGCCGGCGGCCTTGCGCTCCATCGCCTGCACCAGCAGCCGGCATTCGCGCGCCAGCGCCCACAGGATCAGCGGCTCCGCCTGGCCCTCCTCCAGCAAGCCCTCCAGCATGCGCAACGCGTGGCGGACATCGCCGCGCAGCGCGGTCGGGGCCAGGGCGAACAACTCGAAACGCGCGGCGTCGGTGGTGGCCTCCGCCAGCACCGTCTCGTCGATCTCGGTCACGCCGGCCAGCGCCAGCTTCTCGATCTCCTGGCGCGCGGCCAGCAGGTTGCCCTCCACCCGCGCGACCAGCAGCGCCAGCGCCGGGTCGGTGATGCGCAGCCCGTTCTTCTGCAGGCGCGCTCGGATCCAGCTGCCCAGCTGGGCCGGCGGCACCGGCCGCGCATGGATCACCACCGCACGGTTTTCCAGGGCCTTGAACCAGGCCGCCCGGCGCATATCGCGGTCGGGACGCGGCAACTGGAGCAACAGCACCAGGTCGTCCTGCGGATCGCCGGCATAGGCCTTCAGGTGGTCGCCACCGGTCTTGCCCGGTTTGCCGGTGGCCAGGCGCAGGTCCAGCACCGTGCGCTCGGCGAACAGCGAGCGGTCGCGGATCGCGGCCTCGAACGGCCCCCAGTCGGACTGCGCGGTCAGGTCCAGCACCGTGCGCTCGAGGAAGCCCTGCTCGCGGGCGGCCGCGCGGATCGCGTCGGCCGCCTCGATCGCCTGCAGCGGCTCCTCGGCCAGCAGCAGGTAGATCGGCGCCAGCCCCCGGGCGAGATCCTGCTCCAGGCGGGCGATATCCAGCGCCATTACGGGGCCGGCTCCTCCGCCGGTTCGCGCAGGCGGCCGTCCGGCTCGGTCAGTGCCGCGATCCGGCGCTGCAGCTGACCCACGATGTCACGGTCCATCGCCTCGCGCAGCGTGGCCTCGCGCTCGCCACGGCTGAGCACGGCGGTCCCGTCGAACAGGTAGATGCGCGAGGCGCGCAGCGGCCCCAGGTCCACTGCTTCGCCGTCGACCGGGCGCAGGCGGACCTCGACCGTGCGGACCAGCTCGTACTCGGAAACCCGCGCCGCCTCGGTCACCGACAGGGTGCGACGCTGGTCGTTGACCGAGCGGATCTCGAGGATCGCGCCCTGCCCCTCGGGGCGCTGGTTGACGATCTCCACGCCGGCGGAGCCCAGGGTCACGGCCAGCTCGCGGTACAGCGAGTCACGCGCATTGATCCCGGTGATCTGCACCGGCTGCAGCGCCTCCGGCCACTCGCCACTACCGCGCAGCTGGAAACCGCAGGCGGCCAGTGCGGCCACCAGCACCAGGACCAGCGCGGCGCGCAGCAGGGCGGTCATTGCGGCTTCACCACGAAGTTGACCAGCCGGCCCGGGACCACGATCACCTTGACCACATGGTGGCCCTCGAGATGGCGCTGCACGTTCTCGTCGTTGCGGGCAACACTCTCAATGGCGTCCTTGTCGGCGCCGGCCGGGACCGCGATCTCGGCGCGGCGCTTGCCGTTTACCTGCACCGCCAGGGTCTCCTGTGCGGCCTGGCGCGCGGCCTCGTCGACCGTCGGCCAGGCGGTGGTCGCGACCAGCTCGTCATGGCCCAGCGCGCGCCACAGGGTCTCGGTCACGTGCGGGGTGATCGGCGCCAGCATGCGCACGATGCCCTCCAGGGCCTCCTGGCGCACTACCGGAGCCTGGGGCGAATCCTTCGGGAATTTGCCGAGGTCGTTCAGCAGCTCCATGTTCGCGGCCACCGCCGTGTTGAAGGTCTGGCGCCGGCCGATGTCGTCGGTGACCTTGGCGATGGTGTCGTGCAGCTTGCGCCGCAGCTCGCGCCCGGCGTCGTCCAGCGCGTCCACGTCCAGCGCAGCCGGGGCATCGCCGTTCACGTGCTCGTGCACCGCCCGCCACAGGCGCTTGATGAAGCGCTGCGCACCCTCGACGCCGGAGTCGGACCACTCCAGCGACAGGTCCGGCGGTGCGGCGAACATGGTGAACAGCCGCGCGGTGTCGGCGCCGAAGCGCTCGATCAGGGCCTGCGGGTCCACGCCGTTGTTCTTCGACTTGGACATCTTCTCCATACCGCCCACGACGACCGGCTGGCCGTCCTCGCGATGGCGCGCGGCCTTCACCGAACCGTCCTCGGCGCGTTCCAGCTCGACATCGGCCGGGTTGATCCAGTCCTTCCCGCCGTCACCGCGTTCGCGGTAGAAGGTCGGCGCGATCACCATGCCCTGGGTCAGCAGCCGGGTGAATGGCTCGTCGGAGGCCACCAGGCCCTCGTCGCGCAGCAGCTTGTGGAAGAAGCGCGCGTACAGCAGGTGCAGCACCGCATGCTCGATACCGCCGACGTACTGGTCCACCGGCAACCAGTGATCGGCGCGCGGGTCCAGCATCGCGGTGTCGTTGTCCGCGCAGGCGTAGCGGGCGAAGTACCAGCTGGATTCGAAGAAGGTGTCGAAGGTGTCGGTCTCGCGCCGTGCCGGCTTGCCACATTCCGGGCAGGTCGCCTCGAAGAACTCCGGCATGCGCGCCAGCGGCGAGCCGGCGCCGTCCGGGATCACGTCCTCCGGCAGGCGCACCGGCAGGTCGGCTTCCGGCACCGGCACCGCCCCGCAGTCGTCGCAGTGGATCACCGGGATCGGGCAGCCCCAGTAGCGCTGGCGCGAGATGCCCCAGTCGCGCAGGCGGTAGTTGCGCCGGCGCCGGCCCAGCCCGGCCTGCTCCAGGTGTTCGGCGATCGCGGCCTTGGCCGCCTCGGAGGCCTGCCCGTCGAAGTCGCCGGAGTTCACCAGCACACCGGGATCGGTGAAGGCCGCGGCCTGTACGTCGCACTCGGTACCGTCGGCCGGGGCGATCACCTGCCAGATCGGCAGGTCGTATTTCGTCGCGAACTCGTGGTCGCGTTCGTCGTGTGCCGGCACCGCCATCACCGCGCCGGTGCCGTATTCCATCAACACGAAGTTGGCGACCCAGACCGGGACCTCCGCACCAGTCAGCGGATGGCGGGCGGTAAAGCCCAGCGACCGACCCTTCTTCTCCATGGTCGCCAGATCGGCCTCGGCCACCCCGCCCTGCGCGCAGTCAGCGACGAACGCAGCCAGTTCGGCATCATGTTCCGCCAGCGCCTGCACCCGCGGGTGTTCCGGGGCCAGCGCCATGTAGGAGACGCCGAACAGGGTGTCCGGACGCGTGGTATAGACGGTCAGCGGTTCGCCGCCATCCACCGCGAACTCCAGCTCCACGCCCTCGGAACGCCCGATCCAGTTGCGCTGCATGGTGCGCACCTGGTCCGGCCAGCCGTTGAGGTCGTCCAGGGCCTCCAGCAGCTCGTCGGCGTAGTCGGTGATGCGCAGGAACCACTGCGGCATCTCGCGGCGCTCGACCAGCGCGCCGGAGCGCCAGCCACGGCCCTCGATCACCTGCTCGTTGGCGAGTACGGTCTGGTCCACCGGGTCCCAGTTCACGGTCGCCTTCTTGCGATAGACCAGGCCCTTCTTCAGCAGGCGCACGAACAGCCACTGTTCCCAGCGGTAGTAGTCGGCATCGCAGGTCGCGAACTCGCGCGACCAGTCGTAGGCAAAGCCCAGGCGCTTGAGCTGGGTGCGCATCTGCTCGATGTTCTGGCGCGTCCACGCGGCCGGCGGGACGTGGTTCTGCATCGCCGCGTTTTCCGCCGGCAGGCCGAAGGCATCCCAGCCCATCGGCTGTAGCACGCTTTTGCCCTGCATGCGCTGGAAGCGGGCGATCACGTCACCGATGGTGTAGTTGCGCACATGCCCCATGTGCAGCTTGCCCGAGGGGTAGGGGAACATGGACAGGCAGTAGAACGGCTCGCCGGCGGCGTCCTCGCGCGCGCGGAAGCAGTCGGCCTCCTCCCACTGGCGCTGTGCCTGCGCCTCGACCGCCTCGGGGGAATAGTGCTCCTGCATGCGCCTCACCTGTCCTGATCGCCGAAAACAAAGAACTGCGCAGAATACCAGCGCCCCCCACCCCCTCCAAGGGAAACAGCGCCCCGCAGCCTCGCGCGGCGCAGGGCAGAGATCCGGAGGGACACCCGGATCACCGGCGGCCTGTGAACCGCGTCACGTCAATTCAGGAACATGCCCCCGGCCCGGACTGCCTCACTGGGTAAAGCAACCGGAAACGTTGAACCTGACGTTCCAAGGAGGAAGGACATGCACGAGAAGGACGAGATCCCCGTTGTGCAGCGGGCCTACCCGGAGGATCTGGGCGAGACCCATCCCGAACACACGCCCGAGACCGACTCGCCCGCGATCCGTGAAGTCGCGCCCGAGGACCTCGGCACCTGGCTCGGCAAGGGCTGGCGCGACCTCTGGAAGACGCCGGTGGCCCTCGTACACGGCCTGGTGATTGCGCTGGCCAGCCTGGTCCTGTTGGGCCTGTCGTGGAACCAGCCGTGGATGGCCTTTTCCTTCCTCGCCGGCATCCTGCTGCTCGGCCCTGTACTCGCGGTGGGGGTGAACTACCTGGCGCTGCAGAAGGAACGCGGCGAGCCGGGCGGTGCCGGACTCGGCTGGCTGGGCACCCTGGGCGGATCGATCTGGGGCTTTGCCGCGCTCCTGGCCGTGCTGTTCGTGATCTGGGCCAGTTTCGTGTGGATGTGGATCGCGGTCCTCAACATCGGCGAACTCGCCATGATGGGGCAGTTGCACCATCTGGTGGGTGCGATGCTCGGCAGCGGCGCCGGGATCATCTCGCTGGTGGGGGTCGTGCTGGCCGCCATCGTGTTCGGGCTGGTGGTCTTCGCCCTGAGCCTGGCGACCATCCCGGCCCTCCTGGATCACCGGGTGCGCGCCGATGCCCCGCAAAAGAGCCTGATCGAGTCCATTGGTGTCAGCCTGAAGGCCTTCAACCACAACCCGGGCACCCTGATTCTGTGGGCCCTGATCATCACGGCCCTGTTCATGGTGTCGATCGCAACCGGCCTGCTGGCCCTGATCGTGATCTTCCCGTGGCTGGGTTTCGCCATGTGGCATGGCTACCGGGATATGGTCGAGGCAAGCTGAGCTCCGACAGGCCAAGCGCGGTCGTCCCCGGGGCGCGGGCTCCGGGGGCCCGCGCTCGTGCTAACGTTAGGGACACGCCACCATCTACGCTCGCAAAGGAGAGGCCGATGAGCGAAGAACAGAAGGATCAGGAGCGCGAATCGCGCCTGAGCGATGCCTATCACCGCATGCTGAACGAGGTCACCGAGGACCTCGAGAAACTGGAAGACAAGACCAGCAAGGCCATCACCGAGGCCCTGGAGAACGCCCGCGACCGTGTGCAGAAGGCCAGCGACCTGACCCGCGAAGAGGCCCACGAGGTGATGGACTACCTGCGCCGCGACCTGCAGGACCTCGGCGCCTACCTGGACAGTCGCAGCTCTGACTGGCGCGGCTGGCTGCAGATCGATCTGGGCCTGATCGAGGCCGGCATCAAGAACGCCCTGGAGCGGATCGCCGACCGCACCCGGATCGAGATCACCGAACTGACCGCGCGCGCCCAGGTGATGGGCGAGTGGCATACCGGCGAGATCACCGGCCCGGGCGAGCTGCTGTGCAAGAAGTGCGGCCATCCGCTGCACATGACCCGGGTCGGCCGCATCCCCCCGTGCTCCAACTGCCACAACACCACCTTCCGCCGCGGCCCCGGAGGGACCGAGGCGGAATAACCCGCCCGGTAGACGGGTTCAGTCGGCCCTGCGGGCGCCGCGCCGGCGCCCGACGGCGGCACCGGCAATCACCAGCACCAGCGCGGCAAGCACGGCCGGGCCCGCCCCGGTAGCCGTCGCCGGCGTCACGCCCTGACGCGGCTGCAGGGTGCCGGTGACCACCTCGCGGGTAAAGGAGCCCGAACGCTCCAGAATGCGGCCATCGGCATCGATCAGGGCCGAGATCCCGGTATTGGTCGCGCGGATCATCGGGCGCCCGGTCTCCACCGCCCGCACCCGGGCGATCTGCAGATGCTGGGCCGGCGCCAGGCTGTCGCCGAACCAGGCGTCGTTGGAGACATTGACCAGGAATCCCGCCTCCGGCAGCGCGGCCCGGATGTGGCGCGAATACGCAGACTCGTAACAGATGCTGACCCCGGCCGTCTGGCCGGCCACCCGCATGCGCCCGTCACCGGTCCCCGGGGACAGGTCGGACATCGGGATCGCCAGCAGCCGGTCCAGCCAGTCGAGCTGGCCGCGCAGCGGGATATATTCGCCGAACGGGACCAGCTGGCGCTTGTTGTACCCCGCGCCGGTGGTCACGTTGATCACCGAGTTGTAGACGTGACGGCCGGCCGAAGCATGGTCGAACACCCCGACCAGCAGCTCGGCATCGTGCTCCGCCAGCGACTGCGCGAGCTGCCCCAGCGGGCGCTGCACTTCCACATAGAACGCCGGGATCGCGGTCTCCGGCCAGACCACCAGATCCACGTCCCCTGCCTCGCGGGTCAGTTCCTGGTAGATCCCCAGCGAATACTCGATGCCGTCGGCATCCCACTTGCGTGCCTGATCGATATTGCCCTGCACCATGGCCACCGAGAGCGCCTCGCCGCCCGGCTCCACCCAGCGTGCGAGCCCCGGCACGAGCGAAGCCAGCACCAGCACCCCGACCAGCCCCGCGCCCGCCCCGCGCTGCCCGGCCCGGAACACGCTGACCACGGCCACCGCCAGCAGCGCCACGACCAGCCCCGCCCCCAGCTCGCCGGCCAGCGGCAGCCAGGGCTGCAGCGGTGTATCCAGTACGGTGTGCCCGAACAGGAGCCAGGGAAAGCCGGAGAACAGCCAGGAGCGCGCCAGCTCCATCAGCACCAGGCCACCGGCCAGCGCCAGCATCCCGGCCGGACGCCCCAGCGGCAGGAAGCGCGCCGCCAGCGCGGCCAGCAGCGCCGGATAGACCGCCATGGCCAGCACAAACAGCACGGTAATCAGCGAGGCCACGACCAGCGGGGCCTGGCCGAACACCAGCAGGCTGTTGAAGATCCAGGTCACCCCGACGCCGAAAAACCCGAGACCAAAGGCATAGCCGATCCCGGCGGCCCGGCGCGGGGTCACCCCGGGCAGCAGGGCAAACCAGGCGGCCAGGGCCAGTGGGGCCGCCAGGAACCAGCCCACCGGGGCAAAGGCCAGGGTCGCCCCCGCCCCGGCCAGCAGGGCCACCAGCCCCGCGGCCCAGGGCGGCAAGTCCGCGACACGGATCGGCATGACCGTCAGGGGGCGCGGTGGTCGCCCGGCTCCGGGGCCGGGCCATCGAATGGCTGCGCCCCCTCGCCGGTGGTCACGCGGCCATCCGGCTCCGGCAGGCGCATCTCCAGCAGATGCAGACGCCGGTTGTCGGCCCGCAATACGCGAAACTGCATGCCATCCACCACGATCTGTTCGCCACGCCGCGGCACATGCCCGAAGTGCGACAGCACTAGGCCTCCGATGGTGTCGAAGTCGGCCTCGCTGTAGGCGGTCTGGAAGTAGGCGTTGAACTCCTCCATCGGCGTCAGCGCCTTGATGGTGTAGCGCCCGCCGGGGTGCTGCATGATCTGGGTCAGGTAGTCCTCGACATCGTGCTCGTCCTCGATCTCGCCGACGATCTGCTCCAGCACGTCCTCGATGGTCACCAGTCCGGCCACGCCACCGTACTCGTCCACCACGATCGCCATGTGGTTGCGGCTCAGGCGGAACTCCTTCAGCAGCACGTTCAGACGCTTGCTCTCCGGCACGAACACCGCCGGGCGCAGGATCTCCTGCATGTCGAAGGCAGCATCGTCGGGCTCGCCGAAGAAGCGCAGCAGGTCCTTGGCCAGCAGGACGCCAACGACCTCGTCACGGTGATCCCCGACTACCGGCAGCCGCGAGTGCGCGGAGGCCACCACGTCGGGGAGAAACTCGGAGAGCCCCGCATCCCGGCGGACCACTTCCATCTGCGCGCGCGGGATCATGATGTCGCGCACCTGCATGTCGGCGACGTTGAGCACGCCCTCCAACATGGTCAGGGCCTCGGGGTCGACCAGTTCGCGGGCGTGGGCGCCCCGCAGGGTCTCGATCAGCTCGCGGCGGGTGGCCGGCTCGCGGCGCGGACGCAGGGTCTCGGCGACGCGGGCCAGCCAGCGCCGCCAGATCGGTTGCTCGTCGGGTTCGGGTTCAGGCATCGGGGGCGTTTCCGGCTGGGTGCGGCGTCAGGGCACGGACCGGATGCTCGGCGTAGGGGTCGGGATAGCCTAACCCGGCCAGGATGGAGCGCTCAACGGCCTCCATCCGCGCGGCCTCGTCCGGCGTCTGGTGATCCATCCCCTGCAGGTGCAGCATCCCGTGCACCACCATGTGGTGGTAGTGGGCGGCCAGGGGCTTGCCCTGCTCCACCGCCTCGCGCGCCAGCACCGGCGCGCACAGGATGACGTCGCCGAGATAGGCGTTCGCCTCGGGCGGCAGACCGGGTGGCAGCTCCGGTGCGGGGAAGGACAGTACATTGGTCGCGTAGTCTCGGCCGCGGAAGGCATGGTTCAGGGTGCGCCCCTCGTCGACATCCACCAGGCGCAGCGTCACCGCGGCCTCGCCGGCGCCGTGCCAGGCCGCGCGGGCCGCGCGGTGCAGGGTGGTGGCAGCCGGCAGGCCGGCGCGCGGCACGGCGTACTGCACCGCAACCTCAAGCCCCATCGGCGTCCTGCCCGTCCACAGCGGCGCCGGCACCGGACTCGGGCGCCGCATCCGGTTTGCCGGAGGCGCTGTCGTGGGCGTCGTAGGCCTCCACAATGCGCTGCACCAGCGGATGGCGCACCACGTCACCCGCCTGGAAGCGGGTGATATGTACGCCCTCCACGTCGTTCAGGATCTGCATCGCGTGCTTGAGCCCGGAGCGCTGGCCGCGCGGCAGGTCGACCTGGGTGATGTCGCCGTTGACGACCGCCGTGGAACCAAAGCCGATGCGGGTCAGGAACATCTTCATCTGCTCAACCGTGGTGTTCTGCGCCTCGTCGAGGATGATGAAGGCCTCATTCAGGGTGCGCCCGCGCATGTAGGCCAGCGGGGCCACCTCGATCACCTGACGCTCCATCAGGCGCGCGGTCTGGTCGAAGCCCATCAGTTCGTACAGCGCGTCGTACATCGGGCGCAGGTAGGGGTCGATCTTCTGCGCCAGGTCGCCGGGCAGGAAACCCAGACGCTCGCCGGCCTCCACCGCCGGGCGCACCAGCACCAGGCGCTGCACGCGGTCCTGTTCCAGCGCCGCGACGGCGGCGGCGACCGCGAGGAAGGTCTTGCCGGTACCGGCCGGCCCGATGCCGAAACTGAGGTCGTGCTGCGCGATCGCCGCCAGGTACTTCGCCTGACGCGGGCCGCGCCCGCGGATCACCGCGCGCTTGAGACGCAGCGACGGATCGCCCGCATTGCCATCGGGCTCGGCCAGGCCTTCGACATGCGCCGTCTGCAGCGCCGTATGCACCTGTTCCAGGCTGACCGGCTCCTCCTGCGCCATGCGATGGAGGTCGTGGATCAGCGCCCCGGCCGCCTGCACCGCGGTCTTCGGGCCGGTCAGATTAAAGCGCGGGCCGCGGTTGTG
This sequence comes from Thioalkalivibrio sp. ALE25, assembly GCF_000377285.1. Classification (NCBI taxonomy): domain Bacteria; kingdom Pseudomonadati; phylum Pseudomonadota; class Gammaproteobacteria; order Chromatiales; family Ectothiorhodospiraceae; genus Thioalkalivibrio; species Thioalkalivibrio sp. ALE25. Next base: position 271,801 of record NZ_KB897925.1, on the reverse strand, counting down.
CACGGCCACGCCCAGGCGCGACTCGATCAGGCGCAGATGGGCATCCAGCGGCCCGGAGATCCGCGCGAGCGTCTCCTGGTCACCGGGTTCCAGGGTGAAATCCAGACGATTGGCCATTCCGGTCAGGCGCCGACGGCCGCAGACATGGCCCGCTCCACGGTTCGGCCGCGCAGGGAATGCGCCAGGGCATCGGTGATCTCGACCGGGATCATCTGCCCGATCAGGCCGGGGTCGCCGGCGAAGTTCACGATGCGGTTGTTCGCCGTGCGTCCGGCCAGTTCGCCGGGATTGCGCTTGGCCGGGCCCTCGACCAGCACGGGCTCGATGTTGCCGACCATGGCCTGGTTGCGTTCGCGCCCGTGCTGCTCGATCAGGGCCTGCAGCTCGGCCAGACGGGCCTTCTTGGTGGCCAGCGGCACGTCGTCCGGCAGCGAGGCCGCCGGTGTGCCCGGACGGGCGCTGTAGATGAAGCTGAAGGAGAAGTCGAAGTGCAGCTCCTCGATCAGCTTCATAGTCGCCGCGTGGTCGGCATCCGTCTCGCCGGGGAAGCCGACGATGAAGTCGGAGGACAGGTCCAGGTCCGGGCGCGCCTCGCGCAGGCGGCGGATCTTGGACTTGTATTCCAGAATCGTGTGGCCGCGTTTCATCTGCGCCAGGATGCGGTCGGAGCCGCTCTGTACCGGCAGGTGCAGGTGACTGACCAGCTTGGGCTCGTCGGCAAAGGCCTGGATCAGCGAATCGGAGAACTCCACCGGGTGCGAGGTGGTGAAGCGGATGCGTTCGATCCCGTCCACCGCGGCGACGTAGTGAATCAGCAGCGCGAGGTCGGCGGTATCACCGTCCTCCATCGGCCCCTGATAGGCATTCACGTTTTGTCCCAGCAGGTTGATCTCCCGGACCCCCTGCGCGGCCAGCGCGACCACCTCGGCGATCACGTCGTCGAACGGCCGGCTGATCTCGTCACCGCGGGTATAGGGCACCACGCAGAAGCTGCAGTACTTGGAACAGCCCTCCATCACCGAGACGAACGCGGTCGGGCCATCGGCCTTCGGCTCCGGCAAGCGGTCGAACTTCTCGATCTCGGGGAAGGAGATATCCACCACCGGCGCGCGCTCGCGGCGCACCGACTGGATCATGGCCGGCAGGCGGTGCAGCGTCTGCGGGCCGAACACCAGGTCCACGTACGGAGCGCGTTCGCGCAGGGCATCACCCTCCTGGCTGGCGACACAGCCCCCCACGCCGATGATTACCTCCGGCCGGCGCTCCTTGATCTGGCGCCAGCGCCCCAGCAGCGAGAAGACCTTCTCCTGCGCCTTCTCGCGGATGGAGCAGGTGTTCATCAACAGGACATCGGCCTGCTCCGGATCGTCGGTACGCTCGGCCCCGTGCAGCTCGCGCAGCGCGTCGAGCATGCGATCGGAGTCGTACTCGTTCATCTGGCAGCCGTGCGTCTGAATATAGACCTTGCGGATCATGCTCTCGGTACTTCGCTGGTTGGGCCGGTCAGGGATCGCCGTGCGTTCTAGAAGGGGACGTCGTCGTCATCAAAGCCACCGGAGACCGGGGCGCTGCTGCGGTTGCCACCCTGCTGGCCGCCACCGCCATAGGCATTGCCGCCGCCATAGCCCGGGTCCTGATCGAACCCGCCACCGCCGCCGCCCCCGCGACCGCCGATCAGCTGCATGTCGTTGGCGACCACCTCGGTGCTGTAGCGGTCGTTGCCGGACTGGTCCTGCCACTTGCGCGTCTGGATCTTGCCTTCGATATAGACCTGCGAGCCCTTGGACAGATACTGCGCGGCGATATCCGCCAGGCGCCCGAACATCACCACCCGGTGCCATTCGGTGTTCTCGCGCTTCTCGCCGGAATTCTTGTCGGTCCACTGTTCCGACGTTGCCAGACGCAGGTTGGTGACGGTAACCCCGTTGGGGGTCTCGCGCTTTTCCGGGTCGGCCCCGAGGTTGCCGAGCAGGATGACTTTGTTGACGCCGCGGGCCATGGGGCCTCCTTCAGTCGGGCATGGAGAGACAGACCCGATAGTGTAGCAGCCCGCCCCCGCCGCGACAGTGCACCGGTCCACGACGCGGAGCGGGCACGTCCTGCCGGCGCTACCGGGAGGGCGGGCGCGCCAGCCAGGCCGCCAGCTCGGGGGTATCCGGACCGCCGGGCTCCACCTTCAGGTAGAGGGACCCGGCGTCCGGCGACAGCTCGGCCTCGTGCACCCCCGGCCAGTGCGCGATCAGTCGCAGCAGCTCGGCCTCGCGACCGGACCAGTGGGCGGGCAGCGCCAGCACGCGGTTGGAGCGGTAGCGCGGCTGCATCCCGCGCGCCCCCCACCACCACAGCAGCAGCAAAGGCACCCCGGCGAGGAACACGCCGACCGGCCCGGCGACCGTCAGCAAGGCGCCCCCCAGCACTCCGCCGGCGAAGATCCCGAGGAACTGCGCGGTGGCGAAGCCGCCCATCGCGGTGCCCTTGTGGGCCACCGGCGCGACGCGTGCCACCAGGGACGGCAATCCGGCCTCCAGTAGATTGAACGCGGCGAAGAACAGGATCATCAAGGCGCCCAGCGTCCACAGGCCGCCACCGTCCAGCACCAGCAGGGCCAGCAGGACCTGCACCCCGGCCAGCAGGAGGATCGCCGCGCGCAGCACGCCGTGCACGCGCCGCCGCCGCTCGCCGAAGATGATCCCCGGCAGCATCAGCACGAACCCCGCCAGCAGGACCGGCACATAGAACTTCCAGTGACTCGCCCCGGGCAGCGCCAGGGTCTCCAGCAGCAGGACCGGGATCACCAGGAAGTTCGCGGCCAGCACCAGGTGCAGCACGAAGATGCCGAGATTCAGGCGCAACAGGTCGGGGGCGCGCAGGACCCGCGGCAACGCGGACCACACCGGCACCATGTCCGGATGCCTGCGCACCCGATCCGGGCTCGGCACCCACAGGAACAGGATCACGATCGCGACCAGCCCGAGCAGCGCAGAGAGGCCGAAGACCCCCTCCAGCCCCGCCGCACGGTCCACCAACGGGCCCAGGGCCATCGCGGCGGTAAAGGTCAGACCGATGGTCAAGCCGATGGCAGCCAGCGCCCGCATCCGGCGCTCCTCGCCGACCAGGTCCGCCGTCAGGGCCAGGATCACCGCGGCCACCGCGCCGGCCCCCTGCAGGGCACGCCCGAGGATGATGCCGTGGATGGTCTCCGCCAGCGCGGCCACCAGGCTGCCGGCAACGAACAGCAGCAGGCCGGCCAGGATCAGCGGCTTGCGCCCCACGCGGTCGGACAGCAGCCCGAACGGGATCTGCAGGACCGCCTGGGTGAGGCCGTAGATCCCCAGCGCCAGCCCCATCAGCAGCGGGGTCGCGCCAGGGATACGGTCGGCATGCAGCATAAAGACGGGCAGGACCATGAACAGGCCCGCCATGCGCACGCCATAGATCGCCGCGAGCCCGGTGGTGGCGCGCAACTCGCGCGGGCTCATGGCGTCCGGAACCGGCGCATGGACGGAGGGGTGTTCATGGCAGCGGAGTTTACCGGCAACCCCGGCGCGGAAACCATGGCGCCGCACGCCCGGGTGTTAACATGGTCGGTTTGCGGTACCCCGGATCGCCGGGCACACCGCGCGACGCAACCCGGTGGAGTCGACCCAGCCCCATGGACAGCATCAGCATTCGCGGCGCCCGTACCCATAACCTGAAAAACGTGGACCTCGATCTGCCGCGCGAGCGGCTGATCGTGATCACCGGCGTCTCCGGCTCGGGCAAGTCGTCGCTGGCCTTCGACACCCTGTTTGCCGAAGGCCAGCGCCGCTACGTGGAGAGCCTGTCCACCTATGCCCGGCAGTTCCTGTCGATGATGGAGAAACCCGACGTCGACCAGATCGAGGGCCTGTCGCCGGCGATCTCCATCGAACAGAAGAGCACCTCGCACAACCCGCGCTCCACCGTCGGCACCATTACCGAGATCTACGACTACCTGCGCCTGCTGTTCGCCCGCGCCGGCGAACCGCGCTGCCCGGAACATGGCGAGACCCTGGCCGCGCAGACCATCTCGCAGATGGTGGACCAGGTGCTGGAGCTGCCGGAGGGCGACAAGGTCATGCTGCTCGCGCCCGTGGTGCGCGGACGCAAGGGCGAGCATCACAAGATGCTGGAGGCGATGCGTTCCCAGGGGTACCTGCGCGCGCGCATCAATGGCGAGATTCACGACCTCGATGCCCTGCCGGCGCTGGACCCGAAGCGCAAGCACAACATCGAGATCGTGATCGACCGCTTCCGCGTGCGCGAGGACCTGCGCCAGCGTCTGGCCGAGTCCTTCGAGACGGCCACCGAGCTCGCCGACGGCCTGGCCCTGATCGCCTGGATGGACGAGCCGGAACGCGAACCGATGATCTTCTCCGCCCGCTTCGCCTGCCCGGTCTGCGGGTATGCGCTGCGCGAGCTGGAGCCGCGCCTGTTCTCGTTCAACAACCCGGCCGGGGCCTGCCCCACCTGCGACGGCCTGGGCGTACACCAGTTCTTCGATCCCGAGCGCGTGGTCTCGCAGCCGGAGCTGAGCCTGGCCGGCGGGGCCGTGCGCGGCTGGGACCGACGCAACGCCTGGTACTTCAGCCTGCTGACCAGCCTGGCCCGGCACTACGGCTTCGACGTAGAGACCCCGTGGCAGGAGCTCCCCGCGGAGGTGCGCGCGGTGGTCCTGCACGGCTCCGGCAAGGAGAAGGTCAAGCTCGCCACGCCCGCCGCCAACGGCCGCCTGCGCACCGACGAACGCGTGTTCGAGGGCGTGATCCCGAACCTCGAACGGCGCTACCGCGAGACCGACTCCTCTGCCGTGCGCGAGGAGCTGGGCCGCTACCTGGCGGAGCAGCCCTGCCCCGACTGCCACGGCACGCGCCTGAATTCCGCCGCGCGCCATGTGTTCGTCAATGACTTGACCTTGCCGGAGGTCACGCACATGAGCGTGGCCAATGCCCAGACCTTCTTCAGCGACCTGCGCCTGCCCGGGCGTTTCGCCCAGATCGCGGAGAAGATCGTGCGCGAGATCTCCGCGCGCCTCGGCTTCCTCAACGATGTCGGGCTCGACTACCTGACGCTGGACCGCTCCGCCGACACCCTGTCCGGCGGGGAAGCCCAGCGCATCCGGCTGGCGTCGCAGATCGGCTCGGCCCTGGTCGGCGTCATGTACATCCTCGACGAACCCTCCATCGGCCTGCACCAGCGCGACAATGCGCGGCTGCTGAACACCCTCAGCCACCTGCGCGACCTCGGCAACACCGTGATTGTCGTCGAGCATGACGAAGACGCCATCCGACAGGCCGATCACGTAGTGGACATCGGACCGGGCGCCGGCCGCCACGGGGGCCAAATCGTCGCCTCCGGGACCCCCGAGGCCGTCGCCGCGCATCCTGAATCACTCACCGGTGCCTACCTGCGGGGCACACGATCTATCGCGGTCCCGGAACAGCGCCACGCTGCCGATCCGGAAGCCGAAATCCGGGTGATCGGCGCGCGCGGCAACAATCTCAAGGGCGGCGATTTCGCCTTCCCTACGGGCCTGTTCACCTGCGTCACCGGCGTGTCCGGATCCGGCAAGTCGACCCTGGTCAACAACACCCTTTATCCGGCCGTCGCGACCGCCCTGCATGGGGGCCGCCACCACATCGAGGCCCACGAGCGCATCGACGGCCTGGAACGCATCGACAAGGTCGTCGACATCGACCAGAGCCCGATCGGGCGCACACCGCGCTCGAACCCGGCGACCTACACCGGACTGTTCACACCCATCCGCGAGCTGTTCGCCGCAACCGCCGAAGCCCGCTCGCGCGGCTACAAGCCGGGGCGCTTCTCTTTCAACGTCCGTGGCGGGCGCTGCGAGGCCTGCCAGGGGGATGGCGTGATCAAGGTCGAGATGCACTTCCTCCCGGATGTCTTCGTGCCCTGTGACGTCTGCAAGGGCCATCGCTACAACCGCGAGACGCTGGAGGTGCGCTACAAGGGCAAGAACATCCACGAGGTCCTCGAGATGACTGTGGAAGAGGCCCTCGACTTCTTCCAGCCCGTGCCGGTCATCCACCGCAAGCTGGAGATGCTGATGGAGGTCGGGCTGTCCTACATCCAGCTCGGCCAGAACGCGACCACCCTCTCCGGCGGCGAGGCCCAGCGCATCAAGCTGGCGCGCGAGCTCTCCAAGCGCGACACCGGACGCACCCTCTATATCCTCGACGAACCCACCACCGGGCTCCATTTCGAAGACATCGCCCAGCTCCTGCGCGTGCTCCACCGCCTGCGCGACCACGGCAACACCATCGTCGTGATCGAGCACAACCTCGACGTGATCAAGACCGCTGACTGGCTGATCGACATCGGGCCCGAAGGCGGCAGCGGCGGCGGCGAACTGCTGGTCGCCGGCACCCCGGAGACCGTCGCCGCCACCCCCAACAGCCACACCGGCCAGTTCCTCGCGCCGCTCCTGGCCCCGGCCGCCCGCCCTCGGGCCGTCTCCAACTGAAGCCGCGCATCCCGCGACCGGCTCGCAAACACCCCGCCCCGGACGCAAGAAAGCCGGCACGAGGCCGGCTTTCTTGGGACCGCCACCCCCGAGAGGGTGCGGTTCATTGCACTGCGAAATCTCAGGCGGCTTCGCCGTCCCCGGAATCGCCCTCGGGGCGATCCACCAGCTCCACGTAGGCCATCGGGGCGTTGTCACCCGGACGATTGCCACACTTGAGGATACGCAGATACCCACCCGGGCGCTGCTGATAGCGCGGACCCAGCTCACTGAACAGCTTGCCCACGATCTCCTTGTCGCGCAGACGCGCAAAGGCCGTGCGACGGCCATGCACGCTGTCTTCCTTGGCCATGGTGATCAGCGGCTCGGCGACCCGGCGCAGTTCCTTCGCCTTGGGCAGCGTGGTCTTGATCAGTTCGTGCCGGAACAGGGCCACGGACAGGGCCTGAAACGTGGCCTTGCGGTGCGAGCTGTTACGGCCCAGCTGACGGCCGGAATGACGATGACGCATGAGAGGCTTCCTCTAGAAAAACGATGGGCGCAGGGCGCCGTGATTACTCGTTGTCGTCGCGCAGACCCGGCGGCGGCCAGTTCTCGAGACGCATGCCCAGCGACAGCCCATGGGTCGCCAGCGTGTCCTTGATCTCGGTGAGCGACTTCTTGCCGAGGTTCGGCGCGCGCAACAGCTCGACCTCGGTGCGCTGAACCAGGTCCCCGATGTAGTACAGGTTCTCCGCCTTCAGGCAGTTCGCCGAACGCACCGTGAGCTCCAGTTCGTCCACCGGACGCAGCAGGACCGGGTCGATCGCACCACCGGCGGTCCCGACCACCTCGCCGGCCTCTTCCTGGAGGTCGACGAACGGGGCCAGCTGGCCCTGCAGGATCGTCGCTGCCTGACGCACCGCGTCATCCGGCGCGATCGCACCGTTGGTCTCCAGTTCCAGCACCAGGCGGTCCATGTCGGTACGCTGCGCCAGACGCGCGCTCTCGACGCGGTAGGACACGCGGCGGATCGGGCTGAAGCTGGCATCCAGCAGCAGTCGGCCGATGCCCGTATCGTCGCCCGCCTCGGACTGGCGTCGGGCGCTCACGGGCTCATAGCCACGGCCGGCCCGCGCGGTCAGCGTCACGTCCAGGTCGACGTTCTTGGTGATGGTCGCGATCACGTGTTCAGGATTCACGACCTCCACGTCATGGTCCACCTGGATGTCACCCGCCGTCACCACGCACGGACCCTTCTTCTTCAGGGTCAGGGTGGATTCGTCACGGCTGTGCATGCGCAGCGCCACGCCCTTGAGGTTCAGCAGGATGTCAACGACGTCCTCCTGCACCCCTTCGATCGTGGTGTATTCGTGCAGCACGCCCTCGATCCGGGCCTCGACGATCGCGGCACCGGGGATGGACGACAGCAGCACACGCCGCAGGGCATTGCCCAGGGTATGCCCGAAACCGCGTTCCAGCGGCTCGAGCGCGACCTTGGCCTGATTCCGGTTCTCGGCCTCGACCTCGATCTGCTGTTTCTTGACCAGTTCGTTCGACTGCATTGTGACTCCTGGCGCCAGGCCGAAAAACGATTACTTCGAGTACAGCTCGACGACGAGCGACTCGTTGATGTCCGCGGGCAGATCCGAACGGTCCGGGATCGCCTTGAAGGTCCCTTCGAACTTGCTGGTGTCGACTTCGACCCAGCTCGGGAAACCGGTCTGCTCGGCCAGGGTCATCGCATCCTGGATGCGGACCTGCTTGCGGGCCTTCTCGCGGACCGTGACCACATCCGACGGCTGAACCTGATAGGCGGCGATGTTCACCACCTGGCCATTCACCATGATCGCGCGATGCGCCACCAGCTGCCGCGCTTCCGAGCGGGTGGCGCCGAAGCCCATGCGGTACACGACGTTGTCCAGACGACCTTCCAGCAGCTTCAGCAGGTTCTCGCCGGTCGAGCCCTTGCGCTGGGCGGCCTTCTTGTAATAGTTGCGGAACTGCTTCTCCAGCACGCCGTAGATCCGGCGCAGCTTCTGCTTCTCGCGCAGCTGCACGGCATAGTCGGACAGGCGGGTACGGCGTTCACCGTGCTGACCCGGCGGCTTGTCCAGCTTGCACTTGGTTTCCAGCGCGCGGGCGCCGCTCTTCAGGCCCAGATCCACGCCTTCGCGGCGGCTGAGCTTGCACTTCGGTCCAATGTAACGAGCCATTCTCGAACTCCAGCCTTAAACGCGGCGTTTCTTGGGCGGCCGGCAGCCGTTGTGAGGGATCGGGGTCACATCACTGATATTCGTGATCTTGAACCCGGCATTGTTCAGCGCACGTACCGCCGATTCGCGACCCGGACCCGGGCCCCGCACCATCACGTCGAGATTCTTCACGCCGTGCTCGGCCGCAGTCGTCCCGGCTCGCTCGGCCGCAATCTGCGCCGCGAACGGCGTGGATTTGCGGGAACCACGGAAACCAGAGCCACCCGAGGTGGCCCAGCTGATCGTGTTGCCCTGCCGGTCCGTGATCGTGATGATCGTGTTGTTGAACGTGGCATATACGTGAGCCACGCCCTCGGCGATATTCTTGCGGACCTTCTTCTTGGTCCGAGTCTGCGCTTGTGCCATGTACCTGAGATCCCAGTCTGATTACTTGCGAATCGGGCGACGCGGGCCCTTGCGGGTGCGTGCATTCGTCTGCGTCTGCTGACCCCGCAACGGGAGGCCGCGGCGGTGACGCACGCCCCGGTAGCAGCCCAGGTCCATGAGCCGCTTGATGTTCATGCTGACTTCCCGGCGCAGATCCCCTTCCACGGGGATCTTGTCGATCTGCGCGCGCAGGGCATCGACTTCGGCATCGGTCAGATCCCGCACCTTGATGTCCCGACGCACACCCGCGGCATCGCAGATCAGGCCGGCCCGGGTGGGGCCAATGCCATAGATCGCGGTCAGCGCGATTACCGTGTGCTTCTGGTCAGGAATATTGATTCCAGCGACGCGAGCCATCCAACCTCTCCATCTAAATCCGGCAAAGCCGGCTATAGTAGCAATGAATATCCGTTACGCCAAGCGTTAGCCCTGGCGTTGCTTGTGGCGGGCATCCGAACAGATCACCCGCACCACACCGTTACGCCGAATCACCTTGCAGTTTCGGCAGATCGGCTTTACAGATGCACGTACCTTCATGGTTTTTCTCCTGGTCTAGCGGATCCCGGTCCCGCCGAAACCCTTCAGATTCGCTTTCTTCATCAACCCTTCGTACTGGTGGGACACCAGGTGCGACTGCAGCTGCGCCATGAAATCCATCACCACGATCACGATGATCAGAAGCGACGTCCCACCGAAGTAGAACGGCACGTTCCAGTACAGGATCAGGAACTCGGGCAGCAGGCAGACCGCAGTGATATAGACCGCGCCCACCGCCGTCAGCCGTGTCATGACCCCGTCAATAAACCGTTCCGTCTGCACCCCGGGACGAATCCCCGGAATGAAGGCGCCCTGCTTCTTCAGGTTCTCCGCGGTATCCCGGGAGTTGAACACCAGCGCGGTGTAGAAGAAGCAGAAGAAAATAATTGCGGCCGCATAGAACATCACATACAGCGGCTGCCCCGGAGCGAGCGTCGTCGAGATCTCGCGCAGCCAGTCCATCCCTTCCGCCTGCCCGAACCACTGCCCCAGCGTCGACGGAAACAGGATGATACTGGACGCGAAGATCGGCGGAATCACCCCGGCCATGTTCAACTTCAGCGGCAGGTGCGAGGACTGCCCGCCAACCATCTTCCGCCCCACCTGACGCTTCGCATAGTTGATCGTGACGCGTCGCTGACCGCGTTCGACGAACACGACGAACGCCGTCACCGCCAGCGCCAGCACGATCAGGATCACCACGAACGCCGCCGCCAGTTCGCCGGTCCGCGCCAGCTCGAGGGTGCCACCAATGGCGCCCGGCAGCCCCGCGACAATGCCGGCGAAGATGATGATCGAGATCCCGTTGCCGATGCCGCGCTCGGTAATCTGCTCGCCCAGCCACATCAGGAACAGGGTACCGGTCACCAGCGAGACGACCACCGTAAAGATAAAGATCGGCCCCGGGTTCAGCGCCATCGGCATGCCCTGAATGGTCTGTCCATTCAGAGCAATCCCGATCCCGATACTCTGAAACAGCGCCAGCGCCACGGTCCCGTAGCGCGTGTACTGCGTGATCTTGCGCCGCCCCTGCTCGCCTTCCTTCTTCAGCTGCTGCAAGGCCGGCACCGTGGCCGCCAGCAGCTGCATGATGATCGCGGCGGAGATATACGGCATCACCCCGAGGGCAAAGATCGACAGCCTTTCCAGCGCCCCGCCCGAGAACATGTTGAACATGTCCAGAATGGTGCCGCTTTGTTGCTCGAAGAACTGCGACACCGCGACCGGGTTGATGCCCGGCACCGGGATGAACGTACCGATCCGGTACACCACCAGGGCGCCCAGCACGAACAGCAAGCGTTGGCGTAACTCGGTAAAACCGGTGAGTCCGCCACCGGAACGTGCTGTCGCTCCACGCGCCATTATTTAGGCCTCGACGCTCCCGCCGGCCGCTTCGATCGCGGCCCGCGCACCCTTGGTCACACCCACGCCCTTCACGGCGCAGGCACGGGAGACTTCACCGGAGGCGAAGATCTTCGCGCTCTGGGCGTCGCTGCGCACGACACCGGCGGCCTTGAGGCTTTCCAGGGTCACGTCGCCGTCCACCTTGGCCAGCTCGCTCAGGCGCACTTCGGCCGCGTACTGCTGCTTGCGGGAGCGGAAGCCCACCTTCGGCAGGCGCCGCTGCAACGGCATCTGGCCGCCTTCGAAGCCGACCTTGGTGAAGCCGCCGGAGCGGGACTTCTGGCCCTTGTGGCCACGGCCGCCAGTCTTGCCCAGACCGGAACCAATGCCACGACCGACGCGCTTGCCCGGCTTGCGGGCGCCGTCGGGGCTTGCAATCTCATTCAGTCGCATCGTTAGACTTCCTCTACCTTCAGCAGGTACGACACCTTCTTGACCATGCCCAGATTTTCCGGGGTGGCCTCGACCGTCGAGGTGCTGTGGGTCTTGCGCAGCCCCAAGCCGCGGACGCACGCCTTGTGCGATGCGATGCGGCCGGCGGTGCTGCGTACCAGGGTCAGTTTCAGCTTGCTCATGGCTTAGCTCGTCACTTCGTCAACGGTCTTGCCGCGCTTGGCCGCCACACGCTCCGGCGAGCTCACCGTGGTGAGCCCGTCGATCGTGGCCTGCACGACGTTAATCGGATTGCGCGATCCCACGCACTTGGCAAGCACGTTACGCACCCCGGCCACTTCCAGCACGGCACGCATGGCCCCGCCGGCGATGATCCCGGTACCTTCCGAGGCGGGCTGCATGTAGACGTTCGCGGCACCGTGGCGGCCATTGACCGCGTAGTGCAGGGTCCCTTCGTGCAGGGCCACGTTGCGCATCTCCATCCGCGCCTGCTGCATTGCCTTCTGGATCGCGGCCGGAACCTCGCGCGCCTTGGCATAGCCATAGCCCACGCGACCTTCTCCGTCGCCCACCACCGTCAGTGCGGCAAACCGGAACTGGCGACCGCCCTTGACCACCTTGGCCACGCGGTTCACGCCAATCAGCTTTTCCTGCAGGCCGTCTTGCGCTTCGCTTACATCGTTACGTGCCATATCTCTCTCCGCTCGATCCCGTTTGACTAGAACTGCAGGCCGTTTTCACGTGCGGCGTCGGCCAGAGCCTTCACCCGTCCGTGATAACGGAAACCCGCGCGGTCAAACGCGACCTGTTCAATACCGGCCTTGCGCGCGCGCTCGGCAATCGCCTGCCCCACACGGGCCGCCGCCTCGGCGTTCCCGGTCGAACCGCCGGCATTCTTCAGATCCTTCTCCACCGTTGACGCCGCGGCGAGTACCGCGTCGCCGGACGGGGCAATGATCTGCGCGTACATGTGGCGGGGCGTCCGGTGGATACAGAGACGATGCACCCCCAGCTCACGGATCTTGAACCGTGCGCGACGCGCCCTCTTAAGTCTGGCCTCTTTCTTGTCCACTGGTGCCTACCTACTTCTTCTTGGCTTCTTTGCGCACAATGCGCTCGTCTTTGTACTTCACGCCCTTGCCCTTGTAGGGCTCCGGCGGGCGGAAGGCGCGAATATTCGCGGCCACCTGGCCCACCTTCTGGCGATCGGTCCCCTTGACCACGACCTCGGTCGGGGTCGGCGTTTCCACCGTCACACCCTCGGGGATCTCGAAGTCGATCGGATGCGAATACCCGAGGGTCAGGTTCAGCTTCGCGCCCTGCATCTGCGCGCGGTAGCCGACACCCACCAGCTCCAGGGCCCGTTCGAACCCCTGGCTGACACCGTGGACATGATTCCCGAGCAGCGCACGGATGGTACCGGCGAGCGCGACGTTTTTCGCATTCTCGGCGGCCTTCACACGCACCACGCCGTCCTCGACGGTAACCGTCACCGCCTCGGGGCAGGTGAGCTGAAGCTCGCCCTTCGGGCCCTTGATCTTGATCTCGCTGTCCGTCTGCTCCACGGACACACCGCTCGGCAGCTGGATCGGCAGATTTGCAATGCGCGACATGGCTGATTCCTCAGTAGATCTTGCAGAGGACCTCGCCACCCTGGCCAGCGGCCCGGGCTGCGCGGTCACTCATGACACCCTGCGGCGTGGAGATCACCGCGACACCAAGGCCCGCGTTGATCCGCGGCAGTTCGTCCTTGCCGCGATAGATCCGCAGACCCGGGCGGGAAATCCGTTCGACGGTCTCGATGACCGGCCGTCCCTCGAAATACTTCAGCTTCACCACAAGCTTCTTCTGTGCGGCTTCGCCCTCGACCTGCATGTCGCCCACGAAACCCTCTTCCGCGAAGACCTTCAGGATGCGCTCCTTGGCCTTGCTGTAGGGAATGGCGACCTGCTCCTTGTTCGCGCGCTGCGCATTGCGCACGCGGGTGAGCATGTCGGAAATCGGATCGGTCATCATCGCTTCAAATCTCCTTACCAGCTCGCCTTGCGCAGGCCCGGAATCTCGCCCTTCATGGCGTATTCCCGCAGCTTGTTGCGCCCCAGGCCAAACCGGCGGTAATAGCCCTTCGGCCGGCCGGTCACGCCACAGCGGTTCTTCTGACGCACGCGCGACGAATCACGCGGCAGTTTCTGCAGCGCATGCATGGCCGCCAGACGTTCCTCGGAGGACTTGGTGTCGTCCACCAGGATTGCCTTGAGTTCGGCCCGCTTGGCCGCGTACTTCTTTACCAGTCGTTCGCGCTTTTTCTCGCGCTCGACCATCGATACCTTCGCCATGTGCGCCTACCTCGTTTACTGCCGGAACGGGAATCGGAAGGCCTCCAGAAGGGCCTTGGCTTCCGCGTCCGTCTTTGCGCTGGTTGTGATGGTGATGTCCATGCCGCGCAGCTTGTCGACACGGTCGTAGTCAATCTCCGGAAAGATGATCTGTTCCTTGATGCCCAGGCTGTAGTTGCCGCGGCCGTCGAACGCCTTCGCGGAAAAACCGCGGAAGTCGCGTACCCGGGGCAGCGCCACATTGATCAGGCGATCCAGGAATTCGTACATCTGCCGGCGCCGCAGGGTCACCTTGCAGCCGATGGGATAATCATCACGGATCTTGAAGCCCGCAATCGACTTGCGTGCCTTGGTGACCACCGGCTTCTGCCCGGCGATCGCAGTCATATCACCGACCGCGTGTTCGATCACCTTCTTGTCCGCGACCGCATCGCCGAGACCCATATTGAGGGTCACTTTGGTGATGCGCGGAATCTCCATCACGTTGGCATAGCCGAACTGCTCGCGCAGGGCCTGCTTCACGTTGGATTCGTATTCTTCTCTCAAGCGTTCCATAAACCGTCCGTCCCGCGTTATGCGTCCACGACCTCGCCGTTCGAGCGAAAGACCCGCACCTTGCGGCCGTCTTCCAGGGTCTTGAACGACACGCGATCACCCTTGTCGGTTGCCGGGTTGAAGAGCATCACGTTCGAGACATCGATCGGCATTTCCTTCTCGATGATCCCGCCACCGACACCCTGCTGCGGGTTCGGCTTCTGATGCTTCTTCACCATGTTGATGTTCTGGACCAGGACCTTGCCGTCCAGGACCTTGATGATGGTCCCGCGGCGACCCTTGTCCTTGCCCGCGATCACGACGACATCGTCGCCCTTGCGAATCTTGTTCATCACGTCCTCACAGCACTTCCGGGGCGAGGGAGATAATCTTCATGTACTTCTCCCCTCGCAGTTCACGCGTCACCGGCCCGAAGATACGGGTGCCGATCGGCTGGTGCTGGTTGTTCAGCAGGACCGCGGCGTTGCGGTCGAAGCGGATGATCGAACCATCCGGGCGCCGCACGCCGGAGGCGGTACGCACCACGACGGCGTCGTACACATCGCCCTTCTTGACCTTGCCACGCGGGATCGCGTCCTTGACGCTCACCTTGATGACATCGCCCACACGGGCGTACCGGCGGTGCGAGCCGCCCAGCACCTTGATGCACTGGATGCGTCGGGCGCCGCTGTTATCGGCGGCCTCGAGCACGGTCTGCATTTGAATCATGACTTATCTCCTGGCAGCCGATTCAGAGCGCGTCCTGCCCGACCACTTCGATCAGGGCAAAGCGCTTCTGCTTGGAAACCGGCCGGCATTCACGGATACGAACCCGATCGCCCATGCGGGAAACGTTCTCCTCGTCGTGGACGTGCAGTTTCGTGCTGCGGCGGATGAACTTGCCGTACAGCGGATGACGCACGCGACGCTCGACCAGGACCGTCCGGGTCTTGTCCATCTTGTCGCTGATCACCCGCCCCACGACGGAACGCTGAGTCTTGGAACCTTCTTCGGTCATCTTCTTAGCCTGCCCTTCTGCGTTCATTCATCAGCGTCTTGATCTGCGCGATCTCGCGCCGCACCTTGCCGACGCGATCCGGGCGCGCGAGCTGTCCGATCGCCTTCTGCATACGGAGGCCGAACTGCTCCTTGTAGAGCGCTTCCAGCTCCTGGTTCAGATCGTCATCCGACTTCTTTCTGAGTTCTTCTGCTTTCATTACATCACCTGCCGACGGGTGAAGACCGTCTTGACCGGGAGCTTGGCGGCGGCCAGGCGCATGGCCTCGCGGGCCACGTCCTCGTGAACGCCTTCCATCTCGTAGAGCACGCGGCCGGGCTGGATCTTGCAGACCCAGTACTCCACGCCACCCTTGCCCTTGCCCATACGCACTTCAAGCGGCTTCTTGGTCACCGGCACGTCCGGGAACACCCGGATCCAGATCTTCCCGCCACGCTTGATGTGACGCACCATCGCACGACGCGCGGCCTCGATCTGGCGCGCGGTAATGCGACCGCGTTCAACGGCCTGCAGGCCGTACTCGCCGAAGCTGACCTTGGCACCGGTCGAGGCCATGCCCCGGTTCCGGCCCTTGAACTGCTTGCGGAATTTGGTTCTTTTTGGCTGCAACATGGTCTATGTCCTAGCTCGCGTTGGCCGCAGCGCGCGTCCCTTCGACCGGCTCGAGACCGAAGACTTCGCCCTTGAAGATCCACACCTTCACACCGATGATCCCGTAGGTCGTACGGGCCTCGGCGAAGCCGTAGTCGATATCGGCACGCAGGGTGTGCAGCGGCACACGCCCTTCCCGGTACCACTCGGAACGCGCGATCTCGGCGCCGTTCAGACGGCCGGAGACGTGCACCTTGATCCCCTGGGCACCCAGGCGCATGGCATTGCCGACGGCGCGCTTCATCGCACGGCGGAACATGATGCGGCGCTCGAGCTGCTGGGCAATCCCTTCCGCCACCAGCTGGGCCTCGATCTCGGGCTTGCGCACTTCCTCGATATTGATCTTGACGTTGCCCTGGTCCAGGCCCGTCTCCGCCGCGACTTCACGACGCAGCTTCTCGATGTCCTCGCCCTTCTTGCCGATCACGATCCCCGGACGCGCCGTATGGATCGTGATGTGCGCGGCCTTGGCCGGACGCTCGATAGTAATGCGGCTCACCGACGCGTGCGCGAGTTTCTTCTGCAGGAATTCGCGCAGCTTGATGTCGTTGTTCAGCGTCTCGCCAAATTCACGACCGTCGGCGTACCAGGTCGCCGACCACGGGCGAGAAATGCCCAGCCGGATGCCGGTTGGATGTACTTTCTGACCCATGGTTAGTTCGCTCCCTTCTCGCTAACGCCAATCACGATGTGACTGGTGCGCTTCATGATGCGGTTGCCGCGGCCCTTGGCACGCGCCTGCATGCGCTTGAGCACGGGGCCCTCGTCGACCTGGATGCGCGAGATGCGCAGCTCGTCGATGTCGGCGCCGTCGTTGTTCTCCGCATTGGCGATCGCGGATTCCAGCACCTTTTTCACGATGGCGGCCGGCTTCTTCGGGCTGAAGGTCAGCTCGTTCAGGGCCTCTTCCACGCGCATACCACGAACCTGGTCGGCGACCAGCCGCGTTTTCTGCGGCGAGATGCGCGCGTAGCGCAGTTTTGCAATCGTCTCCATCGTTCGTCCTCAGCGCGACTTCTTGTTGGCGATGTGACCCTTGAAGGTCCGCGTCAACGCAAACTCGCCCAGCTTGTGGCCGACCATGTTTTCGTTGACCAGCACCGGAACATGCTGACGCCCGTTGTGAACCGCGAGGGTGAGACCCACCATCTGCGGGATAATCATCGAGCGACGCGACCAGGTCTTGATCGGCCGGCGATCGTTCTTCTCGCGCGCCTCTTCCACCTTCTTGCGCAGGTGGTGGTCGACGAACGGGCCTTTTTTCAGTGAACGCGGCATGCTGGCACTCCGTTACTTCTTGCGCCGACGCACGATCATGCCGTCGGTACGTTTGTTGTTGCGGGTCTTGTAACCCTTGGTCGGACGGCCCCACGGGGTCACCGGGTGACGCCCGAAGTTGCGCCCTTCACCACCACCATGCGGATGGTCGACCGGGTTCATCGCGGTGCCGCGCACGGTCGGGCGCACCCCCGTCCAGCGCTTGGCACCGGCCTTCCCGAACTTCTTCAGGCTGTGCTCCGTATGCCCGACCTCCCCCACCGTGGCGCGGCATTCGGACGGGATGCGACGCATCTCGCCGGAGCGCAGCCGGATGGTGGCGTGGGCGCCTTCGCGGGCCACGACCTGGGCCGAGGCACCGGCGGAACGGGCGATCTGGGCGCCCTTGCCCGGCTTCATCTCGATGCAGTGAATCACCGTGCCGACCGGGATCGAGCGCAACGGCATGGCGTTACCGACACGAATCGGCGCCTGCGAGCCGCTGTGCACCGCGTCACCCTGCTTCAGGCCGCGAGGCGCGATAATGTACCGGCGTTCGCCGTCCGCGTACAGCACCAGTGCGAGATGAGCGCTACGGTTCGGGTCATATTCGAGCCGTTCAACCTTGCCCGGCACGTTGTCCTTGTTCCGCTTGAAGTCGACGATGCGATAGCGCTGCTTGTGCCCACCGCCCACATGACGGGTGGTGATGCGCCCGGAATTGTTTCGGCCGCCCGTGCGCGTCTGCTTCTCCACCAGCGCCGCATGCGGGGCGCCCTTGTGCAGACCGTCACCGCGGATCTGAACCGCGTGACGGCGTCCGGCCGACGTCGGATTGGTCTTGATAATCGCCATGACTAGACCTGTTCTCCTTCACCCATGTCGATGCTCTCGCCCTCGGCGAGCGCGACATAGGCCTTCTTCCAGTGGTTACGACGACCGAACTGGCGACCGAAGCGCTTGTTCTTGCCCTGCTGGTTCAGCGTGCGGACCTGCTGGACACGAACCTCGAACAGCTTCTCGATCGCGGCCTTGATCTCGGCCTTGTCGGCATCCGGCAGCACGCGAAACACGTACTGCCCGACTTCCCCGGCGTTGGTCGATTTCTCGGACACCACCGGACCCTGAATAATCTGCATCAGACGCGAATTCATGCCAGCCACTCCTCGAGCTTGCGGATGGCGCCTTCCGTGATCACGACCGTCTCGGCCCCGACCAGGTTGGCAGGATTGACGCCGTTGACGTCGATCACGTCCACGTGCGGCACGTTGCCGAGGGCGCGGGCGGTCATCGCGTCCTCTTCGGCCAGGACCACCAGACCCTTCTCCAGGCCCAGTTCCTTCAGCTTCGCGACGCCGTCGCGGGTCTTGCCGGATTCAACGGCAAAGCCCGCAACCACCTTCAGGCGATCCTGGCGCAGCAGCTCGGAGAGGATCGACGCCATCGCGGCGCGATACATCTTCTTGTTGAGCTTCTGCGAGAAATCCTGGGTGCGCGCCGCGAATACCTTGCCGCCCCCGGTCCACAGCGGGCTGCGGATGGTGCCGGCACGCGCACGGCCGGTGCCCTTCTGGCGGAACGGCTTGATGCCGCCGCCGCTCACCTGGGCGCGCGTCTTTTGCGCACGGGTGCCGCTGCGGGCTCCGGCGAGCTGCGCGACCACGCTCTGATGCACCAGGGATTCGTTGAATTCCCGCTCGAAGCAGACGGCGGACAGCTCGACGCTGGCCCCGGTATCGGCAGTCGTTACTTGCATTGTCTTAACCCTTCGCCTTCACGGCCGGACGAATCATCACGTCGGAACTCGGCGCGCCCGGCACGGCACCCTGAACCAGGACCAGACTGCGATCGGCGTCGACACGCACCACCTTGAGGTTCTGGATGGTCTTGCGCTCCGCGCCCATGTGGCCGGCCATCTTCTTGCCCTTGAACACACGGCCGGGGCTCTGGTTCTGCCCAATGGAACCCGGGGCACGGTGCGCCAGCGAGTTGCCATGGGTCGCGTCCTGGGTGCGGAAGTTGTGACGCTTCACCGCACCCTGGAAGCCCTTGCCCTTGCTCTGCGCGGTCACGTCGACGATCTGACCTTCCTCGAACCGGTCAACGGTGATCGCATCACCGGCGGCCAGGCCTTCCAGATCGGCCTCGTCCACGCGGAATTCCCACAGACCACGACCCGGTTCCACCGACGCCGCAGCAAAGTGACCGGCCTCCGGCTTGCTTACCCGAGACGGCTTGCGCGAGCCCGCCGTCACCTGGACCGCGTTGTAGCCGTCGCCTTCAGTGCGCTTGATCTGGACCACGCGATTGTTGTCCACCTCCAGCACCGTGACCGGCACGGAGACGCCGTCGTCCGTAAAGACGCGCGACATGCCGAGCTTGCGACCGATGAGTCCAAGAGCCATTACAAAACCCCTTCCGTATCAGACGGCGCTATCAAGCGCCCTAAAGCCGTGGCCCGGCGAAAATTCCGCCGGGCCACGGAAAGCCCAATAGTATGGCAGAAAATTTAACGTTAGTTAAGCCTGATCTGAACATTGACGCCCGCGGCCAGATCCAGCTTCATCAGGGCATCCACGGTCTTGTCGGTCGGATCGAGGATATCCATCAGGCGCTTGTGCGTACGCAGCTCGTACTGGTCACGCGCGTCCTTGTTGACGTGCGGGGAGACCAGGACCGTGTACGCCTCGCGCTTGGTCGGCAGCGGAATCGGCCCTTTGACCCGGGCGCCGGTCCGCTTCGCGGTCTCGACAATCTCGGCCGCGGAGCGGTCGATCAGTCGATGATCAAAGGCCTTCAGACGAATTCGAATGCGCTGGTTAGCCATCTCGTTCACTCAATAATCTTGGAGACGACGCCGGCGCCGACGGTGCGGCCACCTTCGCGGATCGCAAAGCGCAGCCCGTCTTCCATCGCGATCGGGTTGATCAGGGACACCGTCATCTTGACGTTGTCGCCCGGCATCACCATCTCGGTGCCTTCCGGCAGTTCCACCGAACCCGTCACGTCGGTCGTACGGAAGTAGAACTGCGGGCGGTACCCATTGAAGAACGGCGTATGACGACCGCCCTCGTCCTTGCCCAGGATGTACACCTCGGCCTCGAAATGCGTGTGCGGGGTGATCGAACCCGGCTTGCACAGCACCTGACCGCGCTGCACGTCGTCACGCTTGGTGCCACGCAGCAGGATGCCGACGTTGTCGCCCGCTTCGCCCTGGTCCAGCAGCTTGCGGAACATCTCGACGCCGGTGACGGTGGTCTTCTGGGTGTCACGAATGCCGACGATCTCGATTTCCTCGCCAACCTTCACCACACCCCGCTCGACACGACCGGTCACCACGGTGCCACGACCGGAGATCGAGAAGACATCTTCCACCGGCATCAGGAACGCGCCGTCCACGGCACGCTCGGGCTCCGGAATCCAGCTGTCCATCGCCTCCACCAGCTTGTAGATCGCCGGGGCGCCCACTTCGCTCTCGTCACCTTCCAGCGCCTTCAGCGCGGAACCGGTGATCACCGGGGTGTCGTCACCCGGGAAGTCGTAGGAGGACAGCAGGTCGCGAACTTCCATCTCGACCAGCTCCAGCAGCTCCGGATCGTCGACCATGTCGGCCTTGTTCAGGAACACCACGATGTACGGCACACCCACCTGACGCGCCAGCAGGATGTGCTCGCGGGTCTGCGGCATCGGGCCATCGGCCGCCGACACCACCAGGATCGCGCCGTCCATCTGCGCCGCACCCGTGATCATGTTCTTCACATAGTCCGCGTGCCCGGGGCAGTCGACGTGCGCATAGTGGCGAATGTCGCTTTCGTATTCGACGTGCGCGGTCGCAATCGTGATCCCGCGCGCCTTCTCTTCCGGCGCATTGTCGATCTGGTCAAACGCACGGGCTTCGCTCCCGTACTTCTTGCCCAGCACCGCCGTCATCGCCGCCGTCAGCGTCGTTTTCCCATGGTCCACATGACCAATCGTCCCCACATTCACATGCGGCTTCTTACGCTCGAACTTTTCCTTGGACATTTCTCGCTTCCCCGGATCGTGACGCTAAAACTCAACAGCGACGCAGGTTGTACGCTGACATTAATATGGAGCTCATGACCGGATTCGAACCGGTGACCTCTTCCTTACCAAGGAAGTGCTCTACCGACTGAGCTACATGAGCCGGATAACTCTATTGCTATGGCTGCCAGGGCCTCGGCCGGGCCGCCCGCAAGGACGCACCACAACAGGCCAAACGTGGAGCGGGTGATGGGAATCGAACCCACATCATCAGCTTGGAAGGCTGAGGTTCTACCATTGAACTACACCCGCAGAACCCTGGCTTGCCTGACCACCGCCCACTATGGCCGCTGGCTTCAAAAACTCGATGGTGGAGGGAGGAGGATTCGAACCTCCGAAGGCTGAGCCAGCAGATTTACAGTCTGCCCCCGTTGACCGCTTGGGTATCCCTCCTCGATCAAGCCGCGTATTCTGAACCAGCGCGAAGCGCAGCGTCAAGCGCCTCGAGCATTCGCTTCCGGCCGCGGCGCAACAGCCTTGTCTTCTGCGGGGTTGATTCCTATGATCGGGGGCACAGCGGGGGGCGCCAGTGGTCCGCCAGGGCGTTTCCCTTCCGCCGCGGACGCACGTATTGTGTGGCCCATCACTGGTTTGTATACGCAGAGGCCCATGGCGAACACCACTACGGCACCGCGGCTCCCCGGGCTGGCCAAACGCCTGGTCGAGGCCGGCCTGATCGCGGAGGACATCGCCTCCCAGCTGGTCGAGGAGGCCCAGTCCCAGCAGACCCCCCTGATGACCCTGCTGGCCAGCAAGGGCCAGGTGGCGGAGGCCCGGCTCGCGGAGGCCGCCGCCGAGGAATTCGGGCTGCCGGTATTCGACCTCGCGACCTTCGAGCCGGAACTGCTGCCCAAGGATCATCTGAACGAGAAGCTGATCCAGAAGCATCACGCCCTCCCGCTGATGGTGCGCGGCAACCGGCTCTACATCGCCGTCTCCGACCCGACCAATCTTGGCGCCACCGACGAGTTCAAGTTCGCCACGGGCATGCCGGTGGAGGCCGTGCTGGTCGAGTCGCACAAGCTCGACCGCTTGATCGACAGCGCCCTGAGCGCCGCCTCGTCGCTGATGGACGACCTGGGGGACGACGGCCTCGACAGCCTGGCAATCGAATCGGGCGACGACGACAAGGACAGCTCGGACACCGCCGAAGGGGCGGACGATGCCCCGGTAGTGCGCTTCGTCAACAAGCTGTTGATGGACGCCATCAACCGCAAGGCCTCCGACATCCATCTCGAGCCCTTCGAGAAGGACTTCCGCGTGCGCTTTCGCATCGACGGCGTGCTGCACGAAGTGGCCCACCCGCCGAACTCCCTGGCACCGCGAATCACCGCGCGGGTCAAGGTGATGTCGCGCATGGACATCGCCGAACGCCGCGTACCCCAGGATG
Organism: Thioalkalivibrio sp. ALE25; assembly: GCF_000377285.1. Classification (NCBI taxonomy): domain Bacteria; kingdom Pseudomonadati; phylum Pseudomonadota; class Gammaproteobacteria; order Chromatiales; family Ectothiorhodospiraceae; genus Thioalkalivibrio; species Thioalkalivibrio sp. ALE25. The sequence continues at coordinate 249,093 of NZ_KB897925.1, read as the reverse complement.
GACGGATCAAGCTGAAGCTGTCACGGACGCGGGCGATCGACTTTCGTGTCAGCACCCTGCCGACGCTGTACGGCGAGAAGATCGTGATGCGTATCCTCGACCCCAGCAGCGCGTCGATGGGGATCGACCAACTGGGCTACGAGGAACATCAGAAGGAAGCCTATCTGCAGGCGCTCAGCCGGCCCTACGGGATGATCCTGGTGACCGGCCCCACCGGGTCGGGCAAGACCGTATCCCTCTATACCGGCCTCGGCATCCTGAACACCGCGGACCGCAACATCTCCACCGCCGAAGACCCGTCGGAAATCAACATGCCCGGGGTCAACCAGGTCAACGTGAACCCGAAGGTCGGCCTGACCTTCGCCAGCGCCCTGCGCGCCTTCCTGCGCCAGGATCCGGACGTGATCATGGTCGGGGAGATCCGTGACCTCGAGACCGCCGAGATCGCGATCAAGGCCGCGCAGACCGGCCACCTGGTGCTCTCTACCCTGCATACCAACGACGCGCCGCAGACGCTGACCCGCCTCGCCAACATGGGCGTGCCACCGTACAACATCGCGTCGTCGATCCTGCTGATCATCGCCCAGCGCCTGGCGCGGCGCCTGTGTCCGAACTGCAAGGAACCGGAACAGCTGCCGGAAGAGGTCCTGCGCAAGGAGGGCTTCACCGACGCCGATATCCAGGCCGGGGTGACTGCCTATCGCGCGGTGGGATGTGACCAGTGCACCAACGGCTACAAGGGCCGCCTCGGGATCTACCAGGTCATGCCCATCAGCGAGGAGATGCAGCGCGGCATCCTGGAGGGCTACAACTCCATGCAGCTGGCGGAACAGGCAGAAAAGGAAGGCATCGAGGACCTGCGCCGCGCCGGTCTGATGAAGGTAATGGCGGGGCTGACCAGCCTCGAGGAAGTCAATCGCGTGACCAAGGACTAGTGCCGCAAGGGGCACGGGTCACCAGCTACAGGGGGACAGGGGGATGGCCGACTCCGGGACGATCTACACCTGGGAAGGACTGAACAAGAACGGCGACCGGGTCAAGGGCGAGACCCCGGCCGACAATGAGGCCACCGCGCGCGCCGAACTGCGCAAGAACGGCATTAACGTCGTCAAGATCCGCAAGAAGCCGAAGTCGCTGTTCTCCGGCGGCAACAAGAAGATCGTGCCGGCGGATATCGCTTACTTCCTGCGGCAGATGACCACGATGCTGCAGTCCGGTGTACCTCTTGTGCAGGCGTTCGAGATCGTCGGCCGCGGGAACGAGAAACCCGCGATGCGCGACCTCGTTCTGAAACTGAAAGCGGACGTGGAAGGCGGCGAGACCTTTGCCAAGGCCCTGTCCAAGCACCCGCGTCACTTCGACGACCTGGTCACCAACCTCGTCGAGGCGGGCGAGCAGGCGGGGACGCTCGAGACCCTGCTGGACAAGATCGCCACCTACAAGGAAAAGACCGAGGCCCTGAAGGCCAAGATCAAGAAGGCCCTGTTCTACCCCGCAGCGGTCGTCGTGGTGGCCATCGTGGTCACCGCGATCCTGCTGATCTACGTGGTCCCGCAGTTCGAGGCCCTGTTCCAGGGCTTCGGTGCCGACCTGCCGGTGTTCACGCGGATGGTGGTGGACCTCTCGGAGTTCACCCAGAGCTGGTGGTGGGCGATCCTCGGGGTCATGGTGGCGATCGGCTTCGTCTTCGTGCAGGCCAAGCGGCGCTCGCCACGTTTCGCCCGCTTCCTCGACATCATCATCCTCAAGGCCCCGGCCTTCGGGCCGATCCTGCGCAAGGCCGCGATCGCGCGCTTCGCCCGCACGCTGTCGACCATGTTCTCCGCAGGGGTCCCGCTGGTGGATGCCCTGACCTCGGTCTCCGGGGCCACCGGCAACGCGGTCTACCGCGAGGCGACCCTGCGCATGCGCGACGAGACCGAGGCAGGCGGGCAGTTGCAATGGTCGATGCGCAATACCGGCGTGTTCCCCAACATGGTGGTGCAGATGGTCGCGATCGGCGAGGAATCCGGCTCACTGGACTCCATGCTGGCCAAGGTCGCGGACTTCTACGAGGACGAGGTCGACAACGCCGTCGACAGCCTGTCCAGCCTGCTGGAACCGCTGATCATGGTGGTTCTGGGCGTGCTGGTCGGCGGTCTGGTCATCGCCATGTACCTGCCCATCTTCCAGATGGGTCAGGTGATCTAGGGAATGCTGGCCGAGACCGGCGCGCAACTGGGCGCCTGGGCCCTGCCGATCGCCGGGGTCTTCGGGCTGCTGATCGGCAGTTTCCTGAACGTGGTCATCGCGCGCCTGCCGGTGATGCTGGAACGCGACTGGGAACGCGAGGCCCGCGCCATCCTCGAGCACGAACCGCCGGGCGCAGAGGAGCGTTTCGACCTGGTGCGCCCGCGCTCGCGCTGCCCGCAATGCCAACGCCCGATCCGAGCGCTGGAGAACGTGCCCCTCCTCAGCTATCTGCTTTTGCGCGGGCGCTGCCCTGGCTGCGGCACCCGCATCAGCTGGCAGTATCCCGCGGTCGAGGCGCTCACCGCGCTGCTGTTCATCGTGACGATCTGGCACCTGGGGCCGAACGCCACAGGCCTCCTGGCCCTGGTGTTCACCGGCGTGCTGATTGCGGCGGCCGGCATCGACGCGCGCACGACCCTGCTCCCGGACCAGCTGACCCTGCCCCTGCTGTGGCTGGGCCTGCTGGTCAATATCCCGGGGACCTTCACCGACCTGCAGTCGGCGGTCATTGGCGCCGTCGCCGGCTACCTGGTGCTGTGGCTGATCTTCCATGGCTTCCGCCTGCTGACCGGCAAGGAGGGCATGGGCTTCGGGGACTTCAAGCTGCTGGCCGCGCTGGGCGCCTGGCTGGGCTGGCAGGCCCTGCCGGTCATCCTGCTGCTGGCCTCGCTGGTCGGCGCCGTAGTCGGGATTGCGTTGATCCTGCTGCGCGGCCGTGATCGCAATATCCCGATCCCGTTCGGCCCCTATCTCGCCGCCGCCGGCTGGCTCGCGCTGATCTGGGGAGACGAGCTGCTGGCCCTCTACTTCCCCCAGGGATTCTAGGCGACGGGCATGCTGCGGGTCGGACTCACCGGGGGGATCGGCTGCGGCAAGAGCCGGGTCGCGGGGTTGTTCGCCAGCCTCGGCGTGCCGGTGCTGGATGCCGACGCCATCAACCGCGAGCTGCAGACACCGGGACACGACCTCTACGCTGCCATCGTGAACCGCTTCGGGCCCGGCGTCCTGGATGCCCGCGGGCACCTGGACCGCGGCGCCCTGCGCAGCCGGATCTTTGCCGACCCGGGGGAGCGCCAGGCGCTGGAGGCCCTGGTCCACCCCGCGGTGGAGGCCCGCATCGAGGAAGACCTCGCCGCGCTGCCATCCGACACGCCCTACGCCCTGATCGTGGTTCCACTGCTGTTCGAGGCCGGCTGGGAGAACCGCTTCGACCATGTGATCGTGGTCCACTGCGAGCCCCACGAGCAGATCGCCCGCGTCACCCAGCGTGACGGCCGCAGCAGCGCCGAGGTGGAGGCCATCCTGGCGGCCCAGATGAATCCCGAGGAGCGCCGCCTGCGCGGGGACAGCGAAATCCGCAATCGCGAAGCCACAACGGAGGCCGACTTGGCGAACCAGGTAGCAGAACGCGACGCCGCCCTGCGCGAGCTGTCCGCCACGACCGCCTCCCGGGTGGAAATCCGCCCCCCGAATACCTGATACTGCCGGGATTCCCGGGCCATGCACCTTCAGCCCTCCTGCCGAACGGGCACGCCGTGAGCCAGACCCTGACCTTCGAACAACCGCTGCATGAACGCGTGCGCCTCCTGCTGCGACTGGAGGCCCTGAACGCGCGCTTCGCCGACGCACTGGAGTCGGGGCGGCCGTTCGACCACCACGAGGCCCTGGTCTCCCTGGTCGATATCTACGCGCTGGTGACCCGCGTCGACATCAAACGCGAGCTGATGGGCGAGATCGAACGCCAGACGGTCAACCTGAACCGCCTGGCCAACCAGCCGGGCGTGGATGCCGAGCGCTTCCGCGAAACCATGGACACGCAGAAGCGGCTCCATGATGCGCTGGAGGAACAGGCCGGCGCCCTCGATCACCGCGTGCGCGGCAGCGAGTTCTTCTCCAGCGTACGCCAGCGCATGGCCCTGCCGGGCGGCGCCTTCGACTTCGACCTGCCGATCTACCACTACTGGCTCGCACAGCCAAGCCAGGCGCGCAGCGAACTCCTGCTGGAGTGGTTCGAGCCGCTCAATACCGTCGCCGAGGCGACCGCCCAGGTGCTGCGCTACATGCGCCGCTCGGGCCACGCGGAGCCGGTCACAGCGGAGGAGGGCTACTTCGAGCGCAGCCTGGACACCAGCCATGCCTGGCAGCTGATCCGGGTGACCGTCGACCCCACCCTCGGGGTCTATCCGGAGATCAGCGGCGGACGCCAGCGCTTTACCGTGCGCTTCTTCGCCCCGGGCGACTTCCGCGAGCGCCCGGTTCCGGCCAGTCGCGACGTCCCCTTCCAGCTCTGCTGCTGCGCGATCTGACACCGTGACCGGGCTCGTTGCCCGGCGACGGGATCAACCGTCCAGCAGCCCGCGAATGCCGGCAATCCCCTGCGCTCCCGCCCGGCGCGCCTGGGCCAGGTGCCCCGGGGTCATGCCTCCCAGCGCATAAACCGGTACGCCCGCACCGGCCGTCCAGGCAGTGAAGCGCTCCCAGCCCAGCACCTCGGCCCCGGGGTGGGTGGCGGTCACCTCCACCGGCCCGAGGACCACGAAATCCAGCCCCAGCGCGGCGACCCGCGCGAGCCCGGCCCGGTCATGCACCGACGCGCCGATCCAGCCACCCCGGTCCGGACGCGTCTCCAGTTCGCGCCAGCGCCGCTCCGGCAGATGCAGCCCCACCTCCGGGAACCCGGTCAGCCAGTCCGCCGGGGCGTTGGCCAGCACCGGGATACCCAGCGCGCCGGCGGGCCCGGCGATGGCCGCGAGGAAGTCGCGATAGGCCGACGCGTCCAGCGCCGGCGCCCGAACCTGGACCATGCCGGCCCGGCCCGCGCGCAGGGCCCGGACCACGCGCTCCGCGATCGCGTCGGCCTGGCCCGCATCGTCCGGGGACGGGGTGATCAGATAGCGCTCGGGGAGCCGCAGCGCGTTGAGCATCGCGCGGTTGGCCGCCGGGAAATCCGCCGGGTCGAGGGTGTCCGGGCGCAGCCACGCCATGGTCTGGCCTTCGCGCGGCGCGGGTTCGCCGGACCACGTGCTCACGCGAAACACGTGCAGGCGCACGGCGCGCTCCGAATAGCGGTGATCAATGGTCAGGCACTGAACCGCAGCGCCGACCCGGACGCCCAGTTCCTCATCCAGCTCGCGGGCCAGGGCCGTGGCCGGCGATTCCCCCGCGGCCACCTTGCCCCCGGGGAATTCCCGAAACCCGGCCAGGTGCTGCCCGCGCGCACGGCGCGTGACGAGCACGCGGCCCCGGGCATCCAGGATCAGCCCGATCGCGACCTCGACCGGCCGGGAGACAACCGGTTCAGGACCGGTATTCGGCATTGATGCGCACGTACTCGTGGGAGAAGTCGCAGGTGTACTTGCGCGCGCCCGCGGGGCCCCGGCCGAGGTCGATGCGCACATGAATCTCGTCCGCGCCGAAGGCCCGCTGGCCATCGGCCTCTGCATAGGCCGGGGCCCGGCCACCGTCGCGAACGATCTCCACATCATTCACGTGGATCGCGACCCGCTCGATCGCCAGGTCCGGCACACCGGCGCGCCCCACCGCCGCCAGGATCCGGCCCCAGTTGGGGTCCGAGGCGAACAACGCGGTCTTCACCAGCGGGGACAGCGCGACCGTCTCGGCCACCTGCGCCGCTTCTTCGCGCTCCCGCGCCCCGGTCACCTCCACGGTCACGAACTTGGTCGCGCCCTCGCCATCGCGCACGATCGCCTGGGCCAGCTCCAGACACACCGCCGCCAGCGCGGCGAGAAACGCCTCCCGATCCGCCGGCGTGGCGAGCCCAGCGCCGCTGGCGCCACTGGCCATCACCACGACCGCATCGTTGGTCGAGGTATCGCCGTCCACCGTGATCGCATTGAAGCTGTCGCGGTTGGCCACGCGCAGCAGGCCCTCGAGTTCGGCGGCGTCGATGGCGAGATCGGTCCCGATGAAGGCCAGCATGGTCGCCATGTCCGGGTGGATCATGCCGGAACCCTTGGCGATGCCCGTCAGGGTCACTTCGCCCTGCGACAGGGAGACGCGGCGGCTGCAGCCCTTGAGCACGGTATCGGTGGTCATGATCGCACGCCCGGCCTGCATCCAGGTATTGGGCGCCAACCCGGCGTACAGGACCGGCAGGGCCGCGACGATCCGCTCGACCGGCAGCGGCTCCCCGATCACGCCGGTGGAAAACGGCAGGACCGCATCCGCGACGGTCCCGGTCAGGCCGGCCACCGCCTCGCAGGAGGCGCGCGCGGCGGCCAGCCCGGGCTCGCCCGTACCGGCATTGGCGTTGCCGGCATTGATCAGCAGCCAGCGAGCGTGCCCCCGCGCCTGGTGCTCGGCGGCCACCACCACGGGCGCCGCGCGGAAGGCATTGGTGGTGTAGAGCGCGGCGATGGTCGCTTCCGGGCCGGCGTCGATCAGGACCAGATCGTCACGGCCGGCGTACCGGACGCCAGCTGCGGTCGCGGCCAGGCGGATGCCCGGCACGGGATGAAGGACCTCCGGGGCGATCAATCCAACGGCCATTGTGGGCGTCCCCTACAGCTTGCCGTGGCAGTGCTTGAACTTCTTGCCCGAACCGCACCAGCAAGGCTCGTTGCGTCCCAGCTTGGGCTCCTCGCGACGATAGGGGGCCTCGCCACTGGCGACCGGCTCGCGGCCCTCCGCCTCGCCTTCGGCATCGGGCTTCAGGGCGCTGTCGGGGTTCTGGTGCTGGAACTGCAGGTCGTCCTCGGCCGGCGCGGCCTTCTTCGGCTGTAGCGCCTCGACCTCCTCCGGCGACCGCAGCTGCATGCGCAGCAGGAACTTCACGACATCGTGCTTGATGCGTTCCAGCAGGGACTGGAACATGGCGAAGGCTTCCTTCTTGTACTCCTGCTTCGGGTTGCGCTGAGCGTAGCCGCGCAGCCCGATGCCCTGGCGCAGGTAGTCCATCGCGGCCAGGTGTTCCTTCCACTGGCTGTCCAGGACCTGCAGCATCACGTCACGCTGCAGCCGGTTCATGGTCTCGTCGCCCAGCTGCTCGCGCTTGCCGGCCAGCATCTCGCGGGCATGCCCCACGATGCGTTCGCGCAGCGGCTCTTCGTGGAGGTCGTCCTCGTCGTCCAGCCACTGCTGCACCGGCAGGTCCAGCCCGAACTCGCCGTTGAGGGCCTGCTGCAGGCCCTCAACGTCCCACTCGTCCTCGATCGAGCCCGGCGGGATGTACTGGCTGATCTGGGCGTTGACGACGTCCTCGACCAGGGTGTCGATGGTGTCGCTGATGTCTTCGGTGGTCAGTAGTTCGGCGCGCTGGTCATAGATCACCCGGCGCTGGTCGTTGGCCACGTCGTCGTATTCCAGCAGCTGCTTGCGGATATCGAAGTTGTGGGCCTCGACCTTGCGCTGGGCGTTCTCGATGGCGCGGGAGACCCAGGCGTTCTCGATCGCCTCACCCTCCTTCATGCCCAGGCGCTGCATCAGCCCGCGCACGCGCTCGGAGGCGAACACCCGCATCAGGTTGTCTTCCAGCGACAGGAAGAAACGGCTGGAGCCCGGGTCACCCTGACGCCCGGAGCGCCCGCGCAGCTGGTTGTCGATGCGCCGCGACTCGTGGCGCTCGGAGCCGATGATGTGCAGACCGCCGGACTCGAGCACGGCATCATGGCGCTGCTGCCAGTCGGCCCGGATGGCCTCCTGCCGGGCCGTGTCCTCCGGATCCACCTCGGCCAGTTCGGCATCCAGCGAGCCGCCCAGGACGATGTCGGTGCCGCGCCCGGCCATGTTGGTCGCCAGGGTCACGGCTTTGGGACGGCCGGCCTGGGCAATGATCGAGGCCTCGCGCTCGTGCTGCTTGGCGTTCAGGACCTCGAAGGCGATGCCGGTCTTTTTGAGGGCCTGGGCCAGGCGTTCGGAGGCCTCGACGGATGCAGTGCCGACCAGCACCGGCTGGCCGCGATCCACGCACCACTGGATCTCCTTGATGATGGCGGTGTATTTCTCTTCCTGGGTCAGGAACACCAGGTCCTGCATGTCTTCGCGCACCAGCGGTTTGTTGCCGGGGATCACGACCACTTCCAGGTCATAGATGGTCTTGAACTCGTATGCCTCGGTGTCCGCGGTACCAGTCATGCCGGCGAGTTTGTCGTACAGCCGGAAGTAGTTCTGGAAGGTGATCGAGGCGAGCGTCTGATTCTCGCGCTGGATCGGCACGCCTTCCTTCGCCTCGATGGCCTGGTGCAGCCCCTCGGACCAGCGCCGCCCGGCCATGATGCGTCCGGTGAACTCGTCGATGATCTGGACCTTGTCGTCGCGCACCAGATAGTCGACGTCGCGATGGAACAGGGCGTGCGCGCGCAGGGCCGCGTTCAGGTGATGCAGGACCGCGATGCTCGCGGAGTCGTACAGGGTCTGGTGTTCTTCCAGCAGACCCGCCTGGCGCAGCAGTTCCTCGGCCTTCTCGTGACCCTCTTCGCTGAGGAAGACCTGTTTGGCCTTCTCGTCGACAAAGTAGTCGCCCTCGCTCTCCTCGTCTTCCTGACGAGTGAGCTGCGGCGGGATGGTGTTGAGCCGCTCGTAGAGTTCCGAGCTGTCGCCGCTGGGGCCGGAGATGATCAGCGGGGTACGCGCCTCGTCGATCAGGATCGAGTCGACCTCGTCCACCACCGCGAAGTTGAGCGCCCGCTGCACCCGCTGGTCGGCCGAGAAGGCCATGTTGTCGCGCAGGTAATCGAAGCCGAACTCGTTGTTGGTCCCGTAGGTGATGTCCGCCGCGTAGGCCTCCCGACGGGTGACCGGGCGCAGGTGCTCGAACCCGCCCTCCTCGGCGTGATAATCCGGATCGAAGAGATAGGAGGCGGAGTCCACGCCCAGGCCGCCGGAGCTGTTGACCACGCCCACCGAGAGCCCCAGCGCGTGATAGAGACGCCCCATCCAGGCGGCATCGCGCCGGGCCAGGTAGTCGTTCACCGTGACCACGTGCACCCCGTCGCCGGTCAGTGCGTTGAGATAGGCCGGCAGGGTCGCGACCAGGGTCTTCCCCTCGCCGGTACGCATCTCGGCAATGCGGCCGTCGTTCAGGACCATGCCGCCGATCAACTGCACGTCGAAATGGCGCAGGCCCATCACCTGCGCGCTCATCGCGCGGCACACGGCAAAGGCTTCCGGCAGGAGCTTCTCCAGGTCCTCGCCCTCGCCCAGGCGGCGCTGGAATTCCCGGGTCTTGTGGCGCAGCTCGTCCCGCGACAGCGCCTCGGTGGAGTCGGCCAGGGCATTGATGCGTTCCACCGCGCGGGTATAGCGCTTGAGGATGCGATCGTTGCGACTACCGAAGATCTTCTGAACGAGCTGCTTGACCATGGGGATCCGTAAGGGTTGGCTGAAACCCGCCTAGGATAAACGATCCGCCGGGGAAACGCTGTGCCGGGAAAGCGGCTTTCCGGGAGGCCACCGACGCCGAATCCCGCGCCGCGCAGCCACTAGGGAGTGATTTAATCGCACGTCCGCGTTGGTGCCCCCTGTTTTCCGAGACAAGGCGCGTCGTGCAGCGGGTAGTGGTTCTACCCGCAAGGGGCGCAACGCAGGGTCGGGGAATAGGGGGCACCAACCCCGCAAGCGATTGAATGCAGGGGCTCGGGCGCCCGTTGCTGATCAAAAACGGGCGCGCGCACGGCGTTGCGGTTCCCTTGTGCAGAGTGACTGCACGGCAGTCACCGCGCCTTGTTCGCACGCAAAAGCGACTCGAGCGCGGACGTGCGATTCAATCAGCGTCTCCCTAGGTGTCAGTCCCGATCGGGAAGGAAGTTGTAGGGATTGAGGGCCTTGCCGGCATCCACCACCTCGTAGTGCAGGTGGGTGTCGGTCGCGCGGCCGGTGCGGCCCATGGTCGCGATCACCTGGCCGGCCTCCACGCGCTCGCCAGCCTCGACCAGGATCTCCGCATTGTGGGCGTAGCGCGTGTTCAGGCCGCCGCCGTGGGCGATCTCGACCAGGTTGCCGAAGCTGCTGCGCCGCCCCGCGAACACCACCAGACCGCCACCCGCCGCGCGGATCTCGGAGCCGGGCCGACCGGCAAAGTCCATCCCTGAGTGGAACCGCCGATTGCCGGTGAACGGATCCTCGCGGTAGCCAAACGCCGAGCTGATCCAGGCATCATCCTCGACCGGACGAAGCCGCGGCGACAGGGCCTCGCGCGAGGCATCCAGGCGCAGCTCGGAGCCCACGAGGTCCACCGCGGCGCTGTGCCGGCCCAGCAGGTGCTCCAGCGCCAGCAGGCGGTCGTGCACCTCCAGCGGCGAATCCGGTCCTTCCAGCAGGGGCCCGCCCTGCCCCCCGGTCTCCGGCGCCAGATCGGCCACGTCCAGCCCGAGGGAGTCGCCCACCGAGCGGATGCGCAGATCCACACGCGACAACTGGCGTTCCAGCGCCACGACCCGTTCGACCAGATGATTCAGGCCCTCGCGGGCGGCTTCGCGCTCCACCGTCTCGACGGCCACGGGATCCAGGGTATTGGTCACCGGAATCCGGACCACCTCGCGCTGGCTCTGGCCGACCAGATAGGCCGCCACCACCGCGGCCGCCATCAGCAGCACCAGCACGCCCCCCGACACGGCCATCGCCCACAGGGGCAGGCGTGCACAAAGGCCGTCCGGACGTAGTACGATCAACTGCATGCGAATCCTCTTGTTCTCTCCGCCTCGCGCGACCGGGTTGCCGGGATGACACCGCAGCGGATCACCCGCTTCATCGCCCGCGACTGGTCCGCGCACTCCGGCCGCGACCGCGGCGTGGAGCGCGCCCTCGAGGGCCTCGCCGGCAATGCGCTGAAGGCGCGGCGACTGGCGTTCACCCTGCGCGAGGACACCCTGGTCGCGATCTGCGCGGACCGCGGCCTGGCGACCGAGCTGCGCTTCCAGCAACGCGAACTGCTCAAGACCCTGCGTGCCGCGGGCTTCGAGGGCATCGAGCAGATGCGCATCCGGCTGTCCCGGGTGCCCCGCCCTGCCGAACCGGCCGCGCGGCTGGAACGGCGCGAGATCCCGGAAGCGGCCCGGCAGATCCTCGCCGACACCGCCTCCCGCATTGAGGATCCCGAACTGGCCGGTGCGCTGGAACGGCTCGCCCGCGCGGCGCGCCCGTCCGCGCCGAAGCCGGACTGAATCGGCGCCGCGGTATTCAGCCCGCCGGCGTCGGTGCCAGCTGGCCGAAGGAGATCGGCAGGCGCTCGTTCGGGTCCTCGAAGGTGACCTTTTCCCAGGCCGTCTCGTCGGCCGCGAGTTGGCGGATCAGCTGATTATTCAGTGCATGCCCGGACTTGTGCCCGGTGAAGGCGCCGATCAGGCTGTGGCCGAGCAGGTACAGGTCCCCGACCACGTCGAGGATCTTGTGCTTGACCAACTCGTTGTCGTAGCGCAGACCGTTCTCGTTCAGGATCTTGTAGTCATCGAGCACCACGGCATTGTCCAGGCTGCCGCCCAGCGCCAGCTGGTTGGCCCGCAGGGCCTCGATGTCGCGCATAAACCCGAAGGTTCGGGCACGCGAGACCTCCTTCACGAAGGAGGTGGACGAGAAATCCAGCTCGGCGCGCTGGCTCCCGTCGGTGAACATCGGGTGTTCGAAGTCGATGCAGAAACCGACCTTGAACCCCTCGTAGGGATCGAAGCGCACCCATTTGTCGCCCTCGCGGACTTCCACGCTGCGCTTGACCCGAATGAATTCCTTGGGCGCGTCCTGCTCTTTCAGCCCGGCGGACTGCAGCAGAAACACGAAGGGACCGGCACTGCCGTCCATGATGGGCACCTCGGCGGCGCTCACGTCGACGTGCAGGTTGTCGATGCCCAGTCCGGCTATGGCCGAGAGCAGATGCTCTACGGTCGAGACCCGGACATCGCCATTGACCAGCGTGGTCGAAAGTCGCGTGTCGCCGACATTGTCGGCACAGGCGCGGATCTCCACGGACGGATCAAGATCGCAGCGATGGAACACAATCCCGGTGTTCACCGGGGCCGGCCGCAGGGTCAGCACCACCTTCTCTCCGGTATGCAGTCCCACCCCGGTCGCCCGAATGCTGTTCTTGAGCGTTCTTTGCCTGATCAACGAATTGAGCCTCTCTCTTTCAGGAGAGCGCATAAGGGGAGCCCGGGCCCTCCCGGGCTCCTCATGCACACAACGATTGCCGCATTATTGCAGGATTCCGCTCGTCCTGCATGTGCCGGCGCTCTTAGTCCGCCTGTTTGCGCAGAAAGGCCGGAATATCCAGCACATCAATGCCTTGCTGCTGGTTGTAGTCCACCGCCAGATTGTCGCCACCGCGGCGCTTGACGGTCGGCTGATCGAGGTCGACTTCGACGTCGGAACCGACCGCCTTCTTCGGCTGGGCATCAACCACCCGCACCTGCGGACGTTCGGACTGCGAAGCCGGGGCCCCCAGGCCGGTCGCCACCAGGGTGACCCGCAGCTCGTCGGTCATCTCGGGGTCGATCACCGTCCCGACGACGACGTTGGCGTCTTCCGAGGCCAGGGCCTTCACCGCCTCCCCGACTTCCTCGAACTCGCCGATACCGACATCCATGCCGCCGGTCACGTTCACCAGGATGCCGCGCGCGCCGGAGATATCGATGTCCTCCAGCAACGGGCTGGCGATCGCGGCTTCGGCCGCCTCACGGGCACGGTCCTCGCCGGAACCAGAGCCGGTCCCCATCATCGCCATACCCATCTCGCGCATCACGTTGCGCACGTCGGCGAAGTCGACGTTGATCAGGCCCGGGCGGGTGATCAGCTCGGCAATGCCCTGCACCGCGCCGAACAGCACGTCATTGGCGGCCTTGAAGGCGTCCAGCAGCGTGGTGTTCTTGCCCAGCACCGTCAGCAGCTTCTCGTTGGGGATGGTGATCAGCGAGTCGACCTGCTCGGTCAGGGCCTTGATCCCGGACATGGCCACCTGCATGCGGCGCTTGCCCTCGAACGGGAACGGCTTGGTGACCACCGCCACGGTCAGGATGTTCATCTCCTTGGCGATCTGCGCCACCACCGGCGCGGCCCCGGTACCCGTACCACCGCCCATGCCGGCGGTAATGAAGACCATGTCCGCGCCCTGCAGCAGGTCCTGGATGCGCTCGCGATCCTCCAGCGCAGCCTCGCGGCCCACGGAGGGATCCGCCCCGGCCCCCAGGCCCTTGGTGATGTCGCCACCCAGTTGCAGCAGCGTCTTGGAATCCAGGCTCTTCAGGGCCTGGGCATCGGTATTGGCGCAGATGAAGTCCACGCCCTCCAGTTGCGAGTTGACCATGTGCTGCACGGCGTTGCCGCCGCCGCCCCCGACGCCGACGACCTTGATCGTCGCGTTCTGGCTATAGGTATCCATCAGTTCGAACGTCATGATTGCGTCCTCTCGTTGCGTGTGTACAGGTACTTCTGTTGGCCTGCGTCATGGCCGGAGAGCGGTCCGACCCCCAAAGATTCCGGTGTCCTGGTCATCAGAACTGCCCGGAAAACCAGCGCTTCATGCGCGCCCATACGCCCTGGAACCCGCTGCTCACGGGCCGGGCCTCCTGCTCCGCACGCGACTCGCGGGCGTAGAGCAGCAGCCCCACTCCCGTCGCGTGGATCGGATTCTTCACCACATCCAGGAGCCCGGTGACGCGTTGCGGCACCCCCAGGCGTACGGGCATGTGGAAGACCTCTTCGGCGAGGTCCACCACACCTTCCATTCGAGACGATCCGCCGGTCAGTACGACCCCGGCGGCGATCATTTCCTCGGTTCCGCTGCGGCGCAGCTCCGCCTGCACCAGCTGCAGCAGTTCCTCGTAGCGCGGCTCGACCACGGAGGCGAGCGTCTGACGCGACAGCCGACGCGCGGCCCGATCGCCCACCCCGGGCACCTCGATGCTCTCGCCCGGGTCGGCCAGCGAGCGCAGCGCGCAGGCGTACTTGATCTTGAGTTCGTCGGCGTACTGGGTCGGCGTGCGCAGGGCGACCGCGATGTCGTTGGTCACCTGATCCCCGGCAATCGGGATCACCGCGGTGTGCATGATCGCGCCATGGGCGAACACCGCGATGTCGGTGGTGCCACCGCCGATGTCCACCAGGCAGACACCCAGGTCCTTCTCGTCCTCGCTGAGCACCGAATAGCTGGAGGCGAGCTGTTCCAGGATGATGTCGTCCACCCGCAGCCCGCAGCGCTCCACGCACTTGACGATGTTCTGCGCCGCGGACACCGCGCCGGTGACCAGATGCACCTTGGCCTCCAGCCGCACCCCGGACATCCCGATCGGCTCGCGGATGCCCTCCTGCTCGTCGATGATGTATTCCTGCGGCAGCACATGGAGGATGCGCTGGTCGGCCGGGATCGCGATCGCGCGCGCGGCGTCGATCACCCGGTCGACGTCACCCGCGACCACCTCGCCGTCCTTGATCGCCACCACGCCGGTGGAGTTGTAGCTCTTGATGTGGGAGCCGGCGATCCCGGTGTAGACCGAATGGATCTCGCAGCCGGCCATCAGCTCGGCCTCCTCCACCGCGCGCTGGATCGACTGGACGGTGGACTCGATGTTCACCACCACACCCTTCTTCAGCCCGCGCGAAGGGGAGGAGCCGATCCCGATGATCTCGATCTCGCCTTCCTCGGTCAGCTCCCCGACCACCGCCTCGATCTTCGAGGTCCCGACGTCCAGGCCGACGATCAGACCGGGTTCCGACTTCTTTGCCATCATCTTTCTGCGTCCTGTCGTTCGTGTCATCGGGCGTCCCCCGCACCGTCATCCGCCGCATCCGCCCAGGCCACCGCGAGCCCGTGCGGATAGCGCAGGTCGATCCGTTCCACCGGGGCATCGCGATAGTCGCGAATCGCCGGCACCGCGCGGACCAGCTGACCCAGGCGGCTCAGATCGGCATCCCGCCCCATCAGCACGCGCACGCCGTCCGCCAGGTGGATGCTCCAGTCATGGCGGGCCCCTTCCTGCAGCCCGGTGACCTCCAGCCCGGCATCGGCCAGGCGCGCGGAGACCTCCAGGTAGCGATGCATCAGCACCACCTGCCGCCCATCCGTCCCTGCGAGGGCCGGCAGCCCCTCCCAGTCATCCAGCGCCACCGGCCCGAACAGCCGGCCGTGGCGGTCGACCAGGTGATCGTCGCCCCATTGCGCCACCGGCACCGGCTCGCGGATCTCGACCACCAGCGTGTCCGGCCACTGGCGGCGCAGGCGCACCGTGTCCACCCAGGGCTGGGCCTCCAGCGCCGCGCGCAGGCGCTCCAGCTCGACCCCGACGAAGCCCGATGCATGGGCGCGGGCCAACTCCTGCACGGCCGCGACATCCGCGTGCTGCGGGTTGCCGGTCACCTCGATGCGCTCGATCGGCAGCCAGGCATCCGGGTCGAACTGCAGCCAGGCCAGCGCGCCCAGCACCAGCATCCCGGCGAGGCCCATGCCGGCCATCAGGCGCAGCCCCGGGCCAGCCAGGCGGCGCAAGGGCGATGGCCCCTGCGACTGCGGCCGGCGCGCGGGTCGGGTTGTGCGGCGTGCGTTCAACGCAGCCCTCCACACTCGAAACTGGAATCGAGGATGCGCAGGCACAGCTCGTCAAAGTCGATCCCGGCCTGCGCGGCCGCCTTGGGCACCAGGGAGTGATCGGTCATGCCCGGGATGGTGTTCACCTCGATCAGGAAGTTCTCGCCGTGCTCGTCCTGCAGGATGTCAACCCGGCCCCAGCCGCAGCCCTCCAGCGTCGCGAAGGCCGCGATCGCCAGGGACTGCAGCTCCAGAAGCGCGCTCGAATCCAGCGGGGGCGGGCAGACGTAGCCGGTATCATCGGCCTCGTACTTGGCGTGGTAGTCGTAGAACCCACCCGGGGTACGGATCTCCACCACGGGCAGCGGCTCGTTGCCGAGGATCGCGACGGTGTACTCGCGCCCGCGGATCCACTGCTCGGCGAACACCTGGCCCGGCTGCAGCCGGGCCGCCTCGAACGCCGCCGGCAGATCCGCGACGCGATCGACCCGCGTGATGCCGAGGCTGGAGCCCCCGCGGGCCGGCTTCACGATCAGCGGCAGGCCCAGGGCCTCGGCGACCGCCTCCGGATCGAAACCGGGTGTCAGCAGGCGGTAGGGCGCGCTGGGCAGATTGCTGCCCGCCCACAGCCGCTTGCAGGCCAGCTTGTCCATGCCCAGCGCGGAGCCAAGCACGCCGGTCCCGGTGTATGGCACACCCGCCATGTCGAGGCAGCCCTGCAACGTGCCGTCCTCGCCACATTCGCCGTGGAGCACGATAAACACCCGGTCGAAGCCCTCCAGCGCCAGGCAGCGGGCACTCTCGCGGGTCAGGTCCAGCGGGTGGGCATCCACGCCCTGGCGCTGCAGGGCCGCCAGCACGGCCTGGCCACTCTGGAGCGAGATGTCGCGCTCGCCGGACCAGCCACCCATCAGGACCGCGACCCGGCCGTAGTCTTGTGCGCTTCGCTTGCTCATGCCGTTCCCTCGCTTGTCTCGTTCGCACCCGCGGCGCGGCCCAGCACCCGGACCTCCGGCTCCAGGTGCACCCCGAAGCGCCGCTCCACCGCGTCCTGGGCGTGGCGCAACAGCCATTCGATATCGGCGGCGCGGGCCGTCCCGTCGTGGGTGATGAAATTGGCGTGCTTGGGCGAGATCTCCGCCGCGCCGCGGCGCAGGCCCTTCAACCCGGCCGCCTCCACCAGACGCGCCGCGTGATCCCCCTCCGGATTACGGAAGACCGAACCGCAGGACGGCAGACCCAGCGGCTGCTTCGCCGAGCGCTCGCGCAGGAGTTCGCGGATGCGTCGGGTTCCGGCTTCGGGGTCGCCCGGGGCCAGCCGCAGCACGCAGCCGGTGAACCATTCGTCTTCCGGGCCCCGGACACTGCGGTAGCCGATGGAGTAATCCGCCGGCGTGCGGGTATGCAGTTCACCGCGCACATCCACCGTGGCCACCGATTCCACCAGCGGCCAGATCTCGCCGCCCCAGGCCCCCGCATTCATGTACAGCGCGCCCCCCACCGTGCCCGGGATGCCGGCCAGGAACTCGGCCCCGACCAGCCCCTCGCGGGCCCCGAAGCGCGCGGCCTGGGCACAGGCCAGCCCGGCGCCCAGCAGCAGACGGTCACCGTCCAGGCGCCGGCGCTCGTTGAGGACACCCGACAGGTGCACCACCAGCCCGTCGACACCCCCGTCGCGGATCAGCACGTTGCTGCCAAGCCCGAGGAAGGTCACCGGCATCTGCGGGGCGTGGCTCGCGTGGTCGCGCAACGCGGCCACCAGATCGTCGAGGTCGACCGGCTGGAACAGCCAGTCGGCCGGCCCGCCGACCCGCCACGACGTGAGCCCGGCCAGCGGCACCCGGGCCTGCAGCCGCCCGCGCGGCTCCCCGGCGAACGGCGTCGCCATCGGCTCGATCTCGCGCGCCGCCATCATGTGCCCCCCTCGCCGGACGCGCTCAGCTGTTCGGGGAGCAGACCGGCCAGCCGGCCGATGTCGCCGGCGCCCTGGGCAATGACCACGTCATCCGCGTGCAGCATGCGCCCGAGGACGTCGACGACGTCGTCGGCGCGTTCGACAAACACCGGTTCGACCTGACCGCGCAGGCGGATGGCCCGCGCCAGGCTGCGGCCGTCGGCACTGGGGATCGGCTCCTCGCCGGCGGCATACACCTCCAGCAGGATCAGCACATCGGTCTCCGACAGCGCCTCGACAAAGTCCTCGAACAGGTCACGCGTGCGGGTATAGCGATGCGGCTGGAAGATCGTGATGCGCCGCCGATCCGGCCAGGCATCGCGCGCGGCGGCCTGGGTCGCGGCGATCTCCCGCGGGTGATGGCCGTAGTCGTCGACCAGGGTCACCGGGCCGCTGGGGGCCTGCCAGGACTGGACCTGGAAGCGCCGGCCGATGCCCTGGAAACGCTCCAGCGCGGCCTGGATCGCGGTCGGCGCCACCTCCAGCTCGTGCGCGACCGCCGCCGCGGCCAGGGCGTTCAGCACGTTGTGGCGGCCGGGCAGGTTGAGGGTCACGGGGAATGCGGCCTGCCCCGGCAGGGCCAGATCGAAGTACATGCGCACGCCTTCCTGGCGCACATTCAGGGCGCGCACGTCGGCCGGCTGCTCGATGCCGTAGGTCAGGCGCGGGCGCTCCAGTTCCGGATACAGGTCGCGCACCTGCGGGTCGTCCGCGCACAGCACGGCGATGCCGTAGAACGGCAGGTGATGCAGGAACTCGAGGAAGGTGGCGCGCAGCTTGCCGAAGTCGTTGCCATAGGTCCCCAGGTGATCGGCATCGATGTTGGTCACGATGCTGATCATTGGCTGCAGATGGAGGAACGAGGCATCGCTCTCGTCGGCCTCGGCCACGAGGTAGTCACCGGCCCCGAGGTTGGAGTGACTGGCCGTGCTGTTCAGGCGCCCGCCGATCACAAAGGTCGGATCCATGCCCGCCTCCGCCAGGACACTGGCGACCAGGCTGGTGGTGGTCGTCTTGCCGTGGGTGCCGGCCACCGCGATGCCGTAGCGAAAACGCATCAGTTCGGCGAGCATTTCGGCGCGGCGCACAATCGGGATACCCCGACGACGGGCCTCCTGGACCTCTGGGTTGGACGGGTTGATCGCGCTGGAAACCACCAGCACGTCCGCGTCCGCCACGTTCGCCTCGGTATGGGCCGCCACCACCGGGATGTCCATCGCCTTCAGGCGCTCGACCATCGCCGACTGCCCCAGGTCGGAACCGGAGACCCGGTAACCCAGCTGGTGCAGGACCTCGGCGATCCCGCTCATGCCGGAACCCCCGATCCCGACGCAGTGGATACGGCGAATGCGGCGCATTGCGTGACGCGGCAGGCGCGTGGCGTTCATGACGATCCCTCCGGGCGGGCACCCGCCATCTCCATGCAGGCGTCGGCCAGGCGCTGCACCGTGTCCGGGCAGGCCTGCTCGCGCGCCAGGACCGCGCGGGCCCGCAGGGCCTCGCGATCCAGCGGCCCGACCCGGTCAAAGATGGCCTGGGCCGTCAGTTCGGCATCCGCGATCATCCAGGCCGCGCCCGCGCGCACCAGGGCCTCGGCGTTCGCGGTCTGGTGGTCATCCACCGCATGTGGATAGGGGACGAAGATCGCCGGCACCCCGGCGGCGGCCACCTCGGCCACGGTCAGGGCCCCGGCGCGACAGATCACCAGGTCCGCCCAGGCGTAAGCGGCGGCCATGTCCTCGATAAAGGCGGAGATCTCGGCCGCCAGCCCGGCTTCGGCGTAGGCGGCCCGGGCCTCCTCCAGGGTGCGTTCGCCGGCCTGGTGGCGGATGTTCAGGGGCTGTTGCGCCGCCACCATCGCCAGGCCCGCGGGCAGGGTCCGATTAAGGGAGCGGGCACCCAGGCTGCCCCCCAGGACCAGGATGTTCAGCGGGCCTTCGCGCTCGTCGAAGCGGACCTCCGGGACGGGCAGGCCGGCGATCTGCGCGCGCACCGGGTTGCCCACGACCGTGACCGCCACCCGTTCGGGAAAACTGTGCTCGAAGCCGGAGTACACCCGGTCGGCGACCTTCGCCAGCCAGCGGTTGGTCAGGCCGGCCACCGCGTTCTGTTCGTGGATCGCCAGGGGGCGCCCCAGCGCGGCCGCCATCAGGCCGCCGGGCCCGGCCGCGAAGCCGCCGAAACCGATCACGGCGTCCGGGCGCAGGCGCGTCATCAGGCCCAGCGCCGCCCACAGCGACAGACCCAGCCGCCACGGCGCCAGCGCCAGTCCGATCACGCCCTTGCCGCGAATCCCGGCGATGGGGAGGGTTGTCAGTTCGATGCCGGACTCCGGTACCAGCCGCGCCTCCACGCCGCGGGTGGTACCCAGCCAGCGCACCTCGGCGCCGCGGGCACGCAGCTCCTCGGCCACCGCCAGCCCGGGGAACACGTGGCCTCCGGTGCCGCCAGCCATGATCAGGATGCGCGGGGCGTTCATGCCGCACCTCCCCGCCGGCGACGGGACGGCTGCGCCGCCCGGGGAGCGGGCACCTGGGCCTCGCGGTAGACGCGCATCACCAGGCCGATGGCCGCCAGCGAGACAATCAGCGAACTGCCGCCGTAACTGAGAAACGGCAGGGTCAGCCCCTTGGTCGGGAGCAGCCCCATGTTCACGGCGAGGTTCAGGAAGGCCTGCAGGCCCATCCAGATCGCCACACCGAACGCCAGATGGGAGGCGAAGGCATGGCCGGCGCGCTCGGCATACAGGCCGATACGGATGCAGCGCCAGACCAGCACCCCGAACAGCGCGATCAGGGCGATAACGCCGACGAAGCCGAACTCCTCGGCAAAGACCGCAAACAGGAAATCGTTGTGCGCCTCCGGCAGGTAGAACAGCTTCTGCACGCTGTTGCCCAGCCCGGCCCCGAACCAGCCGCCGGAGCCGATCGCGATCAGCGACTGGGTCAGCTGAAAGCCGGTGGCGAACGGGTCCTGCCAGGGGTCGAGGAAGGCCGTCAGGCGCGCCACGCGGTAGGGTGCCGCGACCGCCACCACCGCCATACCGGCGCCGATCGTGACCCCCAGCGCGGCGAACTGCCACAGCTTGGCACCGGCCAGGAACAGCATGCCCATGCCGATCGCCAGCATGATCGCCGCCCCCCCGAAGTCGGGCTGCAGCAGCATCAGGATGGTGCCCACCCCGAGCACGATCAGCGGACGGATGAAGCCGAGGAAATGCAGGCGCAGCGTCGAGTAGTGGCGCACGATGTAGCCGGCGAGGTACATCACCACCAGCAATTTCACCAGCTCCGCCACCTGGAGGTTGAACATGCCCAGCGGGATCCAGCGGGTCGCCCCGTTCACCGTGCGGCCCACCCCGGGGATCAGCACGGCGATCAGCAGCACCATCACCAGGATCAGCAACCAAGGCCCCGCGCGCTCCCAGCGCGCCAGCGGAACCGACCACAGGAAGGTCGCCACCGCCAGACCGATAGCGGCGAAGATCACCTGGCGCTGGAAGAAGTGCCAGGTATTGCCGAAATAGCGCTCGCCCAACCCCATGGAGGCCGAGGCGACCATCACCAGCCCGATCCCCAGCAGGGTCGCCGCGACCGCCAGCAGAGGCAGGTCCACGTGATCGCGCAGGCCGGCCACCAGGCCGCGATCCGGCAGTCCGAGGCGGCTACTCGAGACACTCATGCCGCGAGCCCCCGCACCGCGCGGGCGAAGTCGTCGCCGCGCGCCTGGTAATTCTCGTACATGTCCAGGCTGGCACAGCCCGGCGACAGCAGCACGGTATCCCCGGGCTCCGCCCAGGCGGCGGCCTGGGCGACCGCGGCGGCCATGTCGTCGACGCGCTGCACCGGCACCACTGATGCCAGGGCGCGGGCGATGGCCGGCGCGTCTTCGCCCAGCAGGACCACCCCGCGGACCTTGCCCGGGATGTAATCCGCCAGCGGGGCGAAGTCCTGGCCCTTGCCCTGCCCCCCGGCAATCAGCACCAGCGGCCCCGGCGTACCGCGCAGCGCGGCCAGGGTGGCGCCCACGTTGGTACCCTTGGAGTCGTTGATGTATGCGACCCCGTCGACCTCGGCAATCCACTGCGAGCGGTGCGGCAGCCCGGGGAACTCGGCGAGCGCCGCCAGTGCGCGGGCCCGGGGCGCGCCTGGCTCCAGCCACGGCCAGGCCAGCGCCAGCGCGGCCAGGGCGTTGGCCCAGTTGTGCTGCCCCCGCAGGCGCAGGCGACCCGTGGCGAGAAGGCCCTCGTCGCCATGCACCAGCTCGGGGCCATCCTCGGGGGCCGGACGCACGCCGAAGTCGACCGCACGCGGCGGGGCGTCGAGACCGAAGGAGATCACCTGCAGGTCCTGCGGCAGCGCGATCTCGCGCAGCCAGGTGTCCTCGCGATTCAGCACGCCGCGCTGGGCGCGATCCAGGATCCGGGCCTTGGCGCGCACATAGGCGTCCAGGTCGGCGTAGCGATCCAGGTGGTCGGGGGAGATATTCAGGATGGCGGCGGCGGCCGGCGCCAATGTGTGGCTGCGCTCCAGCTGGAAGCTGGACAGCTCCAGCACGTACAGATCGGGCGCCGATTCCAGCAGGTCCAGCGCCGGGGTCCCGAAGTTGCCGCCGACCGCGACACGGTAGCCAGCGGCCTGGAGCAGCTCGCCCACCAGGGCGGTCACGGTGCTCTTGCCGTTGGAGCCGGTGATCGCGATCACCGGGGCGGTCGCCTGCTCGGCCAACAGATCGATGTCCCCGATCAGGCGGGCACCGGCCGCCTGCGCCTGCTGCAGGACGGGGTGTTCCAGGGCGACACCGGGCGAGACCACAATTCGGGCGAAGGCCGTGGCATCCAGATCGTCCAGCGGCCCCACCCAGGCGGCGTTCACCCAGTCCGCGCCCGTAGCCAGCGCCGCGGGGGCCGCCCGGGTATCGGTGAGCGCAAACGACTGGCCCTGCGCGCGCAGGAAGCGGGCCACCGACAGTCCGGTCGCCCCCAGGCCCACGATCAGGTTGTCGCCGCTGGCTCGCATCATGGGATCAGCGCACCTTCAGGGTCGCGAGACCGATCAGCACGAACACCACGGTCAGGATCCAGAAACGCACGATCACGCGCGGCTCCGGCCAGCCCTTGAGTTCGAAGTGGTGATGCAGCGGCGCCATGCGGAAGATGCGCCGCCCGGTGAGCTTGAACGAGGCGACCTGCAGCATCACCGACAGCGTCTCCAGCACGAAGATGCCGCCCATGATCAGCAGGACGATCTCCTGCCGGGTCAGGATCGCCAGCATGCCCAGGGCCGCGCCCAGCGCGAGGGCCCCGACATCGCCCATGAAGACCTGGGCCGGGTAGGTGTTGAACCACAGGAACCCGAGCCCGGCGCCGACCAGCGCGGCGGTGAAGATCACGACCTCGCCCACCCCGGGCACCGCCGGGATGCCGAGATAGTCGGCGAACACCGCATGACCCGCCGCGTAGGCAAACACGCCCAGGGCCCCGGCCACCAGCACCGCAGGCATGATCGCCAGGCCGTCCAGCCCGTCGGTGAGGTTCACCGCGTTCGAGGAACCGACCACGACCAGCCAGACCAGCGGGATGAACAACCAGCCCAGGCTGAACTGGATGTCCTTGAACACCGGCAGGTAGAACGTGGTCTCCACCGGGCCCTGCGCGGTGTACATGATCACGCCGGCCGCGATCAGGGCGAACAGGGTCTGCCACAGGATCTTGGCGCGCGCCGACAGCCCCTTGCTGTTGCCATAGCGCAGCTTCAGGTAGTCATCCCAGCCGCCGACCGCACCGAACGCGAGGGTCGTCAGCAGCACGAGCCAGACGAAGCGGTTGGTCAGGTCGCTCCAGAGCAGGGTGGCGATGGCCACCGCGACCAGAATCAGCGCGCCGCCCATGGTCGGGGTGCCGGCCTTGGTCAGGTGCGACTCGGGGCCGTCGTCACGGATCTGCTGGCCGACCTTGCCGACAGTGAGGCGGCGAATCATCGCCGGGCCGATCAGCAGCGCGATCGCCAGCGCCGTGACCACCCCGAGGATGGCGCGAACGGTCAGGTACTGAAAGACCGTGAACGCGGAATAGAACTGGCTCAGGTACTCAGTCAGCGCGTAGAGCATCCGCCACCTCCGGCGCTGCCGAGGCCAGATCCAGCCCCTCGATGATCCGTTCCATGTGCTGGCTGCGCGAGCCCTTCACCAGCACCGTCGTACCCTCGGCCAGGAGCGCCTCCAGGCGCGCCTGCAATGCGCCGTGATCGGCAAACCATTCGCCACCGTCACCGAACGCCTCGGCACTGTCGCGCGCGGCGTCGCCCAGGGCGAGGCAGTGGTCGATGCCCATGGCCCGGGCCAGCCGGCCCGTTTCGCGATGCAGTTCGCGGGTCTCCGAGCCCAGCTCGCCCATCGCGCCCAGCACCAGGATGCGCCGGCCGGGCATGGCCGCCAGCACCTCCAGCCCGGCCCGCAGCGAGTCCGGATTGGCGTTGTAGCTGTCGTCCCACAGGCGTGCGCCAGTGACATGCCACAGTTCCTGCAGGCGCCCGCGGACGGGCTTCCAGCGCGCCAGGCCCTCGACGATGCGGTCGATCCCGATGCCCACCGCGTTGGCCGCGGCGGCCGCAGCGACGGCGTTCGCCGCGAGATGGCGCCCGGGGCCGGCCAGGCGCAGGTCGCGCCCGGCGCCGAGGATCGCCAGCCGCAGCCGGTCCGGGGCCTGCCACATCCCCTCGACCTCGCCGCCGCCCTCCAGCGAGAAGCGCTGGCAGTGGTGGTGCTCGTTCAGGGACAGCCAGTAGTCGGCAAACGGGTCGTCCAGATTGATCACGGCGGTACCGCCCTGGGCGGGCAGCCCGGAGTAGATCTCGGCCTTGGCATGCGCCACGCCCTCGAGGCTCCCGAAGCCCTCCAGATGTGCGCGCCCGGCATTGGTGATCATGGCCACCTGCGGCTCGACCCAGCGCACCATACGGCCGATCTCGCCGGCGTGATTGGCGCCCAGCTCGATCACTGCGTAGTCCACGTCCTGCGGCATGGCCAGCAGCGTCAGTGGCGCGCCGATCTCGTTGTTCAGATTGCCCGCGGTGGCATGCACGGAGCCTGCGCCCTCGAGGATGCAGCGCAGCATCTCCTTGGTGGTGGTCTTGCCGTTCGAACCGGTCAGGGCGATCACCCGCGCCCGGCTCTGGCGGCGCCAGTGGCGGCCGAGTCGCCCCAGGGCCTCGCGCGTATCGGAGACAATGACCTGCGGCTGCGGGACATCCAGGGCGCGCTCCACCAGCAGCACCGGCGCCGGCAGATCGGCGGCCACCTGCGTGTGGGCATCGAAGTTGGGCCCCTTCAGCGCGATAAACAGCGCCCCGGGGCGGGGCTCGCGGGTGTCCGTGAACACGCCCTCGAAGGCCACGTCGCCCGCCCCCTGCAGGCGCCCCTTCACGGCCTCGGCCAGTTCCTGGCTGGTCATGCGAATCATTCTCCCTCCTCCCCGGTCGCGCGCTGCGGGTCGCGCGTGTCCTGCAGATGCCGGCGCCCCACGGTTCGCACCTGCTCGCGGTCGCTGAACGGATACCGTTGCCCGCGAATCTCCTGAGTGGTCTCGTGGCCCTTGCCGGCCACCAGCACCACATCGCCCGCGCCGGCCTCCGCCAGGGCACTGGCGATCGCGGTGGCGCGGTCACCAATCTCGTGGCATTCGGCGGCCGCGGCACAGCCGGCAAGAATCTCGGCTCGGATCTCGGCCGGGTCCTCGCCGCGCGGGTTGTCGTCGGTCACGAAGACCACGTCCGCACGCTCGCAGGCCACCCGTCCCATCGCCGGACGCTTGCCGCGGTCGCGCTCGCCACCGCACCCGAAGACCACGCTCAGGCGTCCCTCGGTGTGAGGCCGCAGGGCGCGCAAGGCGGCGTCCAGCGCCTCGGCGGTGTGGGCATAGTCGACCACCGCCAGGGCCCCGTTGGGCAGCGGGAAGCGCTCCATGCGCCCGGGCACGCCGGGCAGCCGCGCGAGGGCGGCGATGGCCTGTTCACGCTCCAGGCCCAGCGCCTGCAGCGTGGCAAGGGTCGCGAGCAGGTTGCCCACCTGGAACAGGCCGAACAGCGTGGACTGGACCGTGCGGGTCTGGCCCTCGGTCTCGAGCGTGAAGCACAGCCCGTCCGGCGTCGCCGCCACGTCGCGGGCGCGCAGGTCGGCCGGCGCCCCGGTCGCGCTGTAGGTCAGGGCGCGAACACCCGGCGGCAGTCCCCCGGCGATCCGGCGCCCGAAGGCGTCGTCGATGTTCAGCACCGCCGTCTGCAGGCCGGGCCAGGCGAACAGGCGGGCCTTGGCCTCGGCATAGGCCTCCTGACTGCCGTGGAAATCGAGGTGGTCGGAACTCAGGCAGGTCAGCACGCCGACCGTGATCGGGGCCCCGGCAAGGCGCCCCTGCGCCAGACCGTGCGAGGAGGCCTCCAGCGCCACGGCCTGGCAACCGGACCCCGCCAGATCCGCCAGATGACGATGCAGATCGAGCACCCCGGGCGTGGTGTGCCCGGTCGCCTCCAGCTGCCCGGGACGCCCAACGCCGAGGGTGCCGATCAGGCCGGTGGGCCGGCCCAGGGCCTCCAGGGCGAGCGCGATCAGGTGGGTCACCGTGGTCTTGCCATCGGTGCCGGTCACCGCCACCAGGGGGGCCGCCTCCGGCCACGCCCCGAACAAAGCGCGCGCCATCTGCGGCAGCCGGTCGCGCAGGCCCGGCACATGGATCAGCGGGACCTCCACGGCGGATTCCGGGGGCTCGCCCTCGTCCCAGAGGATGACCCGGGCGCCACGGCCAGCCGCATCGGCGGCGTGCGCCAGGCCGTGCCCGTGGGTGCCGGCCAGGGCCACAAAGACCGCGCCGGGGCCGACCCGGCGGCTGTCCTGGACCAGGTCGGCGACCGGCAGGGCCGCCTGGTCGGGGCGCAGGGACCCGGCGGGCAGCAGATCGCCCAGCACGGGTGCAGCCTCGCCTCGGGTATCGCGGGCGGCCATCATGTGGCCCCCTCGTGTTCCGCCGCCAGGCGCATCGGGATTTCCGGCATCGCGTCCGGACGCACATTGAACATGCGCAGGGCCGAGCCCACCACCTGCCGGAACACGGGGGCCGCGACGGCGCCGCCGTAGTAGACCCCGGCATCGGGTTCGTCGATGACCACGGCCATCACGAAGCGCGGATCGGAGGCCGGGGCCAGGCCGACAAAACTGGAGAAATAGCGGTCCTCGGTATAGCCGCCCGGGCCGCTCTTGCGGCTGGTGCCGGTCTTGCCGGCCACCCGGTAGCCATCGATCGCCGCCTGGCGGGCCGTGCCCTCGGTGCCGATCACGTGTTCCATCATCGCCAGTACCTGGCGCGCGGTGCGCGGGGACATCACCCGCGCCGGTTCGCGCAGGTCGTCGGCGGTGCGCACCAGCCGGACCGGCACGCGCTCGCCGTCGTTGGCGAAGGCGGTGTAGGCGGCCGCCATCTGCAGCGGCGACAGCGACAGGCCGTAGCCATAGCCGAGCGTGGCCTGCTCGACCTCGCGCCAGGTGGTGAAGTCCCGCAGGCGCCCGCGGGCCTCGCCGGGGAAATGGGTGCCCGGCGCCTGCCCGAATCCGGCCTGGTGGAGGGTCTGCCAGAAGCGATCCGCCGGGGTTTCCAGCGCCAGCTGCGTGGCCCCGACGTTGCTGGAGCGGGCAATCAGGGTGGTCAGGTCGATGGTCCCGTAATCGCGCAGGTCACGAACGGTCAGGCGCCCGACACGCATGGTACCGGGGCCGGTCTCCAGCGTGGCGTTGGCATCCACCACCCCGGCATCCAGGGCCGCCGCGACGGTGAAGGGCTTCATCACCGAGCCCGGCTCCATGGTATCGGTGATGGCGCGGTTGCGAGCGCGGTCGGAACGGATGGCACCACGGTTATTCGGATTGAAGCCGGGCTGGTTGACCAGCGCGAGCACCTCGCCGCTGCGGGCGTCCAGCATCACCGCGGAGCCGCCCCGCGCGTTGTGTTCGGCGACCGCGGCCTTCAGCTCGCGGTAGGCCAGGTACTGCAGGCGCTGATCCAGGGTCAGCGCCAGCGTATTGCCGTCCCGCGCGGGGCGAATGCTGGCGACGTCGCGGATGGTGCGGCCGTGGCGATCGCGCAGCACGCGCTTGGCTCCCGGCTGGCCCGAGAGCCACTGATCGAAGGCCAGCTCGACGCCCTCCTGGCCCTGATCGTCGATGTTGGTGTAGCCGAGTACGTGCGACGTCGCCTCGCCGTGCGGATAGTAGCGACGGAACTCGCGGGTCAGCCCCACCCCCTGCATGCGCAGCGCGGCCACGCGTTCGGCCTGTTCCGGCAGCATGTGGCGGCGCAGATAGACGAACTCGCGCGAGGACCGGCTCTCGATCCGCTCCGCCAGCCACGCAGGCTCCACCTCCAGCGCCGCCGCCAGATCCGACCAGCGATCGCGCTGTTCCATCAGGTCCTGCGGATTGGCCCAGGCGGTCTGCACCGGGGCCGAGATCGCCAGCGGTTCGCCATGGCGGTCGGTGATCATGCCGCGATGGGCGGACTCGGTCAGGGTGCGCACCTGGCGCTGTTCGCCCTGCGAGGTCAGGAAGTCGCGCTCCAGCACCTGCAGGTCGACGGCGCGCAACAGCAACGCGATACCCGCCAGCGCGAACACGCCGATCACGACCTTCAGGCGACCGCCGCTGATCTGCCGCTTCAGCGCGCCCACACATCACCCCCGATCACCACGATGCGGTCGGAATCCGGCTGGATCATGTCCAGCTGCCGGCGCGCCTGTTCCTCGACCCGGCCCTGGGTCGCCCAGGTCGACTGCTCGATCTGCAACTGCGTCCATTCCAGATTCAGGACATCGCGCTGGGCGAGCGCCTGCTGCTGGTCGACGAAGGCCTGGCGGGCCTCGTGCTTCGCCGCGACGACCCCGATCGCCGAGGCAAACACGCCGGTCGCCAGCGCCACTGCCAGAAGTCCGCGCGCGACCATCAGAGTCGCTCCCCGACACGCAGCACGGCCGAGCGCGAGCGCGGATTGATGCGCTGTTCCTCGCGATCGGCGTGCACCGGCTTGCCGACCGGCCGCAGCTTGCGCTCCGGCTCCTCCGGCATCACCGGCAGACCCTTCGGCAGCCGCACGTCGGACACCGGCTTGCGCAGGGCCTGCTTCACCATGCGGTCTTCCAGCGAATGAAAGCTGATGACCACCAGCCGCGCGCCGGGCGGCAGGACGTCCGGGATCGTGGCCAGCCACTGCTCCAGTTCGGCCAGCTCCCGGTTCACAAAGATGCGCAGGGCCTGGAAGGTACGGGTCGCCGGGTGCTTGCCCGGCTCGCGCTTCGGCACGGCCCGGCGCACGATCTCGGCCAGCGCGGCGGTACGGGTAATCGGCGCCTCGGCGCGCGCGGCCACGATGGCGCGGGCGATGCGCCGCGAGTGGCGCTCCTCGCCATAGTGGTAGATCACATCGGCGATCTCGCCCTCGTCGGCGCGCGCCAGCCAGTCCGCGGCGCTCTCGCCGCTGGCGGGGTCCATGCGCATATCCAGCGGACCATCATGCTGAAAGCTGAAGCCGCGCTCGGGCGTATCGAGCTGCGGCGAGGACACGCCCAGATCCAGGAACACCCCGTCCGGGCCGCGTTCGGGAAAGCGCCGGCGCAGCGTGTCCGCCATGGTCGAGAACGGCCCGGCCTCGAAGGCGAAGCGGGGGTCGTCGGCCAGCACCTCGGCGGACGCCGCGGCTTCCGGATCACGGTCCATGGCCAGCAGCCGGCCCTCCGGCCCCAGCCGCGCCAGGATGGCCCGGCTATGGCCACCGCGGCCGAAGGTGCCATCGACATAGAAGCCGTCAGCTCGCACGGCCAGGCCCTCCAGCACCGCGTCGCGCAGCACCGGAATATGGGAGACGGATTCCATGCCCGTCACAACGCGATGGACTCGAGCGCTTCGTCATCCACGTCACCCCCCAGCACCTGGGCGCAGGTCTCCTCCCAGGTGGCCTCGTCCCAGATCTCGAACTTCTTGCCCTGCCCCAGCAGCACGACCCGCTTTTCCAGGCCGGCGTACTGACGCAGGGGCGTGGGCAGCAGCAACCGGCCGCTGCCATCCAGCTCGCATTCGGTGGCATGACCCACCAGCAGGCGCTGCAGATTGCGCACCTTGGGATTCATGTTGGGGCGGGACATCAGGTTCTGCTCGATGCGCTCCCATTCCGGAAACGGGTAGAGGAGGAGGCAACGGGAGGGATCAACGGTAATCACGAGCTGGCTGTTGCAGCTCGCAGCGAGGTCGTCGCGATACCGCGCCGGCATGGCCAGGCGGCCCTTCGCATCCAGATTGAGCTGGCTGACGCCTCGAAACATGGCTGGTAGCGGTGGTTACCCACCTTTCCCCACTTTGACCCACTTTTCGACACTATAGGTACGGGCATCCTCCAGAGTCAAGAAAATCGACCCCGAAAAACAAAAAATAAGCGTTGAATCACAGAGACTTAGCGCGACCGACGCGAGGGCGCCGAAAGAGCTGGAAGAAGGGTATTAAAAGCCTCGCGTTGAGGCCCAAACTTCATGCATCACTTTACAAGTTTGCCGCGGACACAGCGGGACCGGCCCGAACCGGCACGGCGGCGGGAGACTCACAGGTGGGAAAAAGTGGGAGCCGGCCATAAGCCGGGTTCTGTCGTGGACAGTCATTCATCTGGGACGTCCGTCACCGGACGCCTCGTGCAGCCTACCCGGGTGCGATGCGGGCCACACCATGCACCCCTATTTGGCCTTGCTCCGGACGGGGTTTACCCTGCCACGAACTGTTACCAGTCGCGCGGTGCGCTCTTACCGCACCATTTCACCCTTACCTGTGCCCGAAGGCCATCGGCGGTGTATTTTCTGCGGCACTTTCCGTCGGCTCGCGCCGCCCAGGTGTTACCTGGCGTCCTGCCCTGTGGAGCCCGGACTTTCCTCCACATCCGAGGATGCAGCGACTGCCCGGCCGACTCCCGCGCTCCTTGTACGCCGCCCCGCCCCGGAACGCAAGGCTTTTCAGGGGCCTGGCCGCCGACGCCCCCCTTTTGTTCACCACGAAGCACACGAAGGCACGAAGAAGGGCAAGGTCAAAAGCAATGACAGGAAGGCTGGAAGGATAGAAGGGCGTTACTGCTGGCAGGATTGGCCGGACACTCATTGCTACACCGTCCGAGCCCAGTGGGTTCAACCCGCATTCATTCCTTCAAACCTTCGCGACTTCCTCTGAAGCGCCCTTGACCTTGCCCTTCTTCGTCCCTTCGTGTGCTTCGTGGTGAAAAACAGGCCTTAGCTTTGGGCGTCCTTGAGGGCCAGGGCGCGGGAGTAGACGCGGTTGCGTGGCAGGTCGGTGGCATCGGAGAGCAGGCGCGCGGCACGCTTGAGGGGGAGCTCCTGCAGTAGCGCGGCGAGCAGGCGCTCGTGTTCGGCCGCCAGCGGCTCGTCGGCCTCGCCGCCGGTTTCCGGGGCCGGCGCCGCCCCCAGGATCAGGACAAACTCGCCGCGGGTGCGGTTGGCATCCGCATCCAGCCAGGCCGGGAGGTCCGCAGCGACGCCCCGGTAGTGCTCCTCGAACTGCTTGGTCAGCTCGCGCGCCAGGAATACCTCGCGCTCGGGCGCCAGTCCGGCAAGGTCCCCGGCCGCAGCCCGGATACGATGAGACGACTCGAACACGATCGTCGTAACCGGCTGGGCCAGCAGCACCTCCAGCTGCCGCCGACGCGCCCCGGCCGCGTGCGGCAGAAAGCCCTCGAAACAGAACCGGTCGGATGGCAACCCCGCCACGGCCAGCGCCGCCAGCGGGGCGCTGGGGCCCGGAACGGCCCGCACCGGCGCGCCCACCTCCCGCGCCGCGCGCACCAGACGGAAGCCGGGATCGGACACCAGCGGCGTGCCCGCATCCGAGACCAGGGCCACCGACTCCCCCGCCTGCAATGCCTCGAGCAGCGCCGGGATTCGCTCGGCCTCGTTGTGCTCGTGCAGGCTGACCAGCGGCGTATGCACACCCAGGTGGGCCAGCAGTCCGGCGCTGTGTCGCGTATCCTCCGCGGCAATGCGCTGCACCCGGGCCAGGATCTCGCCCGCACGCGGGCTCATGTCGCCGAGATTACCAATCGGCGTGGCCACGACCCACAACGTGCCCCAGTTCGTTGACACGGCCTGATGCGCTTTCAATACTGACTCCTCATTCGCCAGGGAAACCTCGTGACCACCATCGTGCCCCGACCCCTTCATCGCGCCGGACACGCCCGGCCCCTGTCCCGCCTTGCCCTGTTGCTGCTGGCGGCGGCCATTGTGGTCGGGTGCGCCACGCCGCGCCCGGACCCGGAACCGGCCCCGGAGCCCGAACCCCGCGTGGATCTGGCCGAACTCCCGCCGGAGGTCCGCGCCAGCCTGCTGCTGAGCGAGGCGCGCTCGCGCCCGGAACCTGAGACGGTCCGGAGCGCCATCGAGGCCGTCCTGGCTCTGGACCCGGCGACGCCGGATCAGCTGGAGCGGGCCGACACCCTCTGGGCCGAGCTGCCCGACGCCGAACGGGACTCCCAGGCCGGCCGCCTGCTGGGCGCGCGCCTGGCGGCGGCCCAGCGCGACTGGGGCCTGGCCCGCGAGCGTCTCGGGGCGGACGATCCGGACGATCCGACGCGTTCACCGGAGGTCTATCGTGAAGGCCTGTCGCTCCACGCCCGGCTGCTGGAACACGAAGGCCAATGGTATCAGGCCCTGGACGCCCGCCTGCGCCTGGATGGGCTCCTGATCATGGAGCCGGATCTGCACAGCGAGAACCAGCAGCGCCTGTGGGGTCTGCTCGCGGCCCTGCGCCCGGCCCAGCGCGAACGAGTGATGGGCAACCACCCGCCGGATGGCGATGCCTGGGTCAGCCTGTTCCGGCTGCTGCGCGGCGCCGACACGCAGGACGCAGCACGCCAGGCCGCTGGCCAGTGGCGGGAACGCCATCCCTCGCACCCGGCCAACAGCCTGCTGCCGGAGCTGCTGGCGTCCCATCCCCTGACGCCGGACGCGCCGGGCGACACTCTGGTGCTCCTGCCCCTGTCGGGCGATCTCGGCGAACTCGGCAATGCGGTCCTGGACGGGATCACCCGGGCCTACTACGCAGAGGGGAGCAGTAAAGGGCGCCTGATCGTGCGCGACACTCGCGGGGAGCCGGATGCCGCGGCCGCGCTCTACCGGCGCGGCGTGGAATCGGGCGTCGCGCGCATCATCGGCCCACTGCGGCGCGAATCGGTTCAGCAGGTCGCAACCAGCGATCAGGCCGTTCCATCCGTGCTGCTGAACCGGGCCGGCACCATTGCCCACGAAGCGATGACCACGCTGGCTCTGAACCCGGAAGAGGACGCCCGGGCCGTGGCCGATCGCGCCGCGCGCGCCGGCTGGCTGCATCCGCTTGTGATCCTGCCGGAGGGGGCCTTCGGCGATCGCGTGGCGAGCGCCTACCAGGCGACGCTCGCCGAGGACGATCGACGCCCGCGCGACGTGATCCGGGTCCAGCCCACTGCGGGCGAACTGAACGCCACCATTGGCAATGCCCTGGGGATCCCGCAAAGCGAATCCCGCATTCGCGAGGTGGCGCGCCGGACCGGGCTGGAACTGGAGGCGGATCCGCAGGTACGTGCCGATGTGGACCATCTGTTCATCGCCGGGTCGGCCCCGCAGGTGCGGCGTATCGTGCCGCACCTGCACTTTCACCGCGCGAGCCACCTGCCGATGATGGCGACGGCCCATGTCTATTCGGGCCGTCCGGATGCGAATCGCGATGCCGACCTGAACGGGATCGTATTTCCCGACGCGCCGCGCCTGTTCGACCGGGTAAGCCCGCTGGGCGAAGAGGCGGACGCCGGCGACGAGGCACTGCCCCGTTTTGTCGCCCTGGGGATGGATGCGCTGCGCCTGAGCCTGCGCCAGGAAGCGGTGCGCGCCGCCCCGCATCACCAGCTGGTCGGCGCCACCGGGACCTGGGGACTGAACCCGTTCAATCACGAATGGGTGCGGGAACCGGCCTGGGCGCGCTTCGAGCGCGGCGAACCCCGGCGCATCGACCTCCCCGCCGGAGGCTCCTGAGTGTTTCGCCCGGGCGTCTCGGGGCAGGCCGCCGAGGACCGGGCCGCCGCCTACCTCGAGACCCGCGGCCTGGAGATCCGGGCGCGCAACGTCCGCCGTCCGTATGGCGAGCTCGACCTCGTCGCCCAGGAGGGCGACACGCTGGTGCTGGTGGAGGTACGCAAGCGCAGCCACCCGGGATTCGGCGGCGGCGCGGAGAGCATCGACCGACGCAAGCAGGCGCGCCTGCTCCGGGTCGCCGAGGCCTATTTGCAGGAGCATGCCTGGAACGGGCCGGTGCGTTTCGATGTCATGACCCTGGATGGCCGCGACCGGATCGACTGGCTGCAGGACGCCATCCAGGCACCCACCGATTAAGCCCACCCCATGACTCCACTGACCCGCGAACTGGAACAACTGCTGGCACCCGGCGATCGGCTACTCGATCCGGCGGACTGCTGGACGTATGGCGCGGACAACTCGAAGCTCCACGCGGTGCCCGACGCGGTGGCCTTCCCGCGCGACGCGGATACCGTGCGCGAGCTGGTACGGCTGTGCCGGCGCCTGGGCGTCGCCCTCACCTGCCGCGGACGCGGGACGGGCACCACGGGTGCCGCAGTGCCGGATCACGGGGGGCTGGTGGTGTCCTTCGAGCACATGAACCGCATCCTCGAGGTGGACCCGGACAATCGCTGGCTGATCGCGGAACCCGGCGTCACCAACGGCGAAATCCAGGAGGCCGCGGGACGCCATGGCTTCTTCTGGCCACCGGATCCGACCAGCAGCGCCTACTGCACCCTGGGCGGCAACCTGGCGTACAACTCCGCGGGGCCGCATGCGGTGAAGTACGGCACCCCGAGAGACAACACCCTGGGCCTCGCTGGCGTCGCCGGAACCGGGGAGGCCTTCCGCACCGGGGTCCACACCACCAAGGGCGTCGTGGGCTACGACCTCACCCGGCTGCTGATCGGCTCCGAGGGCACGCTGGCCGTGATCACGGAGGCCACGCTGCGCCTCACCCCCAGGCCGGAGGCGACCCGCCTGATCCAGGCGGTATATCGCGATGTCGGCGGCGCTGCCCGCGCCGTCTCGCGCCTGATGGCCCGAGCGGAAGTCCCCTCGGCACTGGAATTCATGGACCACTCCGCCATTGCCATGATTCGCGACTATGATCCGGACTGCCCCCTGCCCGCGGACGCCGGCGCCATCCTGATGATCGAAACGGATGGCACCGAGGCCGGTATCGACGCCACCACCGCCGGCGTGCGCGCCGCGGCCGAGGGCCCCGGTTGCCTGGAGACCCACAGCGCCGACACCCCCGAGGCGGCACAGGCCCTGTGGGCCGTACGCAAGGCCCTGTCCCCGGCGCTGCGGACCGTGGCGCCGAAGAAGATCAACGAGGACGTGGTCGTGCCGGTCTCGCGCATCCCCGAGCTGATCGCGGGCCTGGACCGCCTGGCGACGGAGCACGCGATCAAGATCGTGAATTTCGGCCATGCCGGCAACGGCAACATCCACGTGAACCTGCTGGTCAACCCGGACGACCCTCAGGAGCTGGCGGCGGCCGAACGCTGCCTCGACGGGGTCTTTACGCTGGTCCTGGCGCTCGGCGGCACCCTGTCCGGCGAACACGGCATCGGGCTGGTCAAGCGGCCCTATGTGGCGCGCGAGCTGGACCCGGTGGCACTGGGGCTGATGGCGGGCATCAAGCGCGAGTTCGATCCCGACAACATCCTCAACCCCGGCAAGGCACCCGGCCCGGCCTGAGGCGACGCCCCCTTCGTACGGCACACATCCCCGGAAAAGAAACGGGCCCCATACGGGGCCCTGCGCACTACTTGACGACCTTGAGCGACGGCCCCTTGCGCCTGGGCGCCGGGGCATCCTCTCCGCCCCCGCCATCACCGGACCCATCCGGCGGCGCGCCTGGACCATCGTCCTCGGGGCCGGGCCCCGGCTCACTGCCGAACATCATGCCCTGCCCGTTCTCGCGGGCGTAGACCGCCAGGACCGCTGGCATCGGCACAAACACATCCTTCGGGTTGCCGGCGAAGCGGGCCGAGAAGGCCACGGCGTCGTCCCCGATATTCAGCGCCTGTACCGCGGAGGGACCAACGTTCAGGGTGATCTTGCCCTGATCCACAAAGGCCTCGGGCACGACCACACCCTCGACCGTGGCGTCGACCAGGATATGCGGCGTGAAGCCGTTATCCGTGACCCACTCCCACAGCGCACGGAGCAGATAGGGGCGCGACGAAGTCACAGGCGCAGCTCGCGCTCGGCCTCGGTCAGACTCACCTGGAAAGACTCGCGCTTGCACACACGGTCGGCGTATTCCTGGATCGCCTGCGGCAGCGAGGCCAGGTCGATACCGACCGCCGGAAGCCGCCACATCACGGGCGCGATGGCACAGTCAACGATGGAGAACTCGTCACTCAGGAAGTACGGCTTGAGTTCGAAGATCTCCGCCGAGCTCACCAGGCTCTCGCGCAGGATCTTGCGCGCCTTGGTCAACCCCGAGCCGGAGGCCTTGTAGACCGCGTCCAGCCCCTCGTACCAGTCGCGTTCCACGCGATAAAGCGCCAGCCGCGCGGCCGCCCGCGAAACCGGATCCACCGGCATCAACGGCGGATGCGGAAAACGCTCGTCCAGGTATTCGGTGATGACATGCGTCCCGTACAGGGCCAGATCGCGATCCACCAGGGTCGGGACCTCGTTGTACGGATTCAGATCGGAGAGATCCTCGGGCAGCTCGTCCGGCCCGAGATTCACGACATCCACGGCGATGTCCTTCTCCGCAAGGATGATGCGCACCCGGTGGCAGCGCACACAGTCGTGAGCAGAAAACAGGGTCATAACGGAACGACGGTTGGCGACCAGCGCCATGGCTTTCTCCCTAGCCCGGCCAGGCACGAGGCCACGCCGGGCAGACGGTCAATAACACCGGCGCGCGATCATCCTTGATCAGTGCGCCGGCGACGGTTCAGGCCGCCTAGTGTACGTCTTTCCAGTACTCCTTTTTCAAGAAGTAGGCCAGGATCGTGAAGATCCCGAGGAAAATCAGGACGTACAGGCCGATCCGCTGGCGGTCCAGCTGCATCGGCTCGCCCATGTAGGAGAGGTAGGTGACGATGTCGCGCACGGCGCGGTCGTATTCGCTGGGCGTCATGCTACCGGAGCGCGCCAACTCGAGACGCTCGTTGCCGTCCTCGTCGACAACCTTCTCCTGCCAGCCCTGGAGCTCCCACAGCACGTGCGGCATGCCGACGTTGCTGAACACGGTATTGTTCGCGCCCAGCGGACGCGACTCATCCACATAGAAGCTCTTCAGGAAGGTGTAGACCCAGTCCTCGCCATGGATGCGGGTGGTCATGGTCAGGTCGGGCGGGACCACGCCGAAGGCCTCTTCGCCGTAGTCGTCGCTCATGGCGTTCTTCATCAGCGAACCCACACCGACCGGATCACCGGCTTCGTCGGTAATGAAGATGAAGTTCTCTTCCATGTGCTGCTCGGTCAGCCCGATATCCCGCGCGACGCGGTTGTAGCGCATGTACTCCGTGGAGTGGCAACCCATGCAGTAGTTCATGAACAGGTTGGCACCGCGCTGCAGCGAGGCCTCATTGGTCACGTCAATATTGGCCTTCTCCAGGTCACCGTCGTACCCGGCCGCCGAGGCGGCCGGGACGGTGAACAGGGCCGCAGCGGCCAGGAACGTAGTTGCAATCAGCGTTTTCATTACGAAGTCACCCTTTCCGGAACGGCACGGTCACGGCCCAGGCCACGCGCGAAGGCGGGGGCCACCATGGTCACGAACAGATACACGGTCGGAATCAGCCAGGACCACATGATCAGACTCGCGTCACTCGGATCGAAACGCAGGATGTCGTAGATCGTGTAGATGCCCACCACCACGGCGAATGCGATCAGGCTGAAGACCGCGGAGCGTTCCTTGCTGAGGAACCACAGCAGGAAGAAGAACGCGAAGTAGACCGTGGAGAAGCGCAGGCTCATCTCGCTCACTTCCGTGGTGGCCTGCTGCAGACCCAGCCAGCCGAGGATCACGAAGGCCACCACGAACACCGCCAGGTTGAACTTGGCCGCGAACGAGCGGTAGCGCATCGACAGTACCGGATTGCGATCCAGCCACGGGATGAAGAACAGCATCACCACCGCAAGGCCCATCGCGACCACGCCGAGGAACGGATCCGGCACGGATCGCAGCACCGAATACATCGAGGTGAAGTACCACACCGGCGGGATGAGATCCGGGGTGACCAGCGGGTCGGCCGGGATCATGTTGTCCGGCTTCAGGAACAGGCCGCCACCGGTCGGGAAGAAGAACATGATCACGGCAAAGACCATCAGGAACACGCCGACACCGACCAGATCCTTCACGGAGTAGTACGGGTGGAACGGGATGCCATCCTTCGGGATGCCGTTCTCGTCCTTGTTTTCCTTGATGTTGATGCCGTCCGGGTTGTTGGAGCCCACTTCGTGCAGCGCAATGATGTGCGCGGCCACCAGCATGATCAGCACCAGCGGCAGGGCAATCACGTGCAGCGCAAAGAAGCGGTTCAGCGTGGCATCGGAGAGCAGGAAGTCACCGCGAATCCAGGTCACCAGATCCGGCCCGATATACGGGATGGTCTGGAACAGGTTCACGATCACCTGCGCGCCCCAGTAGGACATCTGGCCCCACGGCAGCAGGTAGCCGGCGAAGGCCTCGGCCATCAGCACCAGGTAGATCAGCACACCGAAGATCCAGATCAGCTCGCGCGGCTTCTTGTAGGAGCCGTACAGCAGCGCCCGGAACATGTGCAGATAGACGACCACGAAGAACATCGAGGCGCCGGTGGAATGCATGTAGCGGATCAGCCAGCCCCACTCCACGTCGCGCATGATGTACTCGACCGACGCGAACGCGAGTTCCGCATCGGGCTTGTAGAACATGGTCAGGAAGATGCCGGAGACGATCTGGATGACCAGCACCAGCAGCGCCAGGGAGCCGAAGAAATACCAGAAGTTGAAGTTCTTCGGCGCGTAGTACTGCGCCAGATGCTCGTTCCACATCTGGGAGAGCGGGAAGCGGGCATCGACCCAGCCCAGCAGACCGCCCTGGATCTTGGTATCAGGATTGCTGGCCATTTAGATCGCCTCCCCGTCTTCGTCTTCACCAATGACAAGCAAGGTGTCCGTGCGGTACATGTGGCGCGGGATCACCAGGTTGGTCGCCGCCGGCATGTTGCGATACACGCGGCCGGCCAGGTCGAAGCGGGAGCCGTGGCAGCCGCACAGCCAGCCACCCTGCCAGTCGGAACCCATCTCGGGGTCGCCGATCTCCGGGCGGTAGGTGGGCGAGCAGCCCAGATGGGTGCAGATGCCGATCACGACCAGGAACTCGGGATTGCGCGAACGGTGCTCGTTCTGCGCGTATTCCGGCTGCTGGCTCTCGACCTCGGACTCCGGATCACGCAGACGGTCGGTCACCTCGGACAAACCGGCGATCATCTCTTCGGTGCGTCGCACGACCCAGATGGGCTGGCCGCG
The DNA here is from genome assembly GCF_000377285.1 of Thioalkalivibrio sp. ALE25. Taxonomy (NCBI): domain Bacteria; kingdom Pseudomonadati; phylum Pseudomonadota; class Gammaproteobacteria; order Chromatiales; family Ectothiorhodospiraceae; genus Thioalkalivibrio; species Thioalkalivibrio sp. ALE25. The sequence continues at coordinate 209,831 of NZ_KB897925.1, read as the reverse complement.
CCATTCGACGCTGACACGCTGGCCCGGCTCGACAGCGGACACGTCGAACTCGACAGGGGCCCCGGCCGCCTGAGCGCGCGCGCTGGGCTGCAAGGACGCCAGGAACGGGGCCGCGACAGCGGCGACCCCGGCTCCGCCTACGACAGATGTCGCGGCGACGAGGAACCGGCGCCGGCCTCGGTTTACGCCTTGGTTTGCCATGTTTGTCTCTCCAAACAACGTGTTGAAATCGTATTCCCGCAGCCACGCAACCAAGGCGCAGCCTGAACGCGAGGGGCCTTGGCCGCACGCGCGAATACCCATCTGGGCGGGCTGTAAAATCCGATAGAATTCCCGAACACGCTAATAAGGTCAAGTAGATTACTGCCTTAAGACCGAGCATTGCGCTTGGTCACGCGCGTCGAAAACCTACATAACCAACTGATTACAGACGGGCGCGGACGGGGTGTCCGGCACGCCCCCAAAGCGAACAGGCTGCACTGCAATCTCGCACGCAGTCGCGTGCGGGCGGGATCACCCCCGCTCAGGCGGGATTGTCGATCTCGATAAACTGGTGTTCGAGACCGAAGCGCTCCGCGCACCACTGGCCCAGGGCCGGGGCCCCGTAGCGCTCGGTCGCATGATGTCCGGCAGCGAAGTAGTGCACCCCCAGCTCGCGCGCCTCGTGGGTGGTCTGCTCGGAGATCTCGCCACTGATGTAGGCATCCACTCCCTGTGCCGCGGCCTCGGTAAGCAGGGACTGGGCCCCGCCGGTACACCAGGCGATGCGGCGGATGGGATGGTCACCGGCCTCCACGCACAGCGCCTCGCGCCCCAGCACGTTGCTGATATGCGCCTGCATGTCGGGCGCCGACATCACCCGCGCCGGGCTCCCCACCTGGCCGACGCCGTCCTCGCGCAGCACACCGTCGATCGCGAATCCCAGGCGCCCGGCCAACTGGGTGTTGTTGCCAAGCACAGGGTGGGCATCCAGCGGCAGGTGGAAGGCGACCAGGTTAATGTCATGCGCCAGCAGCAGGCGCATGCGCTCGCGCTTCATGCCGGTCACCTCCTGCGGTTCGCCCTTCCAGAAGTACCCGTGGTGCACCAGGATCAGGTCGGCCCCGGCCTCCACCGCCGCCTCCACCAGTGCCAGGGAGGCGGTCACCCCGCTGACGATCCGGCGGATCTCGCGGCGCCCCTCCACCTGCAGGCCATTCGGGCAGTAATCGCGGAAGCGCTCCGGCTCGAGCTCCGCATTCAGTGCCTGCATCAGTTCATCGCGATTGACCACGGCGGGATCCCCTGTTGAACGCTGATTCGGTATATTCGGCATATGGTGAATTTCTCTCGCTTTCTGCTGCAAGCCGCGCTGACCGGCATTGCCCTGGCCGTGGTGATCGCGGTGTTCTTCCCCGAGATCCTCGGCCGCGACGAATCCGGCGCCGATCTGCAGGTCGCCGAACCCGTGCCGGCCCCGGGCGCCACGGGTGCGCCGGCCAGCTACGCCGACGGCGTACGCCGCGCCGCGCCCGCGGTCGTCAACATCATGACCTCGCGCACCATCGACCGGCCCTCCGGCCTCGGCCTGCATGAATTCTTCGGCCAGCCCCTTCCGCCGGGTGAACAGGAGCAGTCCAGCCTCGGTTCCGGGGTCATCATGACCGAACAGGGGCACATCCTCACCAATCACCACGTGATCGAGGAGGCTGATGCCATTGCCATCATGCTCCCCGGCGGCGAGGCCCACCCCGCCGAGATCATCGGCATCGATCCGGATACCGACCTTGCCGTTCTGCGCGTGCGCGCGCCGGGGCTCGGTGTGGCCACGGTGGGGCACTCCAGCGACCTGCGGGTGGGCGACGTCGTGCTCGCCATCGGCAACCCCTTCGGCGTCGGCCAGACGGTGACCCAGGGGATCGTCTCCGCCACCGGGCGCAACCAGCTCGGGATCAACACCTTCGAGGACTTCATCCAGACCGACGCGGCGATCAATCCGGGCAATTCCGGCGGCGCGCTGATCAATGCGCGCGGCGAGGTCGTCGGCATCAACACCGCGATCTTCTCGCGCTCCGGCGGCTCCCACGGCATCGGCTTCGCGATCCCGGTGGATCTGGCGCGCAGCGTGATGACCGAGATCATCGAACAGGGCTATGTCGCCCGCGGCTGGCTGGGGATCGAGGTCCAGGCGATGAACCGCGAACTGGCCGAATCCTTCGGCCTGGACACGCCGCGCGGCGTGCTGGTCGCCGGCATCCTGCGCGAGGGGCCTGCGGAAGAAGCTGGAATCCGACCGGGGGACATCATCACCCACCTGGACGGCAGCAGCGTGAACACCCCGCGAGAAGCGCTCAACGTGATCGCCCGCACCTCGCCCGGCGCGACCCTGGACATCCGTGTCCAGCGCGAGGGCGAGGACGTCGAACTCGCCGCCACGGTCGCCCAGCGACCCATCTGACGCCGAACCGCTAGCGCCCGCGTCGCCTATCCACCGGCCGGCGAACTGACCGTGGTCAGTACCGCGGTCAGCAGCAGGATCGACCCGACCAGACCGCCCTCCAGCGCGATACTGCGGCGCAGCCGCCCGGGGGCCCCGGGTTCGCCGCGCTCGAACGCCGGCACCAGCCGCCACTTGTTCGCGGCGGCCAGTAGCAGGAGCAATCCGACGATCAGGACCTTGCCGATCAGGAACTGCCCATAGCCCGTGGTGAGCAATGGCGTGACACCGCCCAGCAGCAAGGCCGCCAGCACCACACCGGCCAGCACCAGCAGCCCGACCCCGAACACCGCCACCAGGCCAAAGCGCGCCAGGATGCGCGCGGCATCACGACCCGCCGGCGGGTGCCCCGCCAGGCGATACAGCGGCCACAACGAACCGATCCAGAAGGCCGCAGTCAGCAGATGCAGCACCAGCAGCCCTCCCAGCAGGACGCGCGGCTCGTCCACCGTGTGCCCGACCTGCACGAAGGCAAGCATGACCAGCAACACGCCTCCGAGACTCAGACCATGCCCGAGCCCCGGCAGGCGTCGGGCATCCAGCAGGATCGCCTGCACCAGCAGCAAACCGCTCACGGCCAGGATCAGCTGAGTCCCCTGCGCGCCCTCGAATACGACGCCGAGCAGCATCGGATCGACTGCGGCGGCACCATTGCCGCCCCCGAGATACCCGGCCTGCAACGGCCACTCGATCAGGGCCAGCACGATCGCGACCCAGGCCGAGATCGCACCCGTGCGGCTGGCCGCCCGACGTTCCGGATCAGGCAGATCCGGAAACGCCAGGCGAAACAGCACCGCCCCGGCCGCCAGCAAGGCACCGGCATAGAAGCCGGCCGCCACCACGATCATGGCGACCGTCCAGGCATCCACACCGGCAAGCGCGGACAGCCAGGCCACGGCTCAGTCCTCCACCGTAAAGCGGAAGGTCCCGGACATCATGTGGCCGTCACGAGCCAGGCCACGCCAGCGCACCTCGTAACGCCCCGGTTCCAGGTCGCCGGCCGGGCGCACATGGTATTCCTCGGTCGGGTCATTGCCGGGCTGGTCTTCCAGGGAGACCCGGCCACGCGGGCCGATCACGTCGAACTGGGTAATGCGCATCGCACCATCGAAGTGAATCCCGATCTCCTCCGGGGTGCCCTGCACCGTGGAACCGTCCTCCGGGACATGCCCCATCTCGCCTTCGTGGGCCAGCAGGGGGCTGGCGAACGCCAGCAGCAGGGCCGCAAGGGCCGCAAGGGCCGCAAGGGCCGAACGCAGGGTATTGCGGGTACGAATCGTTATCATGATTGAGTTTCCTCTTTCTTAAGTGCAGTCGTGTCACAGCCCACCGGCCGTAGGCCACCGGGACCACCTTGCGGTGGCCCTGGCACCCGCGCCGGTGGAAGCTCAGTGGTTGTGGCCTCCGTGGCCATTGTGTCCTCCATGCCCCCCGCGGCCTCCGTGCCCGCCATGGGCATCGCGGCTGGGGGTCGGGAGCCCGTCGGAATCCGCCCCCGCGACCTTGCCGCGGCGCACCGGACTGCCGAAATCAGGATCACTGCTCACGCGGCGGGCCACCTCCCCGTCCGGGTGCCAGTACCAGCCGGGATCGCTGAAGTCCCCGGGCTCCTGGTCATCGCGCACCTTGATCAGGGTGAACATGCCACCCATGCCGATGTTGCCGAACGGCCCCTGGCCCATGCCCATCGGCAGGGTATTCTCGGGCCCGCGCATGTGGCCACCATCGGTGTGGTCCTGGTGATCCGCCATGCCGTGTTCGCCCATGGCCATATAGCCGGGCAGCAGCGTACGGATCTCCTCCTCGAGACCGGACTGATCCACGCCCAGGGTGTTGGCGATGCCGTGCCCCATCGGGTTCATGGTGTGATGCGTCATGTGGCAGTGGAACGCCCAGTCACCAGGTGGTGCGACGAACTCGATATCGCGGGTCTGGCCGACCGCGACGATCTCGGTGGTCTCCTTGCGCCACTGTTCGCGCGGCCAACGCCCGCCATCGGAGCCGGTGACCTCGAACGACACCCCATGCACATGCATCGGGTGGTTCCACATCGACAGGTTGCCCATGCGGATACGCACGCGTTCCCCGGTTCTCGCCACCAGTGAATCAATGGCCGGGAACACCTTGGAGTTCATCGACCACAAGTCGAAATCGACCATGATCGACGGATCGGGCGTGCGGGTACCGGGATGCAGGGCCCAGTTGTGCAGCAGGATCGCGTAGTCGCGATCCACCGGCTCGATCTCGCCGTCCTTCGGGTGGATGATGAACATCCCCATCATCCCCATCGCCATCTGCACCATCTCGTCGGCATGCGGGTGGTACATGTGCGTGCCGTGCTGGTTCAACTCGAACTCGTAGACGAAGGTCTCGCCCGGGTGGATCGGCGGCTGGGTCACGCCCTTCACCCCGTCCATGCCCGAGGGCAGATGGATGCCGTGCCAGTGCACCGAGGTGTATTCCGGCAGGCGGTTGGTTACGTAGATGCGGACCCGGTCGCCCTCCACCGCCTCGATGGTCGGCCCCGGGGTGGTGCCGTTGTAGCCCCAGCACTTGGCCACCGAACCGGGCGCGAACTCGTGCTCGATCTCCTCGGCGACCAGGTGGAACTCCTTCACGCCGTTGTTCATCTCGTACGGCAGGGTCCAGCCGTTCGGCGTGTGCACCGGCATGTAGCCCTGTTCGGTGCGCTCGCCGGGCGTGGCGTCGCCCTCGTTGTGGTGCTCGTGACCCGTTTCGGCCATTACCCGGGTCAGGGTAGTTGCCGGCAGCATTGCCGCGCCGGCGGCCAGCAGGAAGTTACGCCGTTTCATCAGTGATGCCCTCCGTGACCGTCGTTGCCGTGGTCACCGTGGTCATGATCTCCGTGATCTCCGTGATCTCCGTGATCCCCGTGATCCCCGTGATCCCCGTGATCCCCGTGATCCCCGTGATCCCCGTGATCCCCGTGATCCCCGTGGTCTCCGTGGTCTCCGTGGTCTCCGTGACCGCCGTGACCGCCGTGGTCCCCGTGATCCATCGCGGACGGGTCATGCTCGAGTGCGTCGGTTTCAAGATAGCCCTCGTCACCCGGCGCCCCGCCCGGCAGCTCGCCGGCCACGGTGAAGGCCAGGTCGACCCGGGCCCGCCAGTACTCGCCCAGCGCGGCCACCGCGCGCTGCCAGTCGGCCAGCTCCTCCTGCTTGGTCACCAGCAGGTCGAAGACATCGTCGAACATGAAGTTCACGCGCTCCTGCATGCGCTCCAGCTCGATTTCGCGGGCAGGGAGCAGTTCGTAGCGTTTCGTGCCGAACTTGTCCCGGTGATGGGCCAGCCGCACGAAGTGCTGGTGGACATCGGCGGTCACCGCCTGCTCCAGCCGGGCCCGGCGGGCCTCGCCGTCCTCCAGCCGCGCCTCGGCCCGCGCGATGCCGGCCTGGTTCTGGTTGAAGATCGGCAGGGTGAAGGAGATGCCACCGCCCCACAGGCGAGTGCCGTCCGTCTCGCGTTCGAACTCGATACCGGGCTCGATATCCCCCAGCCAGCGATAGCGCCGCACCAGAGCCACACCCTCGGTGAGCCCCTCCAGGGCGTGATCCAGGGCCCGCAGATCCAGACGCTGCTCCAGCGCCTGCTCGACCAGGGCATCGCGATCGTCCACACCGGCCAGCGGCAGCGGCAGCTTGCCGGGGACCTCCCAGTCGTCGACCTCGCCGGGCAGGCCCATCAGGTGAGCCAGGCGCAGCCGGGTCTCACGCTCGCGCTGACGCGCATCCTCGAGTTTCAGACGTGCTTCGGCGGCACGAATGTTCAACTGGGCACGCTTCAGGTCGGTAATATTGCCGGCGTCAAAAAAGCGCTCGCCCAGTAGCGACCCGAGATCCGCCGCACGGGTCTCCAGCGCCTGCACCTGGGCCCGCTGGCGCGCGGCCACCGCGTCATACCAGGCACGCTCGGTGTCCGAGGCCAGGGCCACCATGCCTTCGGCCAGCTGCAGACGGGTGGACTCCCAGTGGGATTCGGCAATGTCCTGACGGGCACTGCGCATCAGCAGGCCGGAGATCCCCCAGGCCAGGCCGACCCCCGTCTCGTTGCCGCCACCGCCCTCGGGGCGCATCACCGACAGCGACAGGGTGGGATTGGAAAACTGGGCGGCTTCGACCACATCGGCGGCCGTCAGATCCAGCTTGGCGTAGGCCTGCTGCATGCGCGGGTTGCGCCACAGGGCCTGATGAATGGCCTCCTCGAGCGTCAGCTCGCCAGAGGGGCGGGGCATCTCCGACTCGGGCAGGTCGATCCCCTGCACCGAGATGTCCTCCGCCAGTTCGGAGCGGTCCAGCTCGGGCGCGGTGACCGCGCAACCGGCGAGGAACAGCACCGAAACGACGGGGAGCAGCAATCGGGTTGCTCGCATCGTGAAAATCTCCTTGATCGGACTTCGATTCCGCATCCCGCGCGAACGCGCGACACGGCCTTGCCATCCGCCACCACCGGGTGGAACCCGGGCATACGGACAGCCCCGGCGCTCGGGCCGGTACAGTCAGATCAGGAGAGGATCGGGGGTCGGTATAACGCGGCCGCAGGCGGACCGCTCTGGAAGGAATACAGCGTAATGGCCTGCGTCACCGGGGCCAGCAGGTGCATACTGGTGATGGACGGCATGCCCTGGCAGTGGCTGCAGGCCGAGCAGCTCGCCAGACAGGCCGCGTCCACGCAATCCACGTGCACGATCACCCCGCTGGCGTCAGAGGAATCGGATGCTTCATGGGCGTGGTCGCCGCCATGCCGAGTATCGGCGTGATCGTCCTGCGCATGGTGATCATAGTGGTCGCCGTGCGCGTGATCATGTGAGTGATCATGGGCCGCGTGATCCGCAGGCTGGTCGCCCTTTGACTGGGCCCCGTGCATCGCATGCCCGGCGTGACCGCCTTCCTCACTCGCGACAGCCGCAAGCGCCGGCAGGCCGGCGATCGCCAGCACCAGCATCCAGCACAGCAGTCGATGGAAGACCCGTTTCACGTCGGCCAAACCTCGTTTGGGGCCATCTCGGCCCAGCAAGCGGCCTGCAACATACCACAACCCACACCCTTGGGCGCCACCCCTTGTAGGAGGCCAGCCCTCTGGCCGATTGGGACCAGACCAGCGCCCCATCGGCGAGAGGCTCGTCTCCTACAAATCCGGGGCTGGCCCTGTTGGTGCCCTGGGCGGCCGGGGCCATTCCTGCGCCCCATCGGCCAGGGGGCTGGCCTACTCCGCCAGCGCGCGCTCGATCACGTCGCGCAGGTCGCGCGACAGTTCGAGCGCGGCGAGGCGCTCGAGTTCCGCGCGCATCTGCTCGCCGCGAACGCTGTCCACCTTTTGCCAGCGCGTCAGCGGCTGGGCCAGGCGCGCGGCGGTCTGCGGGTTCATCGCGTCCAGCTTCTCGACGAAGCCGCCCATGCGGCGATAGCCCTCGCCGTCTTCCTGGTGGAAGTGACGTTCATTGCGCGCCATGAACGGCCCCAGCACCGCGCGCACCCGGTTCGGGTTGGTCCAGCGGAACCCGGGGTGCTCCAGCAGCGCCTCCAGGCGCTCGAAGCCACCCGGGACCTGACTGCCGGCCTGCAGGCCGAAGTACTTGTCCAGCACCAGCGGGTCGTCGCGGTAGCGCTGCTCGAAGTCCGTCAGCAGCACCTCGCGGGCCTCGTGATCCAGCTCGTTCACCGCGTTCAGCGCACCCATGCGCATGGTCATGCTGCGCGCCTTCTGGTACTGCGCCAGGGCCTCGGGTACCGCGGCCTGGTCGCCGGCGGCCACGCGCAGCGCCAGCAGGCGGTTGCGCAGCTGGCGCCGGCCCATCGCCTCGGCGGTGAAGGCCCCGTTGTCCACATCGTCCAGCTTCGGCTGGATCTGCTGCATCGCACCCGCCAGCGGGGCATAAAGACGCTTCTCCAGGTCGTCGCGCTCCATGCGCAGGCGCACCGGATCGACGCGCTCGAACAGCTCGGCCAGCTCGCGCGTGGGCGGCAGCTGCAGGATGGTCGCCAGCAACACGGGCTCGATCGCCGGGTCCTCGATCAGGGCACGCAGGGCGTGTTCGGTGGCGGCCTCCAGCGCGGAGTCCGCGGCGTCGTGCTCGATACGCGCGCGGATGGCGCGACGGAACAGGGTCTGCGCGGCCTCCCAGCGGGCGAAGGCATCATCGTCATGCGCCAGCAGGTGCGCCAGTTCGTCCACGCCCTGGTTGGCGTTCAGGATCACCGGGGCTGAGAAGCCGCGCAGCCAGGAGATCGCGACAGGCTCGGCGGACAGATCCTCGAAGCAGAAGGTGTGCTCGGCGGCGTCCAGCTCCAGCACCCATTCGTCGCGCGCGGCTTCGTCGCCTTCCCGACGCGCGCGGATGCGCTGGCCGTCGGCATCGAGGAAGGCCATGCGCACCGGGATCACCACCGGCTCCTTGTGCGCCTGCCCCGGGGTCGCAGGGGTCTCCTGCGCGAGCGTGATGCGGGCCGGGCCGCCGGGACCGTCGAACGCGGTGCTTGCGGTCACATGCGGCGTGCCGGCCTGGGTGTACCAGCGCTTGAAGCGGGAGAGATCGCGCCCGCTGGCCTCGGCCATCACCGCGACGAAGTCGTCGGTGGTCACTGCCTGGCCGTCGAAGCGCTCGAAGTATAGGTCCAGCCCGCGACGGAAGGTCTCGCGCCCGATCAGGGTGCGCAGCATGCGGATCAGCTCCGCGCCCTTCTCGTAGACGGTCAGGGTGTAGAAGTTGTTGATCTCGGCGTAGTGGTCCGGGCGCACCGGGTGCGCGAGCGGTCCGGCGTCCTCCGGGAACTGGAAGGCGCGCAGCATGGCGACATCGTCGATGCGCTTGACGCCAAACAGGGTGCAGTCGGTGGTGAACTCCTGGTCGCGGAAGACCGTGAGCCCTTCCTTGAGCGACAGCTGGAACCAGTCGCGGCAGGTCACGCGGTTGCCGGACCAGTTGTGGAAGTACTCGTGGGCGATCACCGACTCGATGGCAACAAAGTCGCTGTCGGTGGCGGTGTCGGGGCTGGCCAGCACGTACTTGGCGTTGAACAGGTTCAGTCCCTTGTTCTCCATCGCCCCCATGTTGAAGTCGTCGACCGCGACGATCATGTACACGTCCAGATCGTATTCGCGGCCGAAGGCCTCCTCGTCATAGCGCATCGCGCGCTTCAGCGAGGCCAGCGCATGGTCGCAGCGATCGGCGTTGTGCGCCTCCACAAACAGCTCCAGCGCGACCTCGCGCCCGGACATGGTGGTGAAGGTGTCGCGCTGGCAGGCCAGATCCCCGGCGACCAGCGCAAACAGGTACGACGGCTTGGGGAACGGGTCCTCCCACACCGCGTAGTGGCGCCCGCCGTCCAGCTCGCCGGCCTCCACGCGGTTGCCGTTGGCCAGCAGCACCGGGTACTGCGCCCGGTCCGCTTCCAGGCGCACGCGGTAGGTGGTCAGCACATCCGGACGATCGGGGAAGAACGTGATGCGGCGAAAGCCCTCCGGCTCGCACTGGGTACACAGCATGCCGCTGGAGGCGTACAGGCCTTCCAATGCGGTGTTCTGCTCCGGGTGGCAGCGGCTGACAATCTCGAGCCGCACCGCCTCCGGCAAGCCGTGCAGCAGCAGGCCCTCGGCATCCTGCTCCAGCAGGCCCTCGCCCGGCTGCGCCCCATCCACGGTCAGCGACACCAGCTCGACGCCATCGCCGCAGAGCCGCAGCGCCTCGTTCGGCTCCGCCGCCTGCGGATTGCGCCGTACCGCCATGCGCGTGGTCACCTCGGTGGTCGCCGCCGCCAGATCAAAGTCCAGCTCCAGGCTCTCCACCACAAACGCCGGCGGCTGGTAATCGCTCAGATAAACCGCCTGGGGACTCGCATCACGCATTCCAAACTCCCGATCAAAAGCTCTGCACAAGGTTTAACACGCCCACACGGCCACAGCCCCAAACCCGGACCACAGCCCCGCCATTGCAACGCCGGGGTTCCTCCCAGAGATTACTCGCTGCGCTCGCCCTCCGGGCCGGCCTGCGGCCGTTCAACGCGCTTCGCGCTTTCGTGCCACGTCGCTATGCTCCTCGCGATGACGCTACTGGTTTCCCGTCATTGCGAGGCGCCGAAGGCGCCGCGGCAATCTCCCAAAGCTGGCAGAGCGATGGGCTCGCACGCCGTGACAACCCACGGCCGCGCAGCGCACTGCGCGTTCTTGGGATTCGCCCCATCGCAATGACGGCGCCGGGGATCTGGCGCTGCGCGTCCAATCCGTTAGCATACCGCGCATGGAATGGATCGATATCTGCTTCAACCTCACCCACGAATCCTTCAACAAGGAACGCGACGAGGTCCTCGAGCGCGCCCGCGAGGCCGGCGTCTCCTGGATGCTGATCACCGGCGCCGACGCCCACCAGAGCGAGAAGTGCCTGGAGATCGCCGACCAGTACCCGGACTGCTGCCGCGCCACGCTGGGCGTGCATCCGCACCTGGCAAAGCAATGGACCGACGCGATCGCCGCGCGGTTCAGTGACCTCGCCCGCGCGGACGACAACGTCGTCGCCATGGGCGAGATGGGGCTGGACTACAACCGCGACCACTCGCCGCGCCCGCAGCAGCGCATCGCCTTCGAGGCCCAGCTGGAGCTGGCCGCGGATCTCGGCCTGCCGGTATTCCTGCACGAGCGCGACGCCCACCACGACTTCGCGCAGATCCTGCGCCGCTGGCGCGACAAGCTGCCGGCCGCCGTAGTGCACTGCTTTACCGGCGAGGCCGACGCCCTGGCCGAATACCTCGACCTCGACTGCCACATCGGCATCACCGGCTGGGTCTGCGACGAACGCCGCGGCACCCACCTGCATCCGCTGGTCCCGCGCATCCCGCGCGGCCGCCTGATGATCGAGACCGACGCCCCCTACCTCCTGCCGCGCACCCTGCCCAAGGGCAGCGGCAAGAAGATCGGCAACGGCCGCCGCAACGAACCCGCCTTCCTCCCCCACATCGGCGAATACGTGGCCCAGCTGCGCGACGAGACCCCGGAAGACCTCGCCACCCACACCACCGCCACCGCCCGCGCCTTTTATAACCTGCCGGCCGCCACCGTCGAGTGACACCCTGGTGAAAATGACTAGCCACCTTGCCACCAACAGGAAGAACGGACAGGCAAGGGCTACAAGACGGCAAACCCTCAAGGAAGAGGAGCCAACATGAGCCAGGAAAACGAAACTCCGATCGTCATCTACGAAGATGATGCCGACCACGTCGTGGAGGTCCGACTGGACACCGGGCGCGATACGGTTTGGTTGACGCAGCGGCAAATGGCCGAGCTCTTCGACACCTCCACCGACAACGTCGGTCTGCATCTAAAGAACATCTACAAAGACGACGAACTCGATGAACCGGCAACTACCGAGGATTCCTCGGTAGTTCGGGAGGAAGGCACCCGCCAGGTCTCACGACGTATCAAGCACTACAACCTGGACGCCATCATCTCGGTCGGCTACCGGGTCAACTCCCGCCGTGCTGTGCGCTTCCGCCAATGGGCCACCCGCGTACTGCGTGAACACCTGACGCGCGGCTGGACACTCAACCGCCAGCGCTTCGAGACCAATGCCCGGGAGCTGGAAGCCGCACTGGAACTGGTGCGCCGTACCGCCCGCAGCCCGGAACTGGGCGTCGAAGCCGGTCGCGGGCTGGTCAACATCGTGACCCGCCCCGCCCACCGCGCCAACCTTGGTCAGCAAGACTCACCCGTGACCTTCCATGTCTGAACACACTCCCCATCAACGTGACTCTCGGGTCGCACTGCTCACCGGCGCGGCGCGCGGGATCGGCCTCGGTATCGCCGAGCGCCTGGTACGGGATGGCTGGCAGGTGGTGCTGGCCGATATCGATGGCACCGAATGCGAACAGGCCGCCGCGCGCCTGGGGCCCGCCGCCCGGGCCATCAAGCTGGACGTCCGCGACGAGGAGCAGGTCCGCGAGGCCATCCGGCATACGGAGGAATGGCACGGCGGCCTCGATGCCCTGGTGAACAACGCCGGCATCAGCGACCCGCACTCCGGGCCACTGGAAGAACTGGAGCTGGCCGACTGGCAGCGCTGGCTGGATACCAACCTCACCGGCGCCTTCCTGCTTGGCAAGCACGCCCTGCCCCTGCTGCGCCGCCGACGGGGCGCCATCGTGAACATCAGCTCCACCCGCGCTGCAGTCGGAGCCAGACACCGAGGCCTACGCCGCCAGCAAGGGCGGGCTGGACGCCTTCACCCATGCCCTGGCCATCAGCGCCGGCCCGGAGGTCCGCGTCAACGCCATCCGCCCCGGCTGGATCGACACCCGCCGCCCCGACCAGCAACAGGCCGAGCCGCTATCCGCGCAGGACCGCGCCCAGCACCCAGCCGGCCGCGTCGGCCAGCCGGCCGACATCGCCGCCCTGACCACCTTCCTGCTCGGACCCGACGCCGGCTTCGTCACCGGCCAGATCTGGACCGCCGACGGCGGCATGACCCGCCGCATGATCTACACCGACTGACCGTTATTGAGTAGAACTCGAAATCCTAAGCGCGTATTTCACCTCTCACATACACCCCCGAAAGGCACCCGACATCTACCCCGGACCGAACCTTTAAAAGACAGTCTTGGCTAATCATTACCATAATCGGGCTCAAATTCGCGCTCCCTTTCTTCCCTTTCATAAAATTCTTCTGGAAGGGAAGATGCGTTAACTTCCTGAGCTCCATGCAGGCGTAACCCACAAACTGGGCAAGCGAATTCTTCGGTGGCATATGTGATTTCAACGTATTCCGTGAACGGGTCATACGGATCTTGGTCATCAGATATTTCTTCGTCGTACTGGGTACCCCCCATTACACCCATTCCGCCACAGGCGGGGCATTCATGAAGGTCATATCCATCCACATAGAAATCAAACTTATCATAATATGCCCAAGATTTCGCTTTCTTTGATTCTTCGATAAGCTCTTCGCGCTTCTTTTCGCTCTTGTGGGTTGACTTAAAGTCTTCCAACGCATGATCGATCCTTGTTTGGACCATCATCGACGTTGCCTTCCTGGCATCTCCCAATAACTGCCTCGGCGCTTGTGCTTCATCAGCTCCCAACCACTGCTCAAGCTCTTTTCCTTGTATATCGAGGAGAGTATACGCAGCGTGCCAAAACTTAGCCTCCCACGCGTCAGGAGACATTCCCGAAAAAGGCGACTCACCTGAATGAATTTCAGAATTCCTTCTCAAAGCTTGCTGCTCACAAAACTTCTGAATCCTTTTGTCAAACTTTTTCGATACATGCGATAAACGTTCGAATAATGTTTTAGCTGTAATTGTTTTAACATCTGGAGAAAGAGGATGACCGCAAGCTGAAAAGAGAGACTGGTAGTGGGTAGGATCAGCAACCAACGCAGGATGTATAGTGCTCAGAGATGACTTCGCTAATAATTCCAAAGCTAGCGATGCCCACAGCTGATACTCATCCAGAGCGACTTCATTTTTTGCCCTTAACCCTCTTGCCATGTATATCTTGGATTTCGAGAACAAGGCTTCTTCTGAAAACGCCGGGCTAATTCTCTTATTCATTTCACCAGCACTCTATGCAACTCGCGAGATTCGCTGACACTTAAATCGCCACCCAAACGATCTCGGCCGTGCAAGAACCTCCAATTATCTATCACCAAAATATCGTCCTTTTCCCATCGAACGCCTATCTTTTCCGCTTTCTCGAAGGAAGACTGTAGAATTTTCAGCGCCATCTTAGAATCCGGCCCGGTTGCCTGCATACACCCAGTGTCATAGCGTACGAAAGGGTTATTAGTTGAGATGATCGACGAATAAAACGATCGCGCACCATTCTTTACAAGGAACACGGCACTCTGCAGAAGATCGATATCGGAGTCATCTAATTTCAACGATTCCCAGTCAATCAGAATCGTTTTTCGATCGCGGATTCCAGGAGATTTGCAACCCATAACGACGAATTTACATGGTGTTGGCCAATGCGCCGTGTCAACGTGATATGGGAATGACGATCGTTCGTGCTGTGCGCTAAGCGAATTGGGATAAGCTGACTCAGCGGACTTGGGTTTGAGAACTTCCAAAACGGTGCTTTTTCGCCTAGCGCCAACGGGTTGGCCTAGACGGTTTGCGATCTGACACAAATCATCATCCAGGCTAGGCCCTCGGCGTTTCCCTTTCCACCACCCTTTCTGTTTCAGGCTGCTTAGCATCAGCAACGTTGCCTTTTACGTGTAATGCCTGAGCGGAGCGACTCTTGAGGCAATACCCCCTTTTTCGGAAGAAAAGCTACGTGGCGGGCGAAACGTCCGCGGCAGCGGGCCGGAAGCAGGAGTTGAATGCACGCGCGTCTCCGTACTGTCCTGTTCTTGAGCAGCCGCGGGACACATCGTCTGGGGTGCGCGCGCCGGCAATCTCCTCTGCCGGTCTGTTGGACCGGAACCACGGGGTCTGACCCCATGCTACGCCCGCGGCGGGACCCGCTCGCCGGCGACGATGGGTGGGTAGTCACACAAAGCCCGGAATGGGTGGCTTTCGAGCTCGGACGGGCGGCTGGGGCGGGGTATCGCTGCTCGCCGGCGGTCCGCGGGTTGCTGGGCGGGCGGATAACCATTCACGGATTGTGCATTAAAGATGGCCCGCGCGCGAACGCCAATGGTCCAACCCGGATAACCCACGGGTTCAGCCGCTCGGTTCAAGTGAAGCTACCAGAGCTCGGATTGCCTCGGACGGCGGGGGCGCGCAGGATGATGGGCCTATTTGGGATTGGTGCGAGGACGGCGCGTATGAAGACTTCGGTGATTCTGACGCTGGTGGGGCCGGACCGGCCGGGGCTGGTGAGCGCGGTGGCGGCGCGAGCTCGCTCGGCGGGCGGCAACTGGCTGGAGAGTCGGATGGCGCAGCTGGCCGGGCAATTTGCCGGGGTGGTGCTGCTGGAGGTGGATGCCGAGAGCGCAGACGCACTGGAGGCGGCGCTGCGCGAGCTGGCAGGCGACGGGCTGCAGGTGCATACCCAGCGCGGCAGCGAGCTGCCCCCGGCGGCGCGGCATCCGGTGGTGCTGGACCTGATCGGGCACGACCGACCGGGGATCGTGCAGGACATTACCGCCGTGCTCTCGCGCCACGGCGTGAGTGTCGAGACGCTGGAGACGGCCTGCGAACCGGGCTCGATGACCGGCGAGCCGATGTTCCGCGCAATGGCCCGCCTGGGCGTGCCGGAAGGCCTGGACCTGCACACCCTGCAGGACGACCTGGAGGCCCTGGCCAACGAGCTGATGGTCGACCTCGAACTCCACGACCCGCTGCAGGAACCACCCGAGGCGGTAGCCTGACCGCCTCCCAACGCAGGTAGGCAACATCCTGCAACCGTAGGGTGCCGTTGAGCGCAGCGAAACGCACCACTCCCCGTTCGGTGCGGCCCCGATGCGATTCGCTTCGCTCATCGCATCCTACGACGCGGCGACTGGCGGACTCTCGTTGCCAATCAGGGCGCGGCGCGGTGGCGGCGGGCGGCGTCGAGGCGGTGGACGAAGTCCTGCATCAGGGTGGTGTAGAGCGTTTCGCCGAGGACCTTGTCCTCGATGCCGGCGTCGAGGTTGGGGTTGTCGTTGACCTCGATGACCATCACGCCGCGCGGGGTCTGCTTGAGATCGACGCCGTAGAGGCCATTGCCGATCAGGTTGGCGGCCTTGACGGCCGTCTTGACCACGGCGGCGGGAATGTCCGCCAGTGCCAGCGTGCGAAAGCCGCCCTCGCGCGGGCCGCCCTTGGCGTCGTGGTTGACGATCTGCCAGTGCTTGCGCGACATCAGGTACTGCGAGGCATACAGCGGCTGGCGGTTGAGCACGCCGATGCGCCAGTCGAACTCGGTGTAGACAAACTCCTGGGCGAGGATCAGATCGCTCTCCTTCAGCAGGCGCCGGGCGATGGATTCCAGCTCGGCGCGGTCGTTCGCCTTGAACACCCCGCGCGAGAAGCTGCCGTCCGGGATCTTGAGCACCACGGGATAGCCGATCTGTTCCTCCGCGCGCAGGATAGTCTCGCGGTTGAGGATCACGGTCTTTGGCGTCGGCACGCGATGGGCGGCCAGGCGCTCGGCCAGATAGACCTTGTTGGTGCAGCGCAGGATGGAGTCGGCGTCATCGATCACCACCATGCCCTCGGCCTCGGCCTTGCGCGCGAAGCGATAGGTGTAGTGGTCGATCGCGGTGGTCTCGCGGATGAACAGGGCGTCGAACTCCGCCAGCCGTGGCAGATCGCGCGCCTGGATCAGCTCGACATCCATCCCCTGCTCCTGCCCGGCGCGGGCGAAGCGCTTGAGCGTGGCCGGCGTGGACGGGGCCATGGCCTCGTCCGGGTTGTGCAGGATGGCCAACTCGTAGCGCGCACTGCGCGCCCCGCGGCGGCGCCGCCAGGGCTTGGAGAGGTATCGCTCCAGCGCTGCGAAGAAGGCCGGCTCCTGCTCGGGTTCCAGCGCGTTCAGCGCAAACGGGCGCAGGGCGTGAATCTGCCAGCGTCCCTGCAGCCGGAACTCCACCCGGAACATCGGCGCGGGGAACAGGGCGAACAGCTGGCCGGCGATCTCCTGCAGCGCCGGCTCGTCGCACTGGCCGAACAGCACGGTCAGCTCCAGGCGCTCGGGCTGCGCGCCCTGGCGGCTGCGGCCCAGAACGCGTGCCACGCGCTCGTCCAGCTCCTCGGTATCCAGGCTGTAGATGGACTTGCGCGACAGGTCCTGCAGGGTGCGTACGCTGGGGATCACCCGGTGCCCGCGCGCCTCCGCCAGCAGCGAGCCGTAGTACCCGGCGGACAGGTAACGCTGGCTGCGGCACAGGTTGATCACACGCAGGTTGGCCGGGTCGTCGGCAGCGGGGCCACGCAGGTAGTCGTCAATAGCCATGACCGGAAGGTCGGGGAAGTGCGACTTCCAGTCCGCCCGGCGCTCGACCAGGATGCGGTGCTCAGGCATGCGCGCCCTCCGCCGTACGGCGCGGGCCGACGATCACCGCCGCCTGCAGCCCCGCGCGGCCGTAGCGCGCCATGCGCTCGAAGTCCGCACGCGCGATCGGCATGTTCACCGAGTCCACCGCGCGCTCCCCTTGCTCCACGTCCACGAACGGGTCATGCACGTAGACAAAGCGCTCGTCGAAGCCCGTCACCGTGACCCAGTGCGGGAAGCGCTCGGCATACAGCCGCACGCTGCTGATCAGCACCACCGGCACCCCGCCCTCGGCAAAGCGCGCCTCCAGCTGGGATACGTTCACCGGACCGTGCACCACCGGCACCCCCAGCTGTTCCAGCTCCTCGACCATGTCCTCCTGCACCAGCTGCATCACCTCCTTCTTCTCCGCGCTGCGCACGGAATCCGCGAACGCCACGCCGCGATCGCGCACCAGCAGTTCCACCTCGAACCCACGATGGGCGGCCGCCAGCGCGAGCCCGTACGGCCCGCAACCGCCGTGGCCCGAGGTCATAAAAATCGTGGTGGCGTCGCGCCACAGGCGCAGCTCCAGGCGCCGGTCCAGCTTCAGCGCCGGGTCCACCGCGCGCATCGCCATCATCAGCGCGGCCGGGCCGCAGGTGAACTCCAGCGTCTGCGCATAGTACGGCGCGCGCACCAGCGCCGGATCGGGGCCGGTCGCCAGCGACTTCTGCAGCCGCAGCGCATCCATGTGGTCCTCGTAGTAGTCGTCGATCGTGCCGAAGTCGCGATAGCCGAGCCCGCGGAACAGGGCCAGGCTGGCCGCATTGTCGCGCCGCACCTCCAGGCGCAGATCGGTCCGCCCGTGCTGGCGCGCCGCATCTTCCGCCGCCTCCACCAGACGCCGCCCCAGCCCCTGGCCGCGCGCCCGCGCGCTGACCGCAATCGAGTACAGCCGCGCCAGCGACGTCCCGCGGCTGAACAGCAGCATCACGTAGCCGAGCAGGCCCTCCCCGCCGGGTCCCTCCGCCACCAGCGTGGCCGCATGCCCGCGCGTCAGCAGGTAGCGAAACTGCCGCCGCGAGATGCGATCGATCTCGAACGCCGCATCCTCCAGCGCGACCAGTGCCTCCAGATCCTCCAGCGTAGCCGGACGGATCAAGGGCGATTCCACTGTGGGCGCAACCCGTTGCTTGACCTGCTGGCTCACGCTCCTCTCCCGGCGGCGGCCCGGTCTCCATCGTAGCGCAACCACCGGGCGCCAATAGCCCGCTCCAGCAGGAATATTTGCCGACGGCAAGACCCCGGCTAACGCAGTGCCCCGGACAGTTCGTCCAGGCCGCCGATGGTGGCCGTGGGCTCCCCGCCCCAGGGGTCGAAAAGACCCTGCCGCGCACGGTCGAGCCAGACCGTGCGTATGCTCGCAGCCTGCGCGCCGATCACGTCAAAGGGGTTGCCCGAGATCAACCACGCATCCGTGGGCGAGGCATTGGCCCGCTGCAGGAAATGCCGGTACACGCGCGGGTCCGGCTTGAAGCAACCGATCTCGTCCACGCTGACGAGATCCTCGAAGCGATCCCCCAGCCCGGCGTTCCGCAGCAGCCCGCTGACCGTCTCAGTGGTCCCGTTGGAGAACGCGAACAGACGGTGTCCCTCCGCCCGCAACTCGTCCAGGGCCGACCCCGCATCGGCGAAGGCCGGGAGCTCTCGATAGCACCGCAACAGCTCCGCCTCCTGCTCCGCTTCAAGCGCGATACCCAGTGCCTCGCAGCAGTACCGCAGCGCCTGCTCGGTGCAGGTATCGAAATCCGCGTACGCCCCCATCAGCCCGCGCCGGAAGGTGTACTCCAGCTGCTTCTCGCGCCAGGCCCGCGCCAGCACCGGCGCCCGCTCGCCCATCCACCCTTCGAGCGTCGCCGTAACCCCCTGGGTATCGATCAGCGTCCCGTACACATCAAACGCCAGCGTCTGCCGCATAGCCCCTCCCGGATGTAACCACCAAACCGCCATCTCGCACTACCGGCCGCAAGATGCCAGTATGAGAATTCCGCTTGCGCCGGTCATCGCCCCCCAGCGATACCAGGAAGATGGTGACATGAAGATCAAAGACCTTATTGACGAAGCCGAGTCCCTGCCCGTGGAAGAGCGCGCTCTGGTGGTCGATTCCCTCCTGCGCAGCCTGAACCCGCCCGATGCGGGCGTGGACCGCAAATGGGCGGAGGTCTCGCGGAAGCGCCTGGAAGAGATCCGCTCGGGCACAGTCGAAGCGATTCCGGGCGAACAGGTCTTCGAGAGGATATGGAGCCGGTTTGAACGATGAGTTTTCGCTTTCACCCGGAAGCGGAGCAAGAACTCACCGAGGCCGTTCAGTACTACGAAGAAATCGAGCCCGGCCTCGGGAACGATTTTGCAGTTGAAGTGTTTGCAGCGGTGCAACGCGCCATCGCCTACCCGCGTGCCTGGACCGTTCTGGAGGGCGAAGTGCGGCGCTCATTCGTGAAGCGGTTTCCGTACGGGGTTCTCTACGCAGAAGAGGACGGGGGCATCCTGATTCTCGCGGTCATGCACCTGCATCGCCACCCGGATTACTGGAAGGAACGCACACGGGAAGGCTGATGACTGCCCCCCCAGACAGCGGCAGCCATGCGGCTGGCCAAGGATCTGGACATGCGGGTACGACACGGCACACTGAGTGCGATGTCCCGTCAATCGAAGCACTGGAGTCGTCGATGAGCATGCAGGAGACCATTACCCGGAAGCTGGAGGAGCGCTTTGCGCCCGAGCATCTGGAGGTGGTGAACGAGAGCCACATGCACAACGTGCCGCCGGGTTCGGAGTCGCATTTCAAGGTGACGGTGGTGTCCGACGCCTTTCGTGATCAGAAGCTGATCGCGCGGCACCGGCTGGTGAACCAGGCCCTGGCCGACGAGCTGGCCGGGGGCATCCATGCCCTGGCGCTGCACACGCTGGACCCGGACCAGTGGTTCGAGCGTGCCGGCAAGGTCGCCGACTCCCCGCCCTGCATGGGTGGCGACGGCGGCAAGGCCTGATCGCTTGTCGATGACGGCTAACGCCGCGGCCGACTCGGTCGTGGATGACATCCTGCGCGCCCGGCTGGAAGCGCCGGGGCTGATGGACCTGCTCGGCCAGATCGAGGCCAGCCTGAACCCGGTGGCCAGCCACCCGCCGCTGGCGGGTGTATCCGAACACCTGGGGCCGGACCGCCATATCGTGCTGTGGCTGATCGACGGTTTTGCCACCCGCTATCGCCGCCACACGCCGCTGCTGGGCGCGGACTACGTAACCGACCTCGAGACCGTGTTCCCCAGCACCACGGCGACCGCGATCACCAGCATCCTGACCGGGCGCGCACCCGCGCAGCACGGCCTGCTCGGCTGGCACACCCGGCTGCCGTCTGCCGAGCGCACGCTGACGGTGCTGATGGGCCAGGAGCGCGACGCCGAGGACCGCCCGGCCACGCTCGGCTACCGCGAGCTGACCGGCCGCGTACGGCCAGACCGCCTGGTCGACCGGCTCGGCTGCCACACCACCATGATCGGCCCGGACTGGATCGGCGGCACACCCTACAACCGCATGATGAACGGCTCCGCCGCGTTCATCGGCTTCGAGGACCTGTCCGAGCTGCCGGCACGAGTGGCCGCGCATGTGAACGCGACGCCGGGGCCGCATTTCACCTACGTCTACTGGTCGGAGCTCGACCACCTGGGCCACGCCTACGGCCCGGAGAGCCCGGAGGTGGAGCGCCATCTGAAGCAGCTGGACCTGGCCTACACCGCGACCTGCGCGCAGATCCAGCGCCCGGAGAGCGTGTTCCTGACTACCGCCGACCACGGCATGCGCACCATGGAACGCCGCCTGGACCTGCGCGAGCACCCGGCGGTGCAGGCCTGCCTGCGCCACCGCCTGACCGGCGAGCCACGTGCCGCCATCGCCCATGTACGCGAAGGACGCGACACGGACTTCCTGACGGCCCTGGACGCCGCCTTCGGCGCGGACGTAGCCGCAGTCCCCGCCGCTGACTGGCTGGGGCCCGGCACGCTGGGCCTGCCCCCGGGGCATCACCGTGAGCACCCCGAGCTGCGGGCACGCGCCGGCGACTACCTGCTGCTGCCCGCGGAGGACGCCTACCTGGTGGACCCGCCGGACGACGACGAGGGGCCGTTCTTCGTCGGCGCCCACGGCGGCCTGTCGCCGGAAGAGCGGCATATTCCCCTGTTTCTTCGGAATATCGGCCAGTCGCGGTAAACTGCCGGGTTCTGTGCCGGTCAAACGGGCTGGCGCTGGCTGAAACAAGACTGTCCCGAGATCCCATGAACGACACCGCCGACCAGACCTACAACAACGCCGCCCAGCACCTGATCGAGCTGGCGAACCGGCTCGCCGATGACGGCCAGGCCGCCGAAACCGGCGACGTCGCCGACGGCCTGCTGGCCGGTGCCGTGCACTTCTGGCTGTACAGCCGCCAGCCCTGCGGCGATCCGTTGTGCGAGGACTGCGCCCCGTTCTCGGACGCCGAGAGCCGTCTGGCCATGCTGCACGAGCTGATCGACGAGCTGGCGCGCGACAGCGACTACTTCCACGCCACCACCGACACCACCGTCGGCCACGCCTGACTCGTCATACGCGAGCCGATGCCGGTCACGCCCTTTCGCCCCGCGACCGATACCTGGTTCGGCGAGGCCTTCGGGCAGGCGACCGCGATCCAGTCGCGCGGCTGGCCCGCGATCCGGGCCGGCCATCACTGCCTGCTGATCGCCCCCACCGGCAGCGGCAAGACCCTCGCCGCCTTCCTCAGCGCCATTGACCGCCTGACCGGCGAGCCCGCCCCGGATGCCCGGCGCGGCTACTCGGTGCTGTACATCTCGCCGCTGAAGGCGCTGGCCACCGACATCGAACGCAACCTGCGCGCCCCGCTGACCGGGATCGCGCAGACCGCCGCTCGCCTTGGCGAGACCTCAGGCGAGCCGGTCGTGCACATCCGCACCGGCGACACCCCGCAGGCCGAGCGCCGCGCGCAGGCGCGCGAACCCGGAGACATCCTGGTAACCACGCCGGAGTCGCTGTACCTGCTGCTGGGTTCGAAGGCCGCCGAGAACCTCGAATCCGTCCACACGGTGATCATCGACGAGGTGCACGCGCTGGCCGGCAACAAGCGCGGCGCGCATCTCGCCCTGTCGCTGGAACGCCTGGCCGAGCGCTGCGGCGAGGACCCGCAGCGCATCGGGCTGTCCGCCACCGTGCACCCGGTGGAAGTGGCACGCGCTTTTCTCGGCGGCGACCGCGAGGTGGAGGTGATCGACGCCGCCGAGCCCCCGCGTCTGGACCTGGAGATCCTCGCCCCCGAGGAGCCGCCCGCCGCGCACGCAGCGCCGACCGTCGAGGGCCCGGATACGACGAACCCCTCGTCCGGCCCGATCCCGTCCGGCTCCATCCTCGGCGCGGTGTACGGCCAGGGCACCGGGCAGCTCCCCACCGCTGGCGGCGACCGCGCCGCACGCCTGGAGCCGCGCCTGCTGGCCGCGATCCTCGAGCACCGATCCACCATCGTGTTCGTCAACAGTCGCGGGCTGTGCGAGCGTCTGGTGCAGCGCATCAACGAGGCCTGGCGCGAACAACAGCCGGAGGATGCCGAACCGGTGGAGGACCTGGTCGCCGCTCACCACGGCAGCGTGTCCCACGAGCGCCGCGCCGAGATCGAGGGCCGTCTGAAGACCGGGCGCCTGCGCGGCATCGTCGCGACCAGTTCGCTGGAGCTCGGCATCGACATGGGCGCGGTGGACCTGGTGATCATGGTCGAATCCCCCGGCGCGGTCGCGCGCGGGCTGCAGCGCGCCGGGCGTGCCGGGCACGGCGTGGGCCAGGTCTCGCGCTCGCTGCTGCTGCCGCGCTTTCGCGGCGACCTGCTCGAATGCGCGGTGATCGGCGAGCGCATGCAGGCCGGCGCGCTGGAACCGATCCACGCCCCGCACAACCCGCTGGACGTACTCGCCCAGCAGATCGTCGCGATGGTCTGCGAACGCCCGCGCACGGTGGACGAGCTGTACGCGCTGGTCCGCCGCGCCGCGCCCTGGCGCGAGCTGTCGCGGCCACTGCTCGAGGCCACGCTGGACATGCTCTCCGGCCACTACCCGAGCACCGACTTCGCCGACCTGCGCCCCTGGCTCGCCTGGGACCGCGCCCGCGACGAGCTGACCCCGCGCCGGGGGGCGGCACTGGCCGCGCGCCTGAACGCCGGGACCATCCCCGACCGCGGGCTGTACGGCGTGCATGTCGGCGAGGGCGGGCCGCGCATCGGCGAACTGGACGAGGAGATGGTGTTCGAGCTGAAGACCGGCGAGAACGTGACCCTGGGTGCCAGCACCTGGCACGTGGAGGCGATCACCCGTGACCGCGTGCTCGTCTCCCCCGCCCCCGGCGAGGTCGGCAAGCTCCCGTTCTGGCATGGCGACGGCCCCGGCCGCCCGATCCAGCTCGGCCAGGCCATCGGCGCCGCCACCGAGCGGCTGGCACGCATGGGCCGCGCCGAGCGCGCGGCCTGGCTCCGGGAACACGCGCCACTGTCGGAGGCGGCGGTGGAGACCCTCAGCGACTACATCGACGAGCAGCGCGAGGCCACCGGACAGCTGCCCTCCGACCAGCGCATCGTGGTCGAACGCTTCCGCGACGAGGTTGGCGACTGGCGCGTCTGCATCCTGACGCCATTCGGCGCGCGCGTGCACGCCCCCTGGGCGCTGGCCCTGCAGGGCGCGCTGACTAGCCGCTCCGGCTTCGAGGTGCAGGTGATGTACACCGACGACGGCATCGTGCTGCGCCTGGCCGACAGCGAGGACCTGCCCGAGCTGGACGCCTTGTTCCCCGACCCGGAGGAACTGGAGGAGGCGGTCACCCGCGAGCTGGGCAACTCCACCCTGTTCGCCAGCGCCTTTCGCGAAAACGCGGCGCGCGCCCTGCTGCTGGTACGCAACCGCCCCGGCCAGCGCACCCCGCTGTGGGCGCAGCGGCTGAAGTCGCAGCAGCTGCTGGCCTCGGTGCGCGAGTACGCGAGCTTCCCGGTGGTGCTGGAGACCTACCGCCAGGTGCTGGCCGACGTGTTCGACCTGGACGCCCTGCGCCAGATCCTGCGCGGGGTGCAGGAACGCCGCATCCGCGTACACGAGGTGGAGACGCCGCAGGCCTCGCCGTTCGCCCGCAGCCTGGTGTTCGCCTACGTCGCGGCCTACATCTACGAGCAGGACGCGCCGATGGCCGAGCGCAAGGCCCAGGCGCTGACGCTGGACCGCGGCATGCTGGCCGAACTGCTGGGCCAGGCCGAGCTGCGCGAGCTGATCGACCCCGAGGCCCTGGCCGAGCTGGAGGCCGAGCTGGCGCACGCCACCGAGGCGACCCGGGTGCAAGACGCCGACGCGCTGCACGACCTGCTGCGCCGGCGCGGGGACCTGACCCCGGACGAGGTCGCGGCCGCCTGCGCCGAGGCGCCGGGGCCGTGGCTGGAACAGCTCACCCGATCCCTGCGCGCGGTGGAGGTACGCATCGCCGGCGCGCCGCGCTGGATCGCCTCCGAGGACGCCGCGCTGTACCGCGATGCCCTGGGCGTGGTGCCCCCGCCCGGCCTGCCCGCCGCCTTCCTGGAACCGCCGCAGCGCCCGCTGGAACAGCTGCTGCGCCGCTACGCCCGTACCCACGGACCGTTCCGCAACGAGGACCTGGGCGCTCGCTATGGCCTCGCGCCGGGCGCCCTGCTGCCGGCGCTCGAGAGCCTGGAACGTGCCGGCGTGCTGCTGCGCGGCGAGATCCGCCCGCAGGGCACCGGCGAGGACTGGTGCGAACTGGACATCCTGCGGCGACTGAAACGCCGCACCCTGGCGCGGCTGCGCGACGAGGCGGCCGCGGTCGATGCCCGTGCGCTGGGCCGCTTCCTGCCCGCCTGGCAAGGCCTGACCGAGCCCGGCCGCGGGGCCGGCGCCCTGCGCGACACGCTGACGCAACTGGAGGGCATCGCCCTGCCCTGGTCCGCCTGGACCGCCCACGTACTGCCGATGCGGGTGCGCGACTTCTCGCTGGATGCGCTCGACCGCATCACCGCCTCCGGGGAGTTCGTATGGGTGGGCAGTGGTGCGCTGGGCCAGCGCGACGGGCGCATCCGCTTCCTGCGCCGCGAACAGGCAATGGTGCTGCTGGAGCCGGAGGCCGATGCCACGGATACCCCCACCAACGACGACCCGCTGGCGCAGGCGATCCTGGAGGCCCTGGACCGGCGCGGCGCCTGCTTCTACCTGGAGCTGGAGCGCGCGGCCCGCAGCGCACAACCGGACGCGCGCCAGGACGCGATCGAAACCGCGATCTGGGACCTGGTCTGGGCCGGGCAGATCACCAATGACACCTTCGCGCCGCTGCGCAGCCTGGGCCAGCGCAGGACCTCCGCGCGCGGCCGGCGACGCCCGGGACAGGGTCTGGCCGGCGGGCGCTGGTCACGGGTCGCCGAGCTGATCGACCCCGGCGTGTCGCTGACCGAGCGCGCCCGCGAACAGGCCGAGAACCTGCTGGCCCGCTACGGTGTGGTCAGCCGCGATATGGCCCGCGCCGAGGGCCTGCCGGGCGGCTTCGGGCGCGTGTATCCCGTCTACCGCGCGATGGAGGACACCGGCAAGCTGCGCCGCGGCCACTTCGTGGAGGGCCTGACTGGCGCGCAGTTCGCCCGCGCTGGCGCGGTGGACCGCCTGCGCGCCCTGGAACGAGCGGCCGACGACACCCCCGAACCGCAGTGGCTGGCAAGCGTCGACCCGGCCAGCCCCTGGGGCCAGCTCCTGCCCTGGCCGCAGCCGCCGGAAGCGGCCGAGGGCCGCCTGCGCCGGGTCGCCGGGGCGCTGGTAGCCCTGGCCGGCGGCCAGCCGCTGCTGTACCTGGCCGCCTCCGGTCGCCAACTGTTCGTCTGGGAGACCATCCCCGGCATCGACACCGGCGAGGCCCACGCGGCACTCGTCACCGAGGCGATTCGTCAGCTCGCCAGCAGCGCCTGGCTGCCGAAGCGCCGCGGCATCACCATCGAGAGCATCAACGGCGAACCCGCCCGCCAGTCCCCGTTCGCCGCCGCCCTGCGCGCCGGCGGTGCCATGGGCGAGGTCCGCGGCCTGCGCCTGGAACCGCCCGCCGGACGCCGCTAACCCACCTTGCAGGGAAAGGGCCAGGAAGGGCTTTTCACCACAGAGCGCACAGAGGCCACGGAGAAGTTCGGTTTGTGGTCTGCAGGAAGACGGGGAGGTTGGAAGAAGGGCTTTCGGGTTGTGGAGGATTGGGCGAAATTCGTCGCAGCGCGGCGTTCACATGCCCCCAGCCAGTAGGAGCCTGCTCGCAGGCGAAGCCCCTGCCCATGGTGGTGCAACCCGGAAGTCGTCAGGTGGAGAGGACCTGCCCTAGGGCGGCGAGGAACGCGTCGTTCTCGTCGGGCCGGCCGACGGTTACGCGCAGGCAGTCGGCGAGCAGGGGGTGCGCGCGGCCGACGTCCTTGATCAGGATCCCGGCGTCGCGCAGGGCGGCGAAGGTCGCATGCCCCGCCCCGGCGCGTACCCGGAACAGGATGAAGTTGGCCTGGCTGGGAAAGACCTGCTCGACGCCCGTCGTCGCAGTCAGGCGCTCGCTCAGGCGGTCGCGTTCCTCGATGATGCCTCGGGCCTGGGCATCCAGCGCCTCGCGGTGCTCCAGGGCGAAGGCCACGGAGCGCTGGGTCAGGGTGTTGATGTTGTACGGCAGGCGCAGGCGGTCCAGCGCGTCGACCCAGGCCGGGGTTCCGGCCAGATAGCCGAGCCGTGCGCCGGCGAGGCCCAGCTTGGAGACCGTGCGCATCACCATCAGCCCGTCATCCTCGCCAACGCGCGCGAGGAAGCTGTGCGCAGCGAACGGGGCGTAGGCCTCGTCGACCACGGTGACGCCCGGGTTCTCGTCGACGATCGTCTCCACGGTCGCGGCGTCGTCGAGCGTCCCGGTGGGATTGTTGGGATAGGCCAGGAACACCACGGCCGGGTTGTGCTCGGCCATCGCCGCGCGCATCGCCGCGAGATCCAGGGTGAAGTCCGCGTTCAGGGGCACGCCAACGAACGGCACGCCCAGCGCCCGGGCCAGCACGCCATACATCACGAAGGTCGGCTCCGGCGCCAGCACCGGTCGCCCAGATCCGGCGATCGCCGTGATCAGGATCTGGATCAGCTCGTCGGAGCCGTTGCCGAACATCAGCCCGGCCGCTTCGGGCACGCCGTGGGCGGCGCGCACCTGCCCGGCCAGGCCCAGCGCCTGGGCATCCGGATAGCGGTTCAGTTGCGGGTCGCGCAGGGCCTCCAGCCAGGCGTCTTCCAGCGCGCCGGGCCAGGGGTGCGGGTTCTCCATCGCGTCCAGCTTGATCAGGCCGGTGGCGTCGGCCACCTGATAGGCCGGCTGCGCCAGCACCTCCGGGCGCATCAGGGCGTCCGGGGTTCGTGTCGAGCGTGCGGTCATCGACTGCGCAGTTCGGCGGATCGCGCGTGGGCGGTCAGGCCCTCGCCGTGCGCGAGGGCGGCGGCGGTCTTGCCGAGCGTCGCCGCGCCCTCGGCCGAGCAGTGGATGATGCTCGAGCGCTTCTGGAAGTCGTACACCCCCAGCGGCGAGGAGAAGCGCGCGGTGCGCGAGGTCGGCAGCACGTGGTTGGGCCCGGCGCAGTAGTCGCCCAGGGCCTCGGAGGTGTAGCGGCCCATGAAGATCGCGCCGGCGTGGCGCAGGCCGGCGTCCAGCATCGCCTGCGGGTCGGCCACGGACAGCTCCAGGTGTTCCGGGGCGATGCGGTTGGCGACGGCAACGGCCTCGGCGGAGTCGCGTACCTTCACCAGCGCACCGCGCTTGTCGAGGCTGGTGCGGATGATCTCGGCGCGCGGCATCTCGGCCAGCAGACGGTCCATGGCCTCGGCGACGCGGTCGAGGAAGGCCGCGTCCCAGGACAGCAGGATGGACTGGGCCTGTTCGTCATGCTCGGCCTGCGAGAACAGGTCGGCCGCGATCCAGTCCGGGTCGGTCTCGCCGTCGCAGACCACCAGGATCTCGGACGGACCGGCGATCATGTCGATGCCGACCGTCCCGAATACCTCGCGCTTGGCTGCGGCGACAAAGATGTTGCCGGGGCCGACGATCTTGTCCACCGCCGGGATGGTATCGGTGCCATAGGCCAGGGCCGCCACCGCCTGGGCGCCGCCCACGGTGAACACGCGGTCCACCCCGGCCACGGCGGCTGCGGCCAGCACCAGATCGTTCAATTCGCCGCCCGGGGCGGGCACGACCATCACCAGCAGCTCCACCCCGGCGACCTTCGCCGGGACCGCGTTCATCAGCACGGAGGACGGGTAGGCCGCCTTGCCACCGGGCACATAAAGGCCGACGGAATCCAGCGCGGTCACGCGCTGACCGAGGACCGTGCCATCTTCGTCGGTGAAGTCCCAGTCCTGCATCTTCTGGTGTTCGGCGTACTGGCGGATGCGCGCGGCGGCGGTCTCCAATGCCGCGCGCTGCTCCGGCGGGATCGACTCCAGCGCGGCCTGCAGGCGCTCGTGCGGGATCTCCAGGTCCGCGACCGCAGTGCGCTCGAGGCGATCGAATTTTGCGGTGTAGCGCAGCACGGCCGCGTCACCCTCGGCGCGCACGGCCCCCAGGATCTCGTCCACCGCATCGCGTACGCCGGTGTCGGCAACGGACTCCCAGGACAGCAGGTGCTCCAGGGCCTGGTCGAAGTCGGGCTGCTGGGTATCGAGTCGGGCAATGGAGGGCATGGC
Source organism: Thioalkalivibrio sp. ALE25 (assembly GCF_000377285.1). Classification (NCBI taxonomy): domain Bacteria; kingdom Pseudomonadati; phylum Pseudomonadota; class Gammaproteobacteria; order Chromatiales; family Ectothiorhodospiraceae; genus Thioalkalivibrio; species Thioalkalivibrio sp. ALE25. The sequence continues at coordinate 180,635 of NZ_KB897925.1, read as the reverse complement.
GTATTCCTCGGTTCAGACGGGCACGGGCGTCTTGTCAGGCAGGCACGGGCGTCTTGCGGCGGGCGCGCACGGCCTCGGCCAGCAGGCGCAGGGTGGCCTCGCTGTCGTCCCAGCCCATGCAGGCATCGGTAATGCTCTGGCCATATTTCAGCGGCTTGCCGGGCAGGATGTCCTGGCGGCCGCCGGTCAGGTGGCTCTCCAGCATCACACCCATGATGCGTCGGTCACCGTCGGCGATCTGTTCGCCCAGCACCCGTGCCACCTCGACCTGCTGTTGCGGGTCCTTGCGGCTGTTCGCGTGGCTGCAGTCGACCATCACCATCTCCGGCAACTCGGCCATGCGCAGCTCCTTGCAGGCCTGTTCGATGCTCGCGGCATCGTAGTTCGGCTGCTTGCCGCCGCGCAGGATGATGTGACAGTCGTCGTTGCCGGTGGTGGAAAAGATCGCCGAGCGACCGGCCTTGGTCACCGACAGGAAGTGGTGCGGGCGCGAGGCGGAGCGGATCGCGTCGATCGCCACCCGCAGGCTGCCGTCGGTGGAGTTCTTGAAGCCCACCGGGCAGGACAGGCCGGAGGCCAGTTCGCGGTGCACCTGGCTCTCGGTGGTGCGAGCGCCGATCGCGCCCCAGGCGACCAGGTCCGCGATGTACTGCGGGCTGATCAGGTCGAGGTATTCGGTAGCCGCCGGCATGCCCTTGACCGCCAGATCGCGCAGCAGCCCGCGCGCCACGCGCAGGCCCTTGTTGATGTGGAAGCTGCCGTCCAGGTCCGGGTCGTTGATCAGGCCCTTCCAGCCGACCGTGGTGCGCGGCTTCTCGAAATACACCCGCATCACGATGTGCAGGGCATCGGAGAGTTCCTCGCGCAGGGTCTTCAGGTGATCGGCATAGTCCAGCGCGGCATCCACGTCGTGGATCGAGCAGGGGCCGACGATCACCTGCAGGCGATCGTCCTCACCGTGCAGGATGCGATGGCAGGCCTGGCGTGCCTCGAACACGGTGTCGGCGGCCGCATCGGTGATCGGCAGCTCCTCGCGGACGGTGTCCGGGGCGGACACCTCCTGGATTTCGCGGATTCGGAGGTCGTCGGTATCGGCGGTCATGGTGTTCTCGGTTACGTCGTCGCGGGCGTGACGGCCTCCCGCAGGCCCTCGATGAGATTTTGAATGGTTCTATGTCGCATCTTCATGGCTGCCTGGTTCACGATCAACCGGGAACTGATAGGGGTAATCAGTTCCAGCGGCTCCAGGCCATTGGCCTTGAGGGTGTTCCCGGTATCGACCAGGTCCACGATGTAGTCGGCCAGACCGACCAGCGGCGCCAGTTCCATCGAGCCGTAGAGCTTGATGATCTCGACCTGACGGCCCTGCTGGGCGAAATAGTTCTGCGTGATGTTCACGAACTTGGTGGCGATGCGCAGGCGCTGCTGCGGGTCCGGCTGCTGGCCCGGGCGCCCGGCCAGCATCAGGCGACACTGGGCGATATGCAGGTCCAGCGGCTCGTACAGCCCCGCGGCCCCATGCTCCATCAGGACGTCCTTGCCGGCCACGCCAATGGATGCCGCGCCGTGCTGCACATAGGTGGGCACGTCGGTCGCGCGCACCACCACGATCTTCACGTCCTCACGGTTGGTGTCGAGGATCAGCTTGCGCGTCTTGTCCGGATCCTCCAGCAGTTCAATCCCGGCGCTGGCCAGCAGCGGCAGGGTGTCCTTGAGGATACGGCCCTTGGACAGGGCGATGGTCAGGGCGTTGGGATCCATCATGGGTCAGGCGTTCGTCCGGTTCCGTGTGAGTCGCGTATCAGACCGGCTCGCGACGGATGGTCGCGCCGATCTGGCTCAGTTTTTCCTCGATGCACTCGTAGCCGCGGTCGATATGGTAGATGCGGTCCACCTCGGTCTCGCCCTCGGCCACCAGACCGGCGATGATCAGGCTGGCCGAGGCCCGCAGGTCGGTCGCCATCACCGGCGCGCCGACCAGCCGTTCCACACCCTCGACGATCGCGGTATTGCCCTCGATCGTGATGTGCGCGCCCATGCGCTGCAGCTCCAGCGCATGCATGAAGCGGTTCTCGAAGACCGTCTCCACCACCGAGCCGGTGCCCTCGGCGACCGTGTTCAGCACCATCATCTGCGCCTGCATGTCGGTCGGGAAGGCCGGGAACGGCGCGGTGCGCAGGTTCACCGCCTTCGGCCGGCGGCCTTCCATGTCCAGTTCGATCCAGTCGGGCCCGGTATCCACGCGGGCACCGGCCTCGACCAGCTTGGCCAGGACCGCATCCAGTAGCTCGGGACGGGTATTGCGGCAGCGTACGCGCCCGCGGGTCACGGCCGCCGCAACCAGGAACGTACCGGTCTCGATTCGATCCGGCATCACGTCGTATTCGCAGCCGTGCAGGCGTTCCACGCCCTGCACCCGGATGGTGTCGGTGCCGGCGCCCTGGATCTTCGCCCCCATCGCCGTCAGGCAGTCCGCCAGATCGATCACCTCCGGCTCGCGCGCGGCGTTCTCGATCAGAGTCTCGCCCTCGGCCAGGGTCGCGGCCATCAGCAGGTTCTCGGTACCGGTCACGGTGACCTGGTCGAACACCACCCGCGCGCCCTTCAGGCGATCCGCGCGCGCATGGATGTAGCCGCCGTCGACATCAATCTCGGCGCCCAGGGCCTCGAGGCCACGCAGGTGCAGATTCACCGGCCGCGAGCCAATCGCACAGCCACCCGGGAGCGACACCTCGGCCTCGCCGAAGCGCGCCAGCAACGGCCCCAGCACCAGGATGGAGGCGCGCATGGTCTTCACCAGATCGTACGGTGCCACGCACTGAGTCAGCGTGGTGGGGTCGACCTCGATGCGCATGCGCTCGTTGACCGTCAGGCTTACGCCCATGCGCCCGAGCAGCTCCATGGTCGTGGTGACGTCCTGCAGGTGCGGGACGTTGCCAATGGTCATCGGCCCGTCCGCCAGCAGGGTGGCGGACAGGATCGGCAACACGGCGTTCTTGGCCCCGGAGATCCAGACCTGACCCTCGAGTCGGCCGCCTCCGGTGATGATCAGCTTGTCCATGGGGTGCCCGGATTCACCGCCGGACCGACCATGGCCCGGCGAAACGCGCCATGATAACGAATCCGCGCGGCACTCGCCCGTTCGCCCGGGTCAGGCCACGGATCGGGCCGCGGAGTCGGTGATGATCGCCTCCAGGTCATACAGCCCCAGCAGCGGCCGAAGCCCGTCCGGCAGGGGTTCGAAGACCAGCGTGCGGCCCTGCTCCCGCGCCCGGCGCCAGAGGATGACGAGGAAGGCCACGCCGGCGCTGTCGATGCGTCCGGCCCGGGACAGGTCCACCCGTGCATGCTCCGGCAGGTGCGCCATCAGCCCGCGCGCCCGGGCCTCCAGCCCGGAGACGGTGGCGAAGGTCAGCGGCCCGCTGACGACCAGGCCACCGTCATCGGCCCGGATCTGTGCATCGCTCACGGGTTGCCGGCCCCGTTGTCCTGGATGGCATCGCCCACCGCGTCCTCGACCAGACTCTCGTCCCCGTCTTCCAGGCGCTCGATCAGGGCGTCCAGACCGTCGCGGTTGATCTCCTCGTTGAAGCGGGTGCGGAAGTTGCCCACGAAGCTGAGCCCCTCGGCCTCGACATCGAAGACCTTCCATTCGCCGTTCACCGGGCGCAGGCGGTAGTTCACCTGGATGTTCGACTGGCCGGAGCCCATCACCACCTCGGTGGCCACCACCGCCATGCGCTCGTCCTGGCGCGAGCGGCGCTCGATCACGCGCACATCCTTGTCCAGATGGTCGGCCAGTTGCACCCCGTAGGCCTGCAGCAGCGTGTTCTTGAAGGCCTCGGTAAACCGGCTTTGCTGCTCGCTGCTGGCATCCCGCCAGTGGCGCGCCAGGACCAGCCGGGCCATGCCATTGACGTCCACGCCCGGCAGGATCTTGTCCTCGATGACACCGATCACGAAGTCGGGATCCTCCTGCGCACGCGACTCGTTGGCGCGCAGCTCCTCGTACACCGCGTCGATGGACTGCTGGATGATCTCGGCGGGATTGTCGGCCTGGGCCGGCGCCGCCAGCAGCAGGACCATCAGCCCCAGCGGCAGGCTCCACATATAGTCACGCAACCGTGTCATGTCTCTTGCTCCGGGTTTGGGCGAATCAGTCACTACCCATGTTGGTCATGAAACGACCAATGAGGTTCTCCAGCACCAGGGCCGACTGGGTAAACATCAGCTCGTCGCCGTCCTGCAGGGTTTCGTAGTCGCCTCCCGGCTCCAGGGCGATGTACTGCTCGCCCAGCAGCCCCGCGGTATGGATGGCCGCCTGCGTATCCATCGGCAGATAGTCGTGCTCCGAGCGGATGGCGAGGGTCACCTCGGCGCGGAAGCGCTCCGGATCGTAGCGGATATCCGCGACCCGGCCGATGCGCACACCCGAGACCGTGACCGGGGTCCGGGTCTTGAGCCCGCCGATGTTGTCGAAGTAGCCGGTCACCGTGTAGGTGTCGCGGTCGTGGTAGTCGGTCACGTTGCTGACCTGGACCGCCAGGTAGAACAGCGCCCCGATGCCCAGCAGTACGAAGACACCCACCGCCAGCTCGAAGAAACGTACTTTCATTATTGCACCTGCCTAGCAATACGTTGGTCAGCCCGCGCCGAACATCAGCCCGGTCAGGATGAAATCGAGGCCCAGCACCGCCAGCGACGCGACCACCACCGTTTGCGTGGTCGCGCGCGAGATGCCCTCGGAGGTCGGCTGCGCGTTGAAGCCCTGGAACACCGCGATCCAGGTCACCACGAAGCCGAACACGATGCTCTTGATCACGCCGGACAGCACATCCTCGTTCCAGTCGGTCACCGACTGCATCTGCGAGAAGTAGGCGCCGCTGTCCACGCCCAGCAGCCCCACCCCGACGAGGTAGCCCCCCATCACCCCCACGGCGCTGAAGATCGCGGCCAGCAGCGGCATGGAGAGGAATCCGGCGACAAAGCGCGGCGCGAAGATCCGGCGGTACGGATTCACCGCCATCATCTCCATCGCCGAGAGCTGCTCCGTGGTCTTCATCAGGCCCAGCTCCGCGGTCAGCGCCGAGCCGGCGCGGCCGGCGAACAGCAGCGCGGTGACCACCGGCCCCAGCTCGCGCACCAGCGACAGCGCCACCACCCCGCCCAGGGCCTCGGCCGCGCCGAAGTTCACCAGCGTGATGTAGCCCTGATACCCGAGCACCATGCCGACGAACAGCCCCGACACGATGATGATCAGCAGCGAGCGCACGCCCACCGAATACACCTGGGCCAGCGTCAGGCCGAACCGACGGATGACGATATCGAGGCTCGCCAGCACCCGCATCAGGAAGACGAAGGCGCGACCGAACACCACCAGGGCGTTGATCGTGGTCCGGCCCAGCGAGGCAATCGCGTCAGTCATCGCGGCGCTCCCCCTGTCCCAGCAGGTCGTCGCGATAGGACGCGCCCGGATAGTGGAACGGCACCGGCCCGTCCGGGCGGCCCTGCAGGAACTGCGCGCTCCAGTCGGAGGCGCGCGCCTCCAGCTCGTCCGGCGGCCCGGCATCCACCACCCGGCCATTGGCGATCAGCACCACATGGTCGGAGATCGCCATGGCCTCCGCCACATCGTGCGAGACCAGCACGCTGGTGAGCCCCAGGCTCTCGTTGGTCTGGCGAATCAGGCTGACGATCTGGCCCATGGTGATCGGATCCAGCCCGGTGAACGGTTCGTCGTAGAGGATCAGGTCCGGGTCCAGCGCGATGGCCCGCGCCAGGGCGACGCGCCGGGCCATGCCCCCGGACAGCGAGGCCGGGTCCAGCTCGCGCGCCGCGCGCAGACCCACCGCCTCCAGCTTCAGCAGCACCAGTGCGTGCAGCACATCCTCCGGCAGATCGGTGTGCTCGCGCAGCGGGAAGGCGACGTTCTCGAATACGGAAAGGTCGGTCAGCAGCGCGCCGCTCTGGAACAGCATGCCCATGCGCTTGCGCAGGGCGTACAGGCGGCGGGTGGAGAGCTTCGCCACCTCCTGGCCATCCACCCAGATGCGCCCCGCATCCGGGCGCAGCTGTCCGCCGATCAGGCGCAGCAGGGTCGTCTTGCCGCTGCCGCTGGGGCCCATCACGGTCGTCACCTGCCCGCGCGGGATACGCATCGACAGGTCGTCGAAGACCACCTTGCGCCCGCGCCGGAAACGCAGGTTCTCGATCACGATATGCGGACTGTCTGCCACTGCCGGGTCAGCCACGCGCGCTCCTCGCCATTAAGGAACCCGGAAGTCTGGCCGCCGGCCGGTGGACCGTCAAACCCACGGGGAGATGCTCATCCCATTCCCAGTAGCTGGGCGATGGTCCGAAAGTCCGACAGACGGTCCGGGCGGGCCCGCAGGAAGACCGGAGTCTCGCCGCTTCCGCCGGCCGCACCCAGGGCCTCCACCAGCGCACGCCAGCCCGGCGCGCCCAGGCCCGGCTCGGGGGTGATCTGCCAGGCTCCACCCACGGTCGTCGATCCCGTCGGGGCCGGATAAAACAAAGCCGCCTCGGCGTGGGTGATCGTATGTGGCTCACCGGGTCCATAGACCATCAGTCGCGCCAGGCCGGCCGCCTCGAGCGCCTCCCGGATCGCCGAGACCTGCGCCGCCGTCATCGGCCCCGGCGCCACTGCCTGCAGACAGGGGCCCGCGGCCTCGGCAAGCGCGAGCGCCCGCGCGGCCCCCGACTCGGGCGTAACCTCCGCCGGCCACTCGAGCGTCAGCCGCAGCGCGGGGGCGACGGCCTCGCCCCAGTCGCCGAACGCGGGGGCCGAGGTCTCCAGCCACAGCGCGGCGGGCAGCAGCAGGCGGCTGTGATAGTGGGTGTAATACTCGAGTTGCCACTCGCGCGGCAGATCCTCCGGGAAGAAGCCTTCCCACCAGTCCTCGCCGGGGCCCGCGACTCCGGCGGCCTGCAGCGCCAGCGCTTCCTGATCGTTCGTCATGTCTCTCCTTCCGTGCCGTCACCGCCCGGCCATCACCACGTTGTAACCGTATCCTCGCGCAGTCTGCTTGTATCGCCCCCGTGCGCGCGGCACAGTTGCGCCATGCGCTTCGACCTGTTCCATGAACTCTCGGTGCCCGACTTCCTGCAGACCTCCGAATCGGAGGTGCTGGAGAACACCCTGCGCCTGTGGGAGCGGGCCGACCGCCTGGGCTTCGGCACCGCCTGGCTGGTGGAACATCACCTGATGCCGGAGTTCTCGCACTCCACCGCGCCGGACCTGGTCCTGGCCGCCGCCAGCCAGCGCACCGAGCACCTGCGCCTGGGGCTCGGCGTAGTGCCCCTGCCCTACCACCACCCGCTGCGGGTGGCCCAGCGGGTCGGCATGCTGGACCAGCTCTCCGGCGGTCGGCTGGACCTCGGGATCGGGCGCGGCTTCTCGCCGCGCGAATATGCCACATTCGGGGCCGAGATGAGCGAGTCCCGCGCGCGGGTCGATGCCGGGCTGGACGCGCTGCGCCAGGCCTTCGCGACCGGCCGCATCACCCAGGACGGCCCGTTCCATCACCTGGACGACGTACCCGTGATGCCGCGCCCGGTGCAGGCCCCGCACCCGCCGATCTGGACCGCCGCGGTCAGCCCGGAATCCTTCACCTGGGCGGCCGAGCAGGGCATCGGGGCGCTGGCGGGCCCGTTCAAGCCCTGGCAGATGATCCGCGAGGACATCCGCCTGTACCACGAGGCCTGGGACGCCTCGCGCACCGATATCGCCCATCCGCCGCGCGTCGGGATGACCCTCGGGGTGCTGTGCCTGCCGGACGGCAAACGCGCCCGGCGCGAGGCCAAGCCCGCGTTCGAGTGGTTCTATCGCCACATGTTCCAGCAGACCCTGCCGGTGCTGGAACGCCTGATCGACGGCTACGACTACTACCGTTCGCTGGGCCGCTTCCGCCATCTGGTCAAGGCCGGGATCAACCTGAAGATCCTCGATATGCTGGGCATGACGCTGGTCGGCACGCCCGCCGAGTGTCGCGAGCGCATCGAGGGACTGCGCGAGGCGGGGGTCGACCAGGTCCTGCTCGCCTTCGGCGCCGGCGCCGTCCCGCAGGCCCTGGCCGAGGAGTCCATGGACTGCTTCGCGGAGGAGGTCATGCCCGCGTTCGCCGATCCCGCTCCAGCCGTCGCCCGTAGCGCGACCTGAGGGCCACACGGACCCATGCATATCGCCGTGACCGGCGCGGCCGGATGCGTGGGACAGGCCCTGCTGCCCGCCCTGGCGCGCGAGCCGGCGATCCTGCGCATCCTCGCGCTGGACCGGACTCCGCCGGCACTCCCCCCGCCGGGAGGCGCCGCCCTCTGCGAGGCCCGTGTGGGCGACCTGACGCGGCTCCGGCCGGAGGATCTGGCCGGGGTCGACACCCTGGTGCACCTCGCCTTCCAGTTGATGGGGGGCCACGGCCGCCGCCACGACCGTGCCTGGGTCCGGCAGCAGAATGTCGCCCTCAGTGATCAGGTCTTTCGGACCGCCATCGCCGCCGGCGTGCGCCACCTCGTATTCCTGTCCAGCGCCGCGGTCTACGGCCCCTGGCCGGACAGCCCGCAGCCCCTGACCGAAGACCACCCGACCCGACCGCGCTTCCCCTATGCGGAGGACAAGGTGGCCGTGGAGCAGGCCCTGCGCGCCCTCGCCCGCGAACACCCTGAATGCCGCGTGACCATCCTGCGTCCGCCCGCGATCGTCGGGCCGCATGCGCACCCGCTGCTGCTGCAGATCGCCCGCGGACGTCTCTATCCCGCCGGGGGCGAGCAACCGGTGCAGATCCTGTGGGAGGACGACGCCGCGGCGGCGATCGCCCGCAGCGTGACCACCCGCACACAGGGCACCTTCAATCTGGGGGCCGAACCCGCCTGGTCACTGCGGGCCATGGCTCACCACCAGCGGCGCTGGGGGGTACCGGTCCCCCTGGGGCTGATCCGCGCCCTGCACCCGCTGGCCTGGCGCCTGAGCGCCCGCGCGGGCGACCCCGGGTGGGTGCGCGGGCTGGACGGCCCGCTGGTGCTGGACTGCACCCGCGCTCGCGAGCAGCTCGGCTGGGTCCCGCGGGTCAGTACCACCGCGTGCCTGGAGCGCCTGCGCCACTGACACAGCGCCCCGATCCGCTACAATCGCGGCCTGACCGTTCGGGACCCGTCTGCCCCATGGCCCTACCCATCGCCGCCGTCATCGTCGGCCTGATCCTGCTGACCTGGAGTGCCGACCGCTTCGTGTTCGGCGCCTCCGCCTTTGCCCGCGGGGTCGGCGTGAGCCCGCTGGTCATCGGCCTGACCGTTGTCGCCTTCGGCACCTCGGCCCCGGAACTCGTGGTCTCGGTCCTCGCGAGCCTGCAGGGCAACCCGGGCGTGGCGGTAGGCAACGCGATCGGCTCGAACATCGCTAACATCGCACTGGTGCTGGGGGCCGCCACGGTGGTCGCACCACTGGCGATTGGCCGCGGCATGGTTCGCCGCGAACTGCCGATCCTGTTGCTGGTCAGCTTCGGCGTACTGCTCCTGCTGGTCGGCGGCGAGCTGGGCCGGATGGAAGGCATCGCCCTGCTCGCGGGACTGACCGCATTCACCGCCTGGATGGCGTTGACCGCCCGCCGCGCGCAACAGGCCTCGGGCGAGGATGCCCCCGAAGTCGTGCGCGGCATGGTGGAGACCATCCCGGACAGCGATCGCCTCGGTCCCGCGATCGCGTGGCTGGTGTTCGGGCTGCTGCTCCTGCTGGCCAGCAGCCAGGCCCTGGTCTGGGGCGCGGTGGAAATCGCCGAACAACTGGGAGTCAGCGATCTGGTCATCGGCCTGACCATCGTCGCGATCGGCACCAGCCTGCCCGAGCTGGCCACATCGGTGGTCGCCGCCTTCCGCCGCGAGGCGGGGCTGGCGATCGGCAACGTGGTCGGCTCCAACCTGTTCAACCTGCTCGCGGTGCTGGCCGTTCCGGCCCTGATCGCGCCGCTGGCAATCGACGCCGACGTCCTCGCACGCGACTATCCCGTGATGCTGGCACTGACGGTGGCCCTGTTCCTGATCGCGCTGGGCCGCCGGGGACAGATCCTGCGCTGGCAGGGCGCCCTTCTCCTCGTCGCCTTCGCAAGCTACCTTGTCTATTTGGGAATTACGGCAACTGCATGAACTTCAACCCCGAAACCACCCGCAACCTGGCCCTGGCCGTCCTCAACGACGAGGCCGAGGCCGTGCACAACCTCGCCCGGCGCATCGACGACAGCTTCCTCGAGGCCTGCCGCTGCATCCTCGAGTGCAAGGGCCGCGTGATCGTCACCGGCATGGGCAAGTCCGGGCACATTGGCAGCAAGCTGGCCGCGACCCTGGCCTCCACCGGCACCCCCGCGTTCTTCGTGCACCCGGGCGAGGCCAGCCATGGCGATCTCGGAATGATCACCCGCGAGGATGTGGTCATCGCGCTGTCGAACTCCGGCGAGACCGACGAAATCCTCACCATCCTGCCGCTGATCCGGCGCCTGGGCGTGCCGCTGATCGCGATGACCGGCAACCCCGGCTCGCGCCTGGGCGCCGACGCCACCGTGCACCTCGATGTCAGTGTCGAGCGCGAGGCCTGCCCGCTGGGCCTGGCCCCCACCTCCAGCACCACCGCGGCGCTGGCGATGGGCGACGCCCTGGCGGTCGCGGTACTGGATGCACGCGGCTTCACCGCCAACGACTTCGCCCGCTCGCACCCCGGCGGCCGGCTGGGCCGGCGGCTGCTGGTGCATGTCGCCGACATCATGCATACCGGCGACGCGATCCCGCGCATCACGCCGGAGGCCCCGCTGAAGGACGCCCTGTTCGAGATCACCCGCAAGGGCCTCGGGCTGGTGATCGTGGCCGGCGCCGACGACCGCATCCAGGGCGTGTTCACCGATGGCGACCTGCGCCGCACCCTGGATGCCGGGCACAGCCTGGACGGCCTGACCATCGGCGAGGCGATGACCACCGGCGGCCACACCGCGCAGCCCGACTGGCTGGCGGTCACGGCACTCGAGACCATGGAGAGCCGGCGCATCAACGCCCTGCCGGTCACCGACGCCGACCAGCGCCTGGTCGGCGTGATCAACATGCACGACCTGCTGCGCGCCGGGGTGGCCTGATGAACCTGGATGCCGCGACCCTGCGCACCCGCCAGCAGGCCGTACGCCTGCTTATCCTGGACGTGGACGGCGTGCTGACCGACGGCAGCCTGTTCCTGGGCGATGGCGGCGAGCAGTACAAGGCCTTCAACAGCCGCGACGGCCACGGGATCCGCCTGGCGCTGGACGGCGGCCTCGACATCGCCATCCTGACCGGGCGCACCTCCGGGGTGGTCGAACACCGCATGCGGGACCTGGGCGTGGAGCACCTGATCCAGGGCCGCCGCGACAAGGGCGAGGCCCTGCACGAGTTGCTGCAGCGCACCGGCCATGACCCGGCGGAAGCCGCCTTCATGGGCGACGACATCGTCGATCTGCCGGCCATGCAGCGGGTCGGGCTCGGGATCGCGGTCGGGGACGCCCACCCGCTGGTATGCCGCCACGCCCAGTGGGTCACCGAGGCCCACGGCGGGCGCGGCGCCGTGCGCGAGGCCTGCGAGGGGCTGCTGGCCGCGCAGGACCGGCTGGACGCCCTGCTCGAGACCTACCTGAACGGATGAGCCGGCGGAGACGCAACCGGTACGGTCTGGCGCCGCCGTTGGTCCTGTTCACGCTGGCGTGCGCAAGCCCCGCAACCGCCGAGGTCACCCCGCCCGAGGGCGAGGTGACCCTGCAGATCGACGGATTCACGCTGCACGCCACCAGCGACGACGGTGAGCGGACCCACCGGCTGCAGGGCACCCGACTGCGCGAATTCGGCCGCGACGGGCCGCAGTGGGTGGATGACCCGGAACTCGACCTGTTCGCCGATGGCGGTATCGAATGGCGCTGGACCGCCCCGGCGGCCCTGCACCGCCCGGCTGACGAAACCCTGGACCTGGTCGGCCCCACCCACGGCGTACAACCAGCCCTCGGCGAACGCGTGCAGACGGTCATCGACTCGCGGGATGTACGCATCGCCACAGACACCATGGTCGCCACCTCGGACGCCCTCTCCACCCTGAACCAGCCCGGGCTGTTCCAGCGCGGCACCGGCCTGCGCGTGGACTCGCGAGCGGATACCATAGAGCTGTTCCATGACGTGTACTCGCTCTACAGCGAGGCGAGCGAGGAGGACCCCGCGCATGACCCCGATCCCGAATAGCCGCCGCCTGCCGGGCCTGCTTGCGGCGGCCGGCCTCCTCTCCGCCCTGCTGGCGACGCCGGCCCTGGGCCAGCAGGGGTCGGGACCCTCGCTGCCGGTGGAGATCACCGCCGACCACGCGGAGATGGACGAACGCCAGGGCCTGGGCACCTACACCGGGGACGTGATCGTGATCCGCGGCGACATGACGCTGGAGGCCGACACGGTCTACGTGCGCACCCGGGATCGTCGCCCCTACGAGATGGAGGCCCACGGCGAGCCGGCCCGCCTGGAATCCCCCGACCCCGAGACCGGCGAGATGCGCATCGCCACCGCGCTGCGCATCGACTACCTGCTGAACGATGACCGCATGATCCTCACCGACCAGGCCCATGTGATCACCGCCAGCGAAGAGGCGCGCGGCAAGCGCATCACCTACGACCTGACCACCGACGTGATCGAGGCCGAACGCGGCGAGGACGACAGCGAACGCGTACGCATCACCATCCAGCCACGCGACGACGAATGAACGCACCCGCCACCAGCCCGGCGCCAGCACCCGCCGAGGCCCGTGATCGCCTGATCGGGCGCGAACTGACCAAGCGCTACGGCCAGCGCACCGTGCTCGACCAGGTGGATGTCGACCTCGCACCGGGCGAGGTGGTCGGCCTGCTGGGTCCCAACGGCGCCGGCAAGACCACCTGCTTCTACAGCCTGGTCGGGCTGATCCGCCCTAACGCCGGGCGCATCACCCTGGGCGGGCACGACATCACCCGCGCGCCCATCCACGTGCGCGCCCGCGCCGGTCTCGGCTACCTGCCCCAGGAGGCCTCGATCTTTCGCCGCCTGAGCGTGTGGGACAACCTGCAGGCCGTGCTGGAACTGCGTCCCGGACTGGACCGCCACGAACGCCGGCGTATCGGCGACGCGCTGATCGAGGAGTTTCAGCTCGAGACCGTGCGCCACAGCCCCGGGATCGCGCTGTCCGGCGGCGAACGTCGGCGCGCCGAGATTGCGCGGGCCCTGGCCGGTGACCCGCAATTCATCTGCCTGGACGAGCCCTTTGCCGGGGTGGACCCGATCTCGGTGGGCGATATCCAGGATGTAATTCGCCACCTTGCAGCGCGCGGCATCGGGGTTCTGATCTCCGATCACAACGTGCGCGAGACCCTCGGGATCTGCCACAGGGCCTATATTCTGAGCGAGGGGCGCCTGCTGGCCGCCGGGACACCCGACGAGCTACTGGCCGACCCCCAGGTGCGCCGGGTCTATCTCGGCGAGAATTTCCGCCTGTGATTCCGGCACGCGCACAACCCGCGCCGGTGCACAAACCACGAGGCAGCATTTAAGATCGCTCTTATGGTCACCCGCGACCCGCACAGCCAATGCTGAAACCCGGCCTGAATCTTCAGCTGGGTCAGACGCTCACCATGACCCCGCAACTGCAGCAGGCGATCCGCCTGTTGCAGTTGTCCACGCTCGAGCTGCAGGTGGAGATCCAGCAGGCGCTGGAGAGCAACCCCATGCTCGAACAGGTGGAAGACGAGGACGACATGGGCGGGGCCGAGCGCCTGGACGCGGAGGGCGAGGTGGTGGAAGGCGACCGCATGGAGGCCACTACCACCAGCGATGACGTGATTCCCGAGGAGCTCACCACCGACAGCCGCTGGGACGACATCTACGAACCGCCGCCCGCCCCCAAGGGCGTGGATGACCGCGACCCGCTGGAAAACACCAGCGACGACGACGGCGAGGGCCTGCAGGACCACCTGCTGTGGCAGCTGCACCTGAGCCACCTGACTCCGCGCGACCAGCGCATCGGCGCGGCCCTGATCGACGCGATCAGCCCCGACGGCTATCTCGAAGGCGACCTCGAGACGCTGGCCGAGACCATCAGCCGCGGCGAGGAAGAGCCCGTCGGCGTGGATGAGGTCGAGGCAGTCCTGCACTGGATCCAGCAGTGCGACCCCCTGGGCGTGGGCGCGCGCGATCTGCGCGAATGCCTGGAGATTCAGCTGCGCGAACTGGCCCCGGACGCCCCCGCCCGCGAGGCCGCCCGGGCGATCCTGGAACACGGCATGGACAGCCTGGGCAAGCGCGATTACAAAGCCCTGCAACGCCAGTCGGGTGTGCGCGACCCGGACGAACTGGCGCGCGCCCTGGACCTGATCCGCACCCTGAACCCGCGGCCGGGCGCGCAGATCAGTGCCGCCACCTCCGAATACGTGGTGCCCGATGTCTACGTGCGCCACACCCCGGAGGGCTGGCGCGTGGAGCTGAACCCGGAAATCGCGCCACGCATCCGTATCAACGACCTCTACGCCGGCATGGTGCGCCAGGTATCGGATGCCCGCGACAGTGCCTTCATGCGCGACCAGCTGCAGGAGGCGCGCTGGTTCCTGAAGAGCCTGCACAGCCGCAACGACACCCTGCTGCGCGTCGCCGAGGCGATTGTCCATCGCCAGCAAGGCTTCCTGGAACACGGCGAGGTCGCGATGCAGCCATTGATCCTGCGCGATATCGCCGAGATCCTGGAGATGCACGAATCGACCATCTCCCGGGTGACCACCCAGAAATACATGCACACCCCGCGCGGGGTCTTCGAGTTCAAGTATTTCTTCTCCAGCCATGTCGGCACCAACGACGGTGGCGAGTGTTCCGCCACCGCCATCCGTGCCATGATTCGCGAATTGATCGACGACGAACCCGCGAACAAGCCGCTCAGCGATGCCCGGCTCGCCCAGATCCTGGCGGACCGGGGCATCAATGTGGCGCGTCGCACCGTGGCCAAGTACCGCGAGGCGATGCACATCCCTTCATCCAGCGAACGCCGGCAGATGGCCTCCATGCCCACCGGCCACAAGTAACCAAGGAGTCCCGACCATGCAGATCAACCTGACCGGCCACCATGTGGACCTCACCGACGCCCTGCGCGACTACGTCAACGAGAAGTTCGCGAAGCTGGAACGCCACTTCGACAAGGTCATCGACGTGCACGTCGTGCTGACCCACGAGAAGACCCAGAACCAGTTCAACAAGGCCGAGGCGAATCTCCAGGTCAGCGGCAATCACATCCACGCGGAGGCCTCCCACGAGGACATGTACGCCGCCATCGACGCGCTGATCGACAAGGTCGACCGCCAGCTGATCAAGCACAAGGAAAAGGTCAAGGATCATCACCGGGCCGAGGGCGCCCAGCGCAACCGTGAGCAGGCCTCCTGACCCATGTCCATTGCCGAGCTGATCACCGCCGAGCGCATCCGCCTGGAGCCGGAATGCTCCAGTCAGAAGCGGGCCCTGGAGGCCCTGTCGGAACTCCTCGCCGGCGGCGGTGATGCCGGCGGACCGGGCAGCACCGCGATCTTCGAGGCCCTGTCCGCGCGCGAAAAGCTGGGCTCCACCGGCCTGGGCCATGGGGTTGCGATCCCCCATGGCCGCCTGGCCGATCTCGAGGCTCCGCGCGTGGCCGTCCTGCGCCTGGAGAGCGGCGTCGACTTCGACGCCATGGACCACGAGCCGGTCGATATCCTGATCGCTCTGCTGGTCCCGGAGGCCGCCACCAGCGATCACCTCGACCTGCTGGCCCAGCTGGCGCGCGGGCTTTCGCAACCGGACACCATTGCCGCCCTGCGCCGGGCCGGCGATGCCGCCAGCCTGGAACAGGAACTCGTCCGCCGCTTCCGCGAGGGCTGATCCCGTGCGCCCCGCACCCTGCCACGCCACCGATCCCCGCCGGCCCTGCTCATGAACGAGGCACTGGGCGAAGGCGGGATTGCCCGCGACATCAACGTGGAGAGCCTGATCCAGGCTATGGGCAACCGCCTGGATCTGCGCTTCGTGCATGGCGAGCACGCCGCCCCCGACCGCAAGCTGGTCGGCGAGGACGGGGATGACCTGCCTCTGGCCGGCCACCTCAACCTGATCCGACCCAACCGCATCCAGGTCATCGGGGACTTCGAGGCCCGCTACATCGCCGGCCTCAGCGACGACCAGCGCAACGACCTGATCCTGGAGATGGCCCGCACCGGCACCACCGCGGTGATCTTCGCCGAGGACACCTGCCCGTTCTCGGAGATGCCCCATGCCCCGCAGGAGGCGCTGCCGCTGATCCTGTGCTCCAGCACCAGCAGCCACGAGATCATCGCGCTGCTGCGCTACTTCCTGCAGCAGCGTCTGGCGCACTTCGAGGTGCGCCATGGCGTGTTCATGGAGATCCTCGGCATCGGCGTCCTGATCAGCGGGGCCTCCAGCGTCGGCAAGAGCGAGGTGGCGCTGGAGCTGATCTCGCGCGGGCACCGCCTGATCGCCGACGATGCCCCCGAGTTCGCGCGCATCGCCCCCGACATCGTGCGCGGTCACTGCCCGGCCCTGCTCCAGGACCTGCTCGAGGTACGCGGCCTGGGGGTGCTGAACATCCGCGCGATGTACGGCGACTCCGCAATCAAGGGCGGCAAGTACCTGCGGCTGATTATCGACCTGCGCGATCACGGCGAGCCCTCGCCGGTCCCCGACGACCGGCTGAACGGGCGCCGCGGCGAGATCGACATCCTCGGCCTGCGGATTCCGCTGATCAGCCTCCCGGTGGCGCCGGGTCGCAACATCGCGGTGATGATCGAGGCCGCCGTGCGCAACCACATGCTGCACATGCAGGGCTACATCGCCGGGGATGACCTGCGCGCCCGCCAGCGCCGGCAGATGAGCGGCGAGGCCGAGGAGCCGCCCTACCACCGGGCCGTGCCCGCCACGACCGTCCCTAACCCGGACCCGGAGGGCTGAGTCCGCCATGCGCCTGCTGATCGTCAGCGGTCTGTCCGGATCCGGCAAGACCGTCGCCCTGCACACCCTGGAGGACGCGGGCTATTTCTGTGTGGACAACCTCCCGCTGCCGCTGCTGCCGGACCTGATTCGCCAGGTGCGCCAGGGCCACTACGACACCGAGGGCGATCGCCACCTGGCGGTCGGCGTCGACGTGCGCAGCGGGCTGGAGGCCCTGAAGGGGTTTGCCAGCCTGCTGGCCGGGCTACGGGCGGAGGGCCTGCAGGTGGAGGTCCTGTTCCTGCAGGCCTCAAGCGACGTACTGCTGCGGCGCTACCACCTGACCCGGCGGCGTCACCCGCTGGCGCGCGATGGCGTGCCCCTGGTGGAGGCCATCGACCGCGAACGCGAGTGGCTGGGCCACGTCGCGGCGGAGGCCGACCTGACGGTGGACACCTCGCGGCTGTCGATGCACGACCTGGCCCGTACCCTGCGCGACCGCATGGGCGAGCGCGGAGAGCACGAGCTGTCCCTGCTGTTCCAGTCCTTCGGCTTCAAGCACGGCGCGCCGATGGACTCGGACTTCGTATTCGACGTGCGCTGTCTGCCCAACCCCTACTACGAACGCGAGCTGGCCGGCCTGACCGGCCGCGACCCGGCCGTATGCGAGTTCCTCGAGGGGCACGGGGAGGTCGCGGCCATGTTCGACAGCATCCAGGGCTTTCTCTCGCAGTGGCTCCCGCGGCTGCTGGAGGACCACCGCAGTTACGTGACGGTCTCGATCGGCTGCACCGGCGGCCGACACCGCTCGGTATACCTGGTCGAACGCCTTGCGGGGGCGTGGCGGGA
The DNA here is from genome assembly GCF_000377285.1 of Thioalkalivibrio sp. ALE25. Lineage (NCBI taxonomy): Bacteria > Pseudomonadati > Pseudomonadota > Gammaproteobacteria > Chromatiales > Ectothiorhodospiraceae > Thioalkalivibrio > Thioalkalivibrio sp. ALE25. The sequence goes on along the minus strand of NZ_KB897925.1, from coordinate 162,800 downwards.
CCGGGAACATGTTACTGTTAGCACCCGTCACCGCGAGCTGGGCAAGCAGTAACCACGAAGCGCGGGGGCAGGCCCCTACGGAACCCGCAATTGGAGCAGATCCATGGGCGTTGGTCTCATTCTGATCACGCATCAAAACCTGGGCGACACCCTCTTGCAGACCGCACAAAGCATGCTTGGCGGCCTGCCCGATGACTGCGAGTCCATGGCGATGTCCCAGAACGACGACCCCGACGAGGTCCTGGCCCGCGCCCGCGAGCGCCTGACCACTCTGGACAGTGGCGCCGGGGTACTGATCCTGACCGACATGTTCGGTTCCACCCCCTCCAACGTCGCCAGCCGAGTGGCTCGCGGGGCCAACGCGCGCGTGATCGCCGGGATCAACCTGCCGATGCTGATCCGCGTCCTCAACTACCAGCATCTCCCGCTGACCGAGCTGGTCAACAAGGCCCTGTCCGGCGGGCATGACGGAATCCTTCTCTGCGACCAGGAGTGCAGCGATGCCGCAGCGCGTAGTCCCCATCGTTAACCGCCTGGGGATGCACGCGCGTGCTGCGGCCAAGTTTGTCAGCCTGGCCAGCCAGTACGCCGCCGATGTCACCGTCTCCCGCAACCAGCAGGAAGTCAACGGCAAGAGCATCATGGGGGTCATGATGCTGGCCGCGGCCCAGGGCAGCGAGATCACCATCGAGACCGAAGGCGAGGACGCCCCCGAGGCGCTGGACGCGCTGACCGAACTGGTGGCCGACCGTTTCGGCGAAGAGGCCTGACCCTCCACTGACGCCTGTGTGCCGCTGAACAGGCGGCTATCCCCCTTCTCCCGGCCCTAACCCGGCCCGGCACCGAGGTCGGACACCGCCGCCGCCAGCCCCTCGAACCCGCGCTGCGCGAGCTTGCGCTCGGCCAGGCGCACGGCCGCGTACAAAGCCTGCTCGGGGGGCGTGCCGGAGACCAGTGCATCGATCAGGCCGGCATTGAAGGCATCTCCCGCACCCACGCTGTCCACGACCTGCAGACCGGGCGTGGGTGCACAGTGGTGGATCGCGCCACGGGCAGCCAGCCAGGCCCCGGCGCTTCCGGCCGTCACGGTCAGGATGCGGTCGGGGAAGCGGCTCGCCATCTGCCGCAGCGCGTCCTCCGGTGTATCCGCCACGGTGGCGGCCCAGTCCCGCGAAAGCATCAGGACGTCGGCATACTCCAGGCAGGCCTCCAGGCCGGGACGGGGTTTCTCCAGCTCCAGCGATACGGGCTGGTCGAAGATACTTGCGCGCGTGGCTGCCAGGATCGCGACCAGGGCTTCGGGGTTACGGCCCTCGAAGTGCAGCCAGTCGTATTCCGACCAGGGCACGCCGGAGACATCCGCTTCCTCCAGTTCGGGGAGATCGCGGTGGTGGACGATGGTACGGCTGCCGGTGGCCCGGGAACGCAGGATATGCGAGGTCGGCGTCGCTCCGGGCCGCCGCACGCAGTGCCGTACGTCCAGCCCGCGCGCCTGCAACTGCTCGACCAGGGCATCCCCGCCCGCGCCCCGGGCAATCACCGCGGCCAGCCCCGGGCGGTGCCCGAACTGGGCCAGGATCGCCGCGGTATTGGTGGCGTTGCCGCCGGGCTGGGTCGTGCTGGCGAGCGCGCGGATCTCCGCGTCCTCGGCGGGAAATGCGGCGACGTCGAGGGTATGGTCGAGGGTCACAATGCCGGTGGCGAGGATGCGTGCCATGCGGGCTCCAGAGGTCCGGGGGCGCCATTCTGGCGGCTCGAGCCGACCACGTCATCTCCCGGCCCGCCCCGCATTCGTCATCGGGAAGCGCTCCTGCGACAATAAGCATTCCGTTTCTGGAGCTCCCCCAACGCGTATGGCCACGTTCCCCTCTCCCCAGTCCGCGGAAGCCGCGTTCTACGAAGCCTTTCAGGCGGGCGACCCGCAGGGCATGCGCGAGGTCTGGCACGACAGCGACGAGTGCGTCTGCATCCACCCCGGGGGCGAGCGTCTGCAGGGCACGGACGTGATCCTGGAGAGCTGGGACGACATTCTGCCCGGCATGCGCGGCGTCGTGGTCCACCGCACCCAGGTGACGGCGATCCCGGGCGATGACCTCGTCCTGCACGTCCTGCGGGAAAACCTCTACGTCCACGGCGAGCGCCGGGGCGTGATGCTGGCGACCAACGGCTACCGCCAGGTGGGCGACAGCTGGCGCATGGTGCTCCACCACGCCAGCCCGGACCCGGAACCGGCCCCGGAATGGCCGACCGGGGGCATGCACTGATGGAGACCGATGCCGACCGCTGCGTCGAGGCGTACTACACCGCGTTCCGCGCCGCCGACATCGAGCAGATGATGCGCCTGTGGGCCGAGCGGCCGGACATCGTCTGCATCCACCCGGGCAGCCCGCGCGCGCACCGCGGCGTGGCGGAGGTGATGGAGAGCTGGCTGCTGGTCTTCGCGCGCGAACTGAATATCGGCATCGAGCCGAAGATCGTGGGGCGCCACGAGAGCGGCGAAGTCATCAGCCTGGTCATCGAGGAGGCGATCACCCGCCCGGGCGACGTGGCGCCGACCGGGACCATCCTGATCAGCCAGACCTGGCGGCGGGTGGATTCGCGCTGGCGGCTCCTGTTCCATCACGCCTCGCACGGCCGCCGCTCGCCCCCCTCCCAGGAAGGCATGTTCGTCCCCGACGGCGGCGGCAACACCCGCCACTAGCCGCCTGCACCACGCAGGCCCACGCGGAATTGAAGGTCAAGGGCGGTTGCACCACAGAGGGCACGAAGAACACGAAGAAGGGCTGAATTCTTGGGCGGCCGGTAAGGGGATGTCACGTCTGCCGGGGACGTTCACAACCACTGTGGTTCAAGGGTTCGAAAACCAAAGAATCGGGACGATCTCGTACCTTTGTGGGCTAAGTGGCACACAAATCCTTTCCCTTCTCTGTGTCCTCCGTGACCTCTGTGGTCAAAACGCTTTTGACCTACTTCGTGTCTTCGTGAGCTTCGTGGTCAATTCGACCCAGCGTCGGAGCGGGGTTGGCAGAGGTCGGGGCGCTGGACCTGGAGGGCCGAGCACACGCCTTTGACGGCGTCGCGCACACGGCGACCCTTGCCCTCCAGGGTCAGGCTGGCGATCTCCTGATAGAGCGGGTCTCGCGCCTCGAACAGCTCCTGCAGCCGCGCCTTCGGATCCGCCGCCTCCGCGATCAGCGGACGCTTGCGGTTGCGCCGAGTGCGGCGGAACTGCTCTTCAACCGGGACGCGCAGGTAGATCACGAACTGATCGCGCAGCCGCTCGCGGTTCTCCGGGCGTTCGACAATCCCGCCGCCCGTGGCGATGACAGCCCCCTCCTGTTGCAGCAGGGATTCCAGCATTGCCGTCTCGCGTTTGCGAAACCCCGCCTCGCCCTCGAACTCGAAGATGGTCGGGATATCCACGCCGGTACGCCGCTGGATCTCCTGATCGGTATCGAAGAAGGGACGCCGCAGCAGCCCGGCCAGGCCACGCCCGATAGTGCTCTTGCCGGCCCCCATCGGGCCTACCAATACGATGTTCTGCATGGTCACCAAGGCTACTGGCTGCACCCACCAAAGAAAAGCCAGGGACAGGCCCCGGCTTTCTGGTTCGGACGTTAAACCTCGCGCGCAACGGGCGCTCCGTGCGCCTAGTCAAGCACCCGCGGCGTCACAAAGATCAACAGCTCTGCCTTCGCATTCTCGGTCGCACGATTCCGGAACAAATTACCCAAGAACGGTATATCACCAAAGAATGGCACCTTTTCCAGAGACTCGCTGCTCTCGATTTCGTAGACACCACCAAGAACCACCGTCTCTCCGTCCCCGACAAAGACTTGTGTCTCAACCTCACGCTTGTTGATAGTCGGCACACCGAGTACCGCCTGGGCAAAATCAGGCTCATCCTTGTTCACGCGAATGTCGAGAATGACATTACCGTTGGGCGTGATCTGAGGGGTTACCTCGGTCGCCAGAAGAGCCTCGATGAACTGGGTAGAGGTCGCCCCGGATGCTGTCGCCTCCTGATACGGAATTTCTTGACCGTCCTTGATATACGCGGTCTGACCGTTTGCCGTGATAACACGCGGGCTGGAGATGATCTCGCCCCGGCCCTCAACCTCCAACGCCGAGAGTTCAAGATCCAGCAACACCCCGCTTCGCAGAATACTGATGCCAGCACGACCTGCGTCATTCCCTGCAGGTAACGAACTATTCAAACGATTGCCTAGTTCGACCCCGGTCGCCAACTCACCGGCCCCTCGGCTGCCAGAAGACGTCCCTCGCGCGGCACTCGCGCCGTCAAGAGACCCACCCGCACCGAGCTGAGTCCGTCGCCCCTCGCCACGCGAACCAGAAACACCAAAACGGGCACCAAGTTCGCGATTAAAGCTGTCTCGAGCAATGACGATACGCGTCTCGATCAGGACCTGCTGCACCGGCACATCCAGCGTCGAGACCAAGCGCCGCACGTCCTCGATGCGGCTCTGAGTGTCCTGCACCAGCAGCGTATTTGTGCGGCTATCGATCGTGACATTGCCGCGCTCGGAAAGGAATTGCGCCCCCTCGTCACTCCGGATCAGGGAAGCGATCTGTTCGGCTTGGGCGAAATTGATCTGCACGAACTCGGTGCGCAGGGGCTCGAGCTCCTGGCGATCACGTTCGGCCTCCATCTCCATGCGTTCGCGCGCGGCGATCTCCTGGCTGGGGGCGACGTACAGGACGTTGCCGTCCATGCGCTTGTCGAGGCCGCGGGCGCGCAGAATGATGTCCAGCGCCTGGTCCCAGGGGACGTTGTTCAACCGCAGCGTGATGTTGCCCCCCACGGTATCGCTGACCACGATGTTCAGATCGGTGAAGTCCGCCAGCAGCTGCAGGACGGAGCGCACCTCGATGTCCTGGAAATTCAGCGACAGGCGTTCACCCTCGAATTCCTCTTCCTCACGCGCACGGGCCTGGCGCTCCGCCTCGGAGATCGGGGCGACCTCGAGGACAAACTGGCGGTCGCTCTGGTAGGACAGGATCTCGTATTCCCCGCGCGCCTCGACCTCCATACGCACGCGGTCACGTTCCGCGACGGTGTCGATCATATGCACCGGGGTGGCAAAGTCGACGACGTCGAGGCGGCGCTCGAGGGCTTCGTCGATCATCGCGCGGGGGAAGGTCATCTCGATGCGCCCCGCCTGCTCACGGACGTTGATCTCGGCGCCGGAGCGCGAGAGATCGACCTCGACGCGACCCTCGCCCTCGCTCCCGCGACGGAAGTCGATTCCGGTAATCTCGACCGGGCGCGCACTGCGGGTGACCGGGGTCGGTTCACCCGCGCGGTCCACGACCTGCTGGGTTCGGGCATCCGCCTCGGAGACCCCGCGACCCAGGGTCAGGATCAGGTTATTGCCCTCCACCCGGGTCTGGTACTCGGAGGCCTGGGTCAGATTGAGGACCACGCGCGTGCGGTTGCCCGCCTCTACGGAGCTTGCGCGCAGGATGGGCCCCACGTTCAGGTCGGTCTCGCGCTGTGGCAACGAGTTGCCCACGTTGGGCAGATCCAGCGCAATACGCGGCGGCGAATCAATCGCGAAGGCACGGATGTCGGAAGGCGGCGCTTCGGAGAAGCGCAGGTTCACCTGCACCCGGTCCCCGCTCAGGCTGCCGGCCCGGATCTCTTCCAGTTCGGTGGCAGCCACCCCCTGGGACACCATGAACAGCAGGCCGGCCACGACCGTCCCTGCGAAAGCGCGCATGGAAGAACCCATGTTGAATCCCCTGTTGGTTATGCCGACCTTGCGGCGAATGCTCGTCATCATGTTCTTCTCCCCCAACCGCTATTCGGTCAGCGCTACCGAATTCTCGCGTTCCACATGGCCCCCGAAGGCATCCGGCACCACCTCGATCAGCCGGATCTGGGTGGGCGTGATTTCGACGATTTCGCCGTGGTTCTGTCCCATGTAGTTGCCTTCCGTTACCCGCTGGACCCCGCGGTCCGGGGTTCGGACCAGGGCATAGCGAACGCCATGCTGCTCCAGCGACCCGACCATACGCAGGGAATCCAGCGGGAAGCCCTCGAGGAACTCGCGCGGGCGATCGGGATCGACCTCGGCATCACCCGGCTGCCCCTCGGCCGCCGCCAGCTCCGGCTGCGCGATTACCGACGAGTCAAACGGCGACCGCGTATGTCCGGGATAGAGGTACGGTTCGTGCGGGTCCAGGGTCGGGATCGGCTCGATCCCGCTCCCAGGGCGCTCCTTTACCTCGGCGATATAGCGCTCGAGGTCGCGGTTATCCTGGGTGCAGCCGGAAAGCAGGAAGCCACCCGCCAGCACCAGGGCCAACCCGGGCCACACCACCTGCATGGAAGAATGCTTCATCAGTTCTCCTCCAGGTAGCGGTAGGTACGGGCGACCGCATCCATCAGCAGGTCATTGTCGGAATCACCGGGACGGATATGCATGTTGTGCATGGTCACCACCCGAGGCAGGGCCGACACCCCGCTGACGAACTCGGCAAGGTCCTCGTATCCACCGCGGACCCGCAGCCGGATCGGGACCTCGGCGTAGAAGTCACGGCGGTTCTCGCCGCGGGGCTCGAACAGCTCGATTTCCAGCCCCGCCTGCAATCCGGTCTGCGAGATGTCCACCAGCAGACTGGGGATCTCCGCGCTGCTGGGCAGCAGCTCGAGCAGGGAGGCGAACATGCGCTCCATCTCCTCGAGCTGGTCCTCGTAGGCCTGAAGGTTGGCAGCGCGCTGCTGTTTGTCCTCGAACTCGTCGCGCAGCTGCAGCTCACGGCTCTCCGCGCGCTCGAGATCCGTGCGCTGATCACCGATGAACAGGTAGTAGGACAGACCGAGGATGGCCAGGACAATCACGACCAGGATCAGGCCCTTGACGCCCCAGGAGGCCTCCCCGATGTTGTTGAAGTCGATCTGGTTGAGTTCCTTGAGATCCATCAGGAATCCCCCTCTTCGGCATCCGGCCGGGTCTGCGTGGCATCCAGACGGAAGTCACGCACCTGGAGACGGCCCTCTTCCCGGGTCTCGATGATCTGCAGGTTGGAACTGCCCAGCCAGGGCGACGCGTCGATCCGGCGCATCAGCGCGGAGATCCGCGTGTTGGACTCGGAACGCCCGACCAGCCGGACATTCTCGCCCTCCTGACGAACCTCGCTGAGGAATGTGCCATCGGGCAGCGTCTCGACCAGCTGGTCAAACAGGTGGACCGCCTCGGGACGGCGGGCCTGCAGGGTCTGGATCACTTCCATGCGGGCGATAAGCGCCTCGCGCTGCTCGTCCAGATCTCGGATCCGGGCAATCTGGCGGTCCAGCTCGCGGATCTCGCTCTCCAGCATCTGGTTGCGCGACTGCTGATGGTCAATCAGCGCGCCCATGAAGCTGTAGCCGGCGAAGGCCAGCAGGACGCCGACCACGGCGGCGCCGCCGGCCGCACCGAAGAACTGCTTGCGCCGTTGCTCGCGGGCCTTCTCGCGCCAGGGAAGGAGGTTGATGTAGATCATGACGCATACCCCCGCATGGCCAGGCCACAGGCGGTCATCAGCGCCGGGGCATCATTGGCGAAGCGTTCCTGGTTGACCCGCTTGGCCAGCGCCATGCCGCGGAACGGATTGGCGATGGAGACCGGCGTGCCGGCAGCCTCCTCCAGCAGTTCGTCCACACCCGGGATGGCCGCACACCCGCCGCCCAGGAGGATGTGGTCGATGGTGTCCTGCGGGCGCGTGACGTAGAAGTACTGCAGCAGCCGCTGGATCTGGTCGACCATGGTCTGCTTGAAGGGCTCGAGGATGGAGCTGCCGTAGTCGGCCGGCAGGTCACCGCTCATCTTGGCGGACCCGGCTTCCTGATAGTTCATGCTGTAGCGGCGCATAATCTCCTCGGTAAGCATGCGACCGCCGAAATTCTGCTCGCGGGTGTAGACCACGCCCTCGTCCTGGCTGACGACGTACACCGCGGTGACCGAGGAGCCGACGTCCACCACCGCCACGATAGGCTTGCTTTCGCGATCGGGGATCTGCTCCATCAGGCGCTCGGCGGTGTGCTCGATCGCGTAGGCCTCGACGTCCACCAGCTCGGGGGTCAGCTTGGCGGCCTCGGCAATGGCCACGCGCGAATCGACGTTCTCGCGGCGCGAGGCCACCACGAGGACATCCACCATCTGCGGGTTCTTCTCGTTCTTGCCCAGGACCTGGAAGTCCAGGTTGACCTCTTCGAGGGTGTAGGGGATGTACTGATCGGCCTCCACGAAGACCTGGCCTTCGAGTTCCGCATCGCCCAGCGCGGCCGACATTTGAATGGTCTTGGTGATGACAGCGGAAGAGGGGACGGCCATCGCACAATGCTTGAGTCGAGTCCCGGACCGCTTGACCGCCCGGGCCAGGGCATTGCCCACGGCCTCGGTGTCCTGACAGACCTTGTCGACCATCACCCCGTCCGGCAACGGCTCGACCGCGAAGGCCTCGACCCGGTACCCCTTACCCTGTCGCGCCAGCTCCAGCACCTTGACGGCTGCCGAGCTGATGTCCACGCCCAGGACCCCATGTTTGGATTTTCCGAGACTCAGCACACATCCCCCTGTATACCCCAACGAAAGTAACTGGTAGCGTTACAATCACGTATGCTAGCTCGTTCACAATATACACCGCGACTTCGAGGTTGCAAGTCGCATTGAATGCGACTTCTCACCTTGGCCTCACTTTTTTTGCTGTCATGAATCCGGTCTTGAAGATTATTTCGGCGCTGCTGGCCCTGATTCTGGCAGCCGGTATCGGCCTGTCCGTCGCCCTGGCGGCCCTGTACATCTACTATGCGCCCACCCTCCCCGAGGCGGACGCCGTGCGGGACGTACGCCTGCAGACACCCCTGCAGGTACGCAGTGCGGATGGACGCCTGATGGGCGAGTTCGCGGAAGAACGGCGCATCCCGGTGCCGATCGACGCCATCCCGCAGCAGGTTCGCGACGCCTTTATCGCAGCCGAGGACGAGCGCTTCTACGATCATCCCGGCGTGGACGTGATGGGCCTGGCCCGGGCCGCGCTGAACCTCGTCTCCACCGGCGGCCAGCGCACCCAGGGCGGCAGCACGATCACCATGCAGCTGGCGCGCAACATCTTTCTTACGCGCGACCGTACGTATGAACGCAAGCTCCGCGAGATCTTCCTGGCCATCCGTCTGGAACAGGAAATGTCCAAGGACGAGATCCTCGAGCTGTATCTGAACAAGATCTATCTGGGCCAGCGGGCCTACGGTATCGAGGCTGCCTCGCGGGTCTACTTCGGCCGGTCGCTGGAGGATCTGGAACTGGACGAGATCGCCACCCTCGCGGCCCTGCCCAAGGCCCCCTCCACGACCAACCCGGTCGCCAGCCCCGAACGCGCCGAGATCCGCCGCAACTATGTGCTGCGACGGATGTTGGAGACCGGCGCAATCGACGAGGCCGCCTTCGAAACGGCGGTGTCGCGCCCGGTCCTGTCGGAACGCCACACCGCCGCGACCGAAATCGACGCCCACTGGGTCGCGGAGATGGCACGCCAGATGGTTGTGAACCTGTGGGGTGACGAGGCCTATCGCCGCGGGCTCCAGGTGCACACCACGATTGATTCCCGCCAGCAGGAAGCGGCCAATCAGGCCCTCCGGGAAGGATTGCTGGAATATGACGAGCGTCACGGTTTTCGCGGTCCGGAGATGCGCATTCCGGAGGCCACCCTGGACGATTCCGATGCCCGCGAACGGGCACTGAAGGCCATCGGCATCCACGGACGCCTGCTTTTTCCCGCAGTGGTGCTGGGCCTGGACGAGGACGGGACCCTGCGGGTCGACGGTGGCCGCATCGGCGAGCAGACAATCCTGCCGGAGGACCGCGAATGGGCCGGATCGCCCGATTTCGCCCGCGGCGACGTCATCCGCATCCGCCCCTACACCGACGGGCGCTGGCGCCTGGCGCAGAAGCCGGAGGTTACCGGGGCCGTGATCGCGCAGGCCCCGGAGGACGGTGCCATCACAGCCCTGGCCGGCGGGTTCGATTTCTTCGAGAACCGCTACGACCGGACGACCCAGGCCCAGCGCCAGCCCGGCTCGGCCTTCAAGCCACTGGTGTACGCCCTCGCCCTGCGCGAGGGCTACCGCCCCGAAGGGACCGTCATCGACGCCCCGATGGTCTTCAACGACCCGGCGCTCGGGGCGGAATGGCGGCCCCAGAACTACACGCGGCGTTTCCATGGCGAGACTACCCTGCGCGAGGCACTGGCCAACTCCCGCAACCTCGCGTCTATCCGGCTGCTGGACCGCCTGGGTACCGGGAACGTCCACCTGGAACTGACCCGCTTCGGCCTGGACCTGGAAACCCAGCCAAACAACCTGTCCATGGTCCTGGGCACGGGGACCCTGACCCCGCTGCAGCTCAACAACGCCTATGGGGTATTCGCCAGCGGCGGCCGCCTGAACAGCCCCTGGATCATCACCCGCATCGAGACCGTGGATGGCGAGGTGCTCTACGAGGCCCCCACCGAACGCGCCTGCCCGGCCCCCTGCTCCAGCCCCAGGGGGCAGGACCTGCCGCTGGTCGCGAGCAGCGGGCCCCTGCAGTACACCGACCCCACTCCGGTCCTGCAGCCCGGGGTCGCCTGGCAGATGGGCGAGATGCTGCGCGGCGTCATCACCTCGGGCACGGGCCGGCGCGCCCTGGAGCTCGGGCGCTCCGACCTGGCCGGCAAGACCGGCACCACCAACGATTACCGCGACGCATGGTTCGCCGGGTTCAACGCGGACCTGGTCGCGACCGCCTGGATCGGGTTTGACGACAATCGCGAACTGGGCCGGCGCGAAAGCGGCGGACGTGCGGCACTGCCGATCTGGACGCGCTTCATGGGGAGCGTTCTGGCGGATGAGCCGGAACGCCCGCTGGAGCGCCCCGACGACCTCGTGCGCGTCGCCATCCTGCCGAATGGCCAGCGCGCGCCCAGTGACGACACGCCGGGCGCGCGCAACCAGTGGCTACTGCCCCATCAGATCCCGGAGCGCGGCCACGTGATCCCGGGGAGCAACGGAGACGGCGACAGCGGCAGTCAGCAACCCGAACTGGTGTTTTGATGGGCGCCCCTTCGCGTATCCGCCAGGAACTGGCGCAGGAGGCCGCGCGCATCATGCTTGACGACGGCATCCGCGACTTTGCGCTCGCCAAGCGCAAGGCCGCCGAGCACCTGGGAGTGGACAACCGTCACGAGATGCCCGGCAATCTGGAGATCCAGGATGCCGCCATCGAGCGCAGTCGGCTGTTCGCCAGCCCGGCCAGCCGCGCCGCCTATCGTGAACGACTGGCGGCGGCCCTGATCGTGATGGAGCGCCTGCGCCATCTCGAGCCGCGCCTGGTCGGCCCCCTGCTCCAGGGCCTGGTCGAATCCCAGCCCCTGCTCAATCTGCATGGTTTTGCCGAGACCGTGGAGGAGGTAATCCTGGAACTGGGTGAACGGGGTATCCAGTGCGAGACCGGGGAACGCCGCTATCGCAGCCGTCAGGGCCGCGAGCAGCGTATTCCCTTCCTCGCCTTTCGCGGCCCCGACGACACCGACGTGGAACTCACGGTCTTCCCGCTGGACGGGTTGCGCCAGTCGCCCCCCTCCCCGGTGGACGGGCGACCGATGCCCCGGGCCACGCGCGCGGAGGTAGAAAGGCTGCTGGCAGAGGCCGACGCCTAAGAAGCGCCGGCAGCAGCGGACTAACCAGGGGATCGAGATCAAGCGCCGCCGGCGCGCTGCGATCGCCCAGGAGCCTATCGGGCTTGGGTGGTCGTCGCGAGCGTGATGGGAGAGTGAGACCCTTTTTTCGGTCTCTCGAGGCGCATAGTGGGGACTATGTAACGAGAGAGAGCGGAACAGGGGCCGCTCTCCCATACGCGCAGCAGATCACTCCCAAATCCGACAGGCTCCTAGTAACACCCCGGCGGCCAGCCCGGGCGGCGGCGAACCGCATGCCGCTATCGGCGGTAGTTCGTGACCGTATCCACCATCGCCGCGACGCGCTCGGGATCGATGCCCGGGTGAACGCCATGGCCCAGGTTGAAGACATGCCCGGTATCGCGATCGAAACCGTCCAGCACCCGCTGCGTCTCCTCGCGCACCACGGCCTCCGGCGCGTAGAGCACCGACGGGTCGAGATTGCCCTGCAACGCGACACGGTCACCGACCCGCCGGCTGGCCTCGCCGATCTCGATGGTCCAGTCCAGGCCCAGGGCATCCGCCCCGGTATCGGCCATCGTCTCCAGCCAGGCCCCGCCGCCCTTGGTGAACAGCGTCACCGGCACACGGCGACCGTCGTTCTCGCGGATCAGGCCATCGACGATGCGCTGCATGTAGGCCAGCGAAAACTCGCGATAAGCGCGCGGGGTCAGGGAACCGCCCCAGGTGTCGAAGATCATCACCGACTGGGCGCCGGCGCGGATCTGGGCGTTGAGGTAGTCGGTGACCGCGGTGGCCACCTTCTGCAGCAGGGCGTGCATCGCCTGCGGCTCGCCGTACATCAGACGCTTGGTCTCGGCGAAGTCGCGCGAGCCCTGGCCCTCGACCATATAGGTCGCCAGGGTCCACGGGCTGCCGGCGAAGCCGATCAGCGGCACCTGGCCGTCCAATTCGCGGCGGATCAGGCGCACCGCATCCATCACGTAGCGCAGTTCCTGCTCCGGGTCGGGCACCGGGAGGTTCTCGATCGCCTCCAGCGTGCGGACCGGCTCGCGGAATCGCGGGCCCTCGCCGGTCTCGAAGTACAGCCCCAGCCCCATCGCATCCGGAATGGTCAGGATGTCGGAGAACAGGATCGCGGCGTCCAGCGGGAACCGGCGCAGCGGCTGCATGGTGACTTCGCAGGCCAGTTCCGGGTTCTGGCAAAGGCTCATGAAGCTGCCGGCCTGCGCGCGGGTCTCGCGGTATTCCGGCAGATAGCGACCGGCCTGGCGCATGATCCAGATCGGCGGACGGTCCACCGGCTCGCGCAACTGGGCCCGCAGGAGACGATCGTTTTTCAGGCTATTGGACATCGAAAGGCTCAGACGCCGAGGTATTCGAGGATGCCTTCGGCGGCCTCGCGGCCCTCGAAGACGGCGGTGACCACCAGGTCGGAGCCGCGCACCATGTCGCCGCCGGCAAACACCTTCGGGTTGCCGGTCTGGAAGGCATGCTCGCCCGCGGTCTGCACGCGCCCGCCCTCGTCGATACCGATCTTGTAGTCGGCAAACCAGTCGGAGGGCGACGGACGAAAGCCGAAGGCGATCAGCACCCGGTCGGCCGGGATCACGTGCTCGGAGCCGGGGACCGGTTCGGGACGGCGGCGGCCGCGTTCGTCCGGGGCACCCATCTGGGTGCGCACGACCTTTACGCCCTCCACCTTGCCGTCGCCGACGATCTCCACCGGCTGCACGTTGAATTCGAAGTGCACGCCCTCTTCGCGCGCATGCACCACTTCCTTGCGCGAGCCGGGCATGTTCTCTTCGTCGCGCCGGTAGGCGCAGGTCACCGAGGCGGCGCCCTGGCGAATCGAGGTGCGGTTGCAGTCCATCGCGGTATCGCCGCCGCCCAGCACGACCACGCGCTGCCCGGCCATGTCGATGAACTCGCCGCCCTCTTCCTGCGGCCAGTTCATCACCTGGCGGATGTTGGAGATCAGGAACGGCAGGGCCGGATACACGCCCGGCAGGTCCTCGCCGGGAAAGCCGCCCTGCATCGCCGTGTAGGTGCCCATGCCGAGGAACACGGCATCGTATTCCTCCAGCAGGGCGTCCATCGCGATGTCGCGGCCGATCTCGGTATTCAGACGGAACTCGACCCCCATGCCCTCGAGGATCTCGCGGCGGGTGCGGATGACGTGCTTTTCCAGCTTGAACGGCGGGATACCAAAGGTCAGCAGGCCACCGATTTCCGGATAGCGATCGAACACCACCGCCTGCACGCCGTTACGCGCCAGGATATCGGCGCAGCCCAGCCCCGCGGGGCCGGCGCCAATCACCGCGACCCGCTTGCCGGTCGCGGTGACGTCAGAGAGATCCGGGCGCCAGCCGGCCTTCAATGCCTCGTCTGTGATGTACTTCTCGACCGAGCCGATGGTGACCGCGCCGAAGCCGTCATTCAGGGTGCAGGCGCCCTCGCAAAGACGGTCCTGCGGGCACACGCGGCCGCAGACCTCGGGCAGGGAGTTGGTCTTGTGCGAGAGCTCGGCCGCGGCAAACAGGTTGCCTTCCTCCACCAGCTTCAGCCAGTTGGGGATGAAGTTGTGGACCGGGCATTTCCATTCGCAATAGGGATTGCCGCAAGCCAGACAGCGGCCCGCCTGCTGCCCCGCGGTCGCCGGGTCGAACTGACCAATGATCTCGCCGAACTCGTGGATACGAATCTCGGCGGGGGTCTTCTGAGGGTCCTGGCGCGGCAGGTCCAGGAACTGCATCGGATTGGAAGCCATGGATCACTCGCTCCGACGGGAACCGGCGGCATGACGCCACGGGGTTCAACCGTTCATGCGTTCAGGAATGGTCCGTTTCGCTCAAACGAGCGTAACGGTCAAGAATGCCCCAGTGCGGACCGGACCTTCTGGCTCACCACACCCATGTCGGCACGACCGAAGACCCGGGGCTTGAGTACGCCCATCACCTTGCCCATGTCGCCGGGGGCCGCGGCGCCGGTCTCGGCGATCGCCTCCTGCACCAGCTGATCGAGGGCCGCCGCATCCAGCGGCTCCGGCATGTATTCCTCGATGATGGCGATCTCCGCGGCCTCGCGCGCGGCGAGATCCTCGCGACCACCCTTCTGGTACTGATCGATGGAGTCGCGCCGCTGCTTGAGCATGCGATTGAGGATTGCCAGAACGGTGTCGTCGTCGGCCTCGCGCCGCTCGTCGACCTCGAACTGCGACACCTCGGCCTGAATCATGCGCAATGCCGCCAGGCGGTCCTTCTCCCGGGCCCGCATGGCCTGCTTCACGTCATCCTGCAACCGGGCCTTGAGCGACATGGTCGGGTCCTCGGGTCCGGGCAGCTACCCGGACAGGGGTTCAGTACAGGCGCACCCGGCGGGTCATGTCGCGGGAGTTCTTCTTCAACTGGCGCTTCACCGCGGCCGCGGCCTTGCGCTTGCGTTCGGTGGTCGGCTTTTCGTAGTACTCGCGGCGGCGGACTTCCGCGACCACGCCGGCCTTCTCGCAGGTGCGCTTGAAACGGCGCAGGGCGACCTCGAAGGGCTCATTCTCACGAACTCGTACGTGCGGCATACAATCTCCGAAACGGATGCTGGATCTTTTCGATCAAAAACAACAAAACCGGCCGCCAACACTCCGGGCGACCATGCAGAACTCCCTATGGTAATCCAACCCGCACCAATTGCAAAAGTCCGTGAAGCGATCCGCAGCACGGCGCATGCCCGGCTTACGCCATCATCGGCCCGCACGCTATGATGGCGTACATGGAAAGCCTCAATGTCGAACTGGGCGAGCGCGCCTACCCGATCCACATCGGGCCGGGCATGCTGGCCGCCCCGGAACACCTGCGCCCGGCGCTGGCGGGCCGGCGCGTCGCGGTGGTGACCAACACCACCGTGGGCCCCCTGTACGGCGACGCCCTGCGCCGCAGCCTCGCGGCCTGCGACCTTGACGGCGAGCCGTTGTGGATCGAACTGCCCGACGGCGAACAGCACAAGACCCTGGCCACGGTGGAGAGCATCCTGACCCGGCTTCTGGAGACTCGCCTGGACCGGGGCAGCCGGATTGTCGCCCTCGGCGGCGGCGTGGTCGGCGACATCGCCGGGTTTGCCGCCGCCATCTACCAGCGCGGCATCGACTTTGTGCAGGTGCCGACCACCCTGCTCGCCCAGGTCGACTCCTCTGTGGGCGGCAAGACCGGGGTCAACCACCCGCTGGGCAAGAACATGATCGGCGCCTTCCACCAGCCGCGCGCGGTCGTGATCGACACCGACACCCTGAAGACCCTGCCCCGGCGCGAGCTGCAGGCCGGCCTGGCCGAGGTCATCAAATACGGCCTGATCCGCGACGCCGATTTCTTCGCCTGGCTGGAGGAGCACATCGACGCCCTCGGCGCGCTGGACCCGGAGGCGCTGGCCTACGCCATTCGCCGTTCCTGCGCCTGCAAGGCCGAGATCGTCGCCGCCGACGAGCGCGAGGGCGGCATCCGCGCTCTGCTGAACCTGGGCCATACCTTTGGCCACGCGATCGAGGCCGGCATGGGCTATGGCGCCTGGCTGCACGGCGAGGCCGTCGGCACCGGCATGGCCATGGCCGCACGCATGTCGGAGCGCATGGGCTGGCTGGACCGCGCCGGCCGCGAACGCGCGGAGGCCCTGATCCGACGCGCCGGCCTGGCCCTGGAGCCCCCGGCCGAGGTCACCCCGGAGCGCTTCCGCGAATTGATGGCCATCGACAAGAAGGTCGCCAGTGGCCGCCTGCGGCTGGTCCTGCTGCGCGGCATTGGCGAGGCCGTGCTGACCGACGCATTCGATCCGGCGGCCCTGGACCATACCCTGCGCGAGCATGCCCGTGTCGCCTGAGGCCATGACCACGCCCGGCAGCCTCACACCGGGACTGGCACCCTGGGCCTGCGATCCCGCGCACTCGCGCGGGCGCGCTCAGACGGAGCCCGCCCCCCGCCACCGCAGCGACTTCCAGCGCGATCGCGATCGCATCGTGCACTCCAGCGCCTTTCGCCGCCTGGAGTACAAGACCCAGGTCTTCATCAGCCACGAGGGCGACCTGTTCCGCAACCGTCTGACCCACTCGCTGGAGGTCGCGCAGATCGGGCGCTCGATCGCGCGCGCCCTGCAACTCAACGAGGACCTGGTCGAAGCCATCGCCCTGGCGCATGACCTCGGCCACACGCCGTTCGGGCACGCCGGGCAGCACGCCCTGAATGCCTGCATGCGCGAGCACGGCGGCTTCGAGCACAACCTGCAGTCCCTGCGCATCGTCGATCTGCTGGAGCGCCACTACGCCGAGTTCGACGGCCTCAACCTGACCTTCGAGACGCGCGAGGGCATCCTCAAGCACTGCTCGCCCGAAAAGGCCCGCCAGCTGGGCGAGGTCGGGGTGCGCTTCCTGCAGAAGGAACAGCCGAGCCTGGAGGCCCAGCTCGCCAACGTGGCCGACGAGATCGCCTACAACAATCACGACGTCGACGACGGCCTTCGCTCGGGTCTGCTCACCATGGACCGCCTCGCCGAGGTCACCCTGTTCCGCGACTGCCGCGAGAAGGTCCAGGCCCGCTATCCGGATCTGGATCCACGGCGAACCCAGCACGAGACCGTGCGCCGCATGATCGACACCCTGGTCAGCGACCTGATCGGGAGCAGCCAGGCGGCCATCGACCGCCACCGCCCGCAGTCCGCCGATGACGTCCGCCGCGCCGGGGAGGCCCTGATCCGCTTCAGCCCGGAGGTGGCCGAGCAGGCGCGTGAACTCAAGGGCTTCCTGCGCGAGAACCTCTACCATCACCATCAGGTCCACGGGGTCATGCACAAGGCACGTCAGCTGATCCACGACCTGTTCGCCGCGTTCGAGTCCGAGCCCCGCCTGATGCCCGAGAACTTCCAGCGCCACGCAGACGCAATCGCCGCGCATGATCCGCACGCCCTGCAACGCGCCATCGCCGACTACATCGCCGGCATGACCGACCGCCACGCCATCCGCGAACACCACCGCCTGTTCGACCTGGGCACGCTGACCTGAGACCGAATCCGATGGCGCTTTCCGAACAATGCCTGGAACAACTCGGCCTGCACGCGCCGCCGTTTGACGACGCCCCCGACGAGACCTTCATCTACGGCGACCCGCTGCTGGACGGCCAGCTGGAATCGGCACGGGCTGCTCTGAACGGCCCCGGGGCGGTCGTCCTGATGACCGGGGAGAACGGCTCCGGACGCAGCCTGCAGCTGATGCGGCTGCTGGCCATGCTGCCCGACCCGTTCGAGCTGATTGCCTTCCGCGCACGGATCAATACCCAGTTCGAATCGGTGGACAACACCATTCGCAACTACCTGCGCTCGCAGAACGCGGACGACCCCGACCGCCCCCTGACCGAATTGCTGGCCGACCGCGTCGCCGACGGCGTCGACCCTGTCATTGCTATGGACGACGCCCACCTGGTGGGGACCGACATCGTCAACAATCTGATGCGGATGCGCAGCGAGGTCCTCGCCAAGCACGGCCGCGCCCCGCGCATCATCCTGGTGGGGTCCGGCGGCCTGCTGCGCCGCCGCCTGTACCTGCCCGATCCCTCCGACGAGGATCAGGTCACCCGAGTCAGCCTGCGCGCCTTCAACCTGGAACAGACCGCCGCCTACCTGCGCCACCGCCTGCAGGCGGCGGGCCTGACCGACCCCGACCGCCTGCTGGACGCGGACGCCATTGCCCACCTGCAGACCACCAGCCAGGGCCTGCCGGGCAACCTCAACCGCGAGGCCAACAGCTTTCTCGAACGCCAGTGCCGCAGCGAGCGCCGGGCCGGCGCCGCGGCGACCACCGGCAGTGCCGCGCCCGGCGTGGCCGCAGGGGACGCCGCCGAGGTCGATACCCCCGACCCGGAACCGGACACAGAAGAACCGGCCTTTCACGCCGCTCGCAGGGAGCCCGAGCCGACCCCCGAGCCCGCCCCGGAACCGGAACCGAGCCTCCGGGCGAGCCGCGACGACGAGGACTTCACGCCCGCGGCCGAAGCCCTGTCCGCCTCCACCGCCGAGCCTCCCGCCCCGGAGAGCTCCGCGAGCGAGCCGGGCAGCATTGCGGCCGACGACCGTATCCCCGAGCCCCCGGCACCGGAAAACGCCGCGTTCTGGAACCAGCGCTGGTTCGTACCCGCCGTCGCCATCACCGTGGCACTGGGGATCGCCGCACCGGTCGCCTGGCAACTGCTGGAGGGCGAGCCCGCGCCCGCCGACAGCGAGATCATCGAGCTACCCCTGCCCGAACCGCGCGTCACCGAGGCCGAGCCCGAACCCAGGCCCGAGCCGGCGCCCGCGCACGATGACGAGATCGCCGTGGCCGACCCGCTGGATCTGCCCCCGCCGGCCGCGGCCGAACCGTCCGCGCCCGGGACCGACTCCCCGGAACCGGCCGCAGAAGCACCCGAACCCGAACCTGAACCCACCGCAGAAGCCGGTGACGCAGAACCCGCTCCGGAGCCGGAGCCAGCACCCGAGCCGGAGCCAACCCCCGAGCCCGCACCGGAACCGGCGCCAGAGCCGGAACCGGAACCCGAGCCGGAACCCGCCGCCGAAGCACCGGCCGTGGACGACGCCGACGCCGCGCGTCTGGCCAGTGACCGCGACTGGCTGAACAACCAGGACGGCAGCGCCACGACCATCCAGCTGCTGGCCGCGCCGAACATGGAGGCCGCACGCGCATACGCGGACCAGCACGATCTGGGTGCCATCCGCTACATCCCGACCCGGGTCAACAACCGCGACTTCGTGGTCATCCTGGCCGGAGTCTTCTCCGACCGGGCGGCCGCCCAGCGCGCCGCCGAGGACCTGCCGGCCGCAGTGCGCAACGACGAGCCCTGGATCCGCTCCATCGGCTCCGTCCAGAACGCCGTCCGCGACTGATCAAGGGCCTTGTTCACCACGAAGCACACGAAGGCACGAAGAAGGTCAACTTCAAGGGCGTTTTGAACCACGGAGTGCACAGAGGACACGGAGAAAATCAGGGTTGAAGGGCAAGGCGCCTTTAAAGCCGCATTCGCCCAAGTATCACCAATTCCTTTCTTTTCTCTGTGCCCTCCGTGTCCTCTGTGGTGAAAATGCCTTGACCTTCTTCGTGCCTTCGTGTGCTTCGTGGTGAATAGCCTCGCCGGGCTTTACCTGCGCGGGTGTCGTGTCTTTTTGACCGGGCCCGGTTTGCCGGCAGAATGGCGGTTCGCTATATTCCTGCGCCTTTTTTCGTGTTCTTGTTCCCAGGGACGGCCCTGACCCACGTACCGCGCCCGCGCAAGGCCCTGCGCGCTGCGACCGGAGTTCACCGATGCGACAGAACCAACTGAACGGCACCCTCTACCGCCCCGAATTCGAGCGCGACAACTGCGGCTTCGGCCTCATTGCGCACATGGACGGCGTCGCCAGCCACTGGGTGGTGGACACGGCAATCAAGGCACTGGAACGCATGACCCACCGCGGCGCGATCGCCGCGGACGGCAAGACCGGCGACGGTTGCGGGCTGCTGATGAAGGCCCCCGAGGCCTTCCTGCGCACCCTGGCCTCGGAGTCGAACATCGAACTGGCCGAGCGCTTCGCCGCCGGTATCGTATTCATCAATCCGGAAAAGATCGCCGAGACGCGTGCCGCCGTGGAGGACGCGATCGAGCGCGGCCCGCTTACGCTTGCCGGCTGGCGCGAGGTCCCGGTCAACCCGGAAGACGCCTGTGGCGCCGAGGCCCTGAAGAGCCAGCCGCACATCCTGCAGGTGTTCATCAACGCCCCGGCCGACATGGACGGCGATGACTTCGAGCGCGCCCTGTTTGTGGTACGCCGCCGCGCCGAGATCGCAATGGGCGACGACCCGGTGTTCTACGTGCCGAGCCTGTCCGCGCGCGTGGTCTCCTACAAGGGCCTGGTGATGCCGGAGAACCTGCCGGTGTTCTACCGCGACCTGCAGCGCCCGGAGCTGGAAACCGCGATCTGCGTGTTCCACCAGCGCTTCTCCACCAACACCTTCCCGCAGTGGGGCCTGGCGCAGCCGTTCCGCTTCCTCGCCCACAACGGCGAGATCAACACCGTGCAGGGCAACCGCAACTGGGCGGTCGCACGCCAGCACAAGTTCGCCACCGAGAAGCTGCCGGAACTGGCCGAGCTGGAGCCGCTGGTCAACCTGGAGGGCTCCGACTCGCAGAGCCTGGACAACATGCTGGAGGTCCTGCTGGCCGGCGGCATGGACCTGTTCCGCGCGATGCGCCTGCTGGTCCCGCCGGCGTGGCAGAACGTCGCGCACATGGACTCCGACCTGCGCGCCTTCTACGAATACAACTCCATGCACATGGAGCCCTGGGACGGCCCGGCCGGGATCGTGCTGACCGACGGCCGCTACGCCGCCTGCACCCTGGACCGCAACGGCCTGCGCCCGGCGCGCTACGTGATCACCAAGGACCGCCACATCACCCTGGCCTCGGAGATCGGCGTATATGACTACGCCCCCGAGGACGTGGTCGCCAAGGGTCGCCTGAAGCCCGGGCAGATGCTGGCCGTGGACACCGAGTCCGGCGAGCTGCTGCAGCCCGAGGACGTCGACCGCATCAACCGCACGCGCCAGCCCTACCGCCAGTGGCTGCGCGCCCACGAGAAACACCTGAAGAGCCAGCTGGACGACAACCAGCTGTTCTCCGGCGAGCCGATGCCGGCCGAGCGCCTGGAGACCTACGAAAAGCTGTTCGACGTGACCTTCGAGGAGCGCGACCAGATCCTGCGCGTGCTGGCCGAGGCCGGTCAGGAGGCCGTGGGCTCGATGGGCGACGACACCCCGTTCGCGGTGCTGTCGCAGCACACCCGCTCACTGTACGACTACTTCCGCCAGCAGTTCGCCCAGGTCACCAACCCGGCGATCGACCCGCTGCGCGAGAGCATCGTGATGTCGCTGGAGACCTGCTTCGGCCGCGAGCAGAACCTGTTCGAGGAGACCCCGGACCACGCCCACCGCCTGGTATCCGACTCCCCGGTGCTGTCCGAGGCCAAGTTCCGCGAGCTGTGCAACCAGACCGAGGACGCCTTCCGCATCGAGCGCATGGACCTCAACTACGACGTCCACTCCGGTTCGCTGGAAGACGCCGTGAAGGCCCTGACCGCAAACGCGGTGGAGGCCGTGCGCGGCGGTGCCGTGGTGCTGGTGCTGTCGGACCGCGGCATCGACCCGGAACGCCGCCCGATCCCGGCCGCGCTGGCCGTGGGCGCGGTGCATCACGCCCTGATCCGCGCCAAGCTGCGCACCGACGCGAACATCGTCGCCGAGACCGCCACCGTGCGCGACCCGCACCACTTCGCGGTCCTGCTCGGCTATGGCGCCACTGCGATCTACCCGTACCTGGCCTACTCCGCGCTGCACGGCATGTGCGAGTCCGGCGAGATCCCGAACGCGGACCCACTGACCCTGGCGCAGAACTACCGCCGCGGCATCAACAAGGGCCTGTTCAAGATCCTGTCGAAGATGGGCATCTCCACCATCGCCAGCTACCGCGGCGCGCAGCTGTTCGAGATCGTCGGCCTGGCCGACGAGGTCGTGGACACCTGCTTCACCGGCACCACCAGCCGCATCAAGGGCACCCGCTTCGCCGATATCGAGGCGGACCTGGAGACGCTGTCCAAGCGCGCCTGGAACCCGCGCAAGAGCGCCGGCCAGGGCGGCCTGCTGAAGTACGTCCACGGTGGCGAGTACCACGCCTACAACCCGGACGTGATCCAGACCCTGCACCGCGCCGTGCAGTCCGGCGACTACGGCGTGTACCAGGAATATGCAGACCTGGTGAACGAACGCCCGGTGACCGTGCTGCGCGACCTGCTGAAGGTCCGCGACGACATCGAGCCGATCGCGCTGGACGAGGTCGAGCCCGAGGCCGAGATCCTGCCGCGCTTCGACTCCGCTGGCATGAGCCTGGGCGCGCTGTCGCCGGAGGCCCACGAGGCCCTGGCCACCGCGATGAACCGCCTAGGCGGGCGCTCCAACTCCGGCGAGGGCGGCGAGGCCGTCTCCCGCTACGGCACCGAGCGCATGTCCAAGATCAAGCAGGTGGCCTCCGGCCGCTTCGGCGTGACCCCGCACTACCTGGTCAACGCCGAGGTGCTGCAGATCAAGGTTGCCCAGGGCGCGAAGCCCGGCGAGGGCGGCCAGCTGCCGGGCCACAAGGTCAACAAGATGATCGCGGAGCTGCGCTACTCGAATCCGGGCGTGGCCCTGATCTCGCCGCCGCCGCACCACGACATTTACTCCATCGAGGACCTGGCGCAGCTGATCTTCGACCTCAAGCAGGTCAATCCGGATGCGCTGGTCTCGGTGAAGCTGGTCTCCGAGGCCGGGGTTGGCACGATCGCCGCCGGCGTGGCCAAGGCCTACGCCGACCTGATCACCATCTCCGGTTACGACGGCGGCACCGGCGCCAGCCCGCTGACCTCGGTGAAGTACGCCGGCACCCCGTGGGAGCTGGGCCTGACCGAGACCCACGCGACCCTGCGCGGCAACGACCTGCGCGACAAGGTGCGGCTGCAGACCGACGGCGGCCTGAAGACCGGCCTCGACGTGATCAAGGCGGCGATCCTGGGTGCGGAGAGCTTCGGCTTCGGCACCGGCCCGATGGTCGCGCTGGGCTGCAAGTACCTGCGGATCTGCCACCTGAACAACTGCGCAACGGGTGTCGCCACGCAGGACAAGGTGCTGCGCATGAACCACTTCATCGGCCTGCCCGAGATGGTCATGCACTACTTCCAGTTTGTCGCCCGCGAGACCCGCGAGTGGATGGCGAAGCTGGGCGTGCGCAGCCTGACGGATCTGATCGGCCGTACCGATCTGCTGGAGATCCTGCCGGGCGAGACGCCGAAGCAGCAGCACCTGGACCTGAACGGCCTGCTGGCCAGCGGCGACCTCGCCGACAAGCCACGCTTCTGCAAGGAGCCGAAGAACGAGCCGTTCGACAAGGGCGAGCTGGCCGAGAAGATGGTCGCCGAGATGCTCGAGGCGATCGAGAACAAGGCCGGTGGCGAGTACCGTTTCGACGTTGCCAACACCGACCGCTCGATCGGCGCGCGCCTGTCCGGCGAGATCGCCAAGCGCCACGGCAACCAGGGCATGTCCGATGCCCCGATCACCGTGCGTATGAAGGGCACGGCCGGGCAGAGCTTCGGCGTCTGGAACGCCGGCGGCCTGCACCTGTACCTGGAAGGCGATGCCAACGACTACGTCGGCAAGGGCATGACCGGCGGCAAGCTGGTGATCCGCCCGCCGGAAGGCTCGGGCTTCGCCAGCCAGGACACCACCATCATGGGCAACACCTGCCTGTATGGCGCGACCGGCGGCAAGCTGTTCGCCGCCGGCCAGTGCGGCGAACGCTTCGGGGTGCGCAACTCCGGCGCGATCGCCGTGGTGGAAGGCATCGGCGACCACGGCTGCGAGTACATGACCGGCGGCGTGATGGTGGTGCTGGGCAACACCGGCATCAACTTCGGCGCGGGCATGACCGGCGGCTTCGCGTTCGTGCTGGACCGGGAGAACGACTTCCCGGACCGCATCAACAACGAGCTGATCGACCTGCACCGCCTCGACACCGAGGACATGGAGGCGCACCGCAACTATCTCGAGGAACTCATCACCGAGTTCGTGCACGAGACGGACAGCGCCTGGGGCCGCGAGATCCTGGAACGTTTCGACGACTACCAGGGCTCGTTCTGGCTGGTGAAGCCCAAGGCCTCCGAACTCCGGGGCCTGCTGGCCAACCTGCGCCAGGCCGCCTGACCCGCCACCCGGCGGCACGACGACGCGGGCCCCTCACGGGGCCCGTTTTGTTTTGGCCCGTCTCAGTGCGGAACCGAGGCGTTTGGAGAACCGTCGGGCAAGCCGATACTCCTGCTAGACTCGAGGCCATGGAAACGAGAGCCGAAATTGCGGATATCCGGCGCACGCTGGAACAACATCCGGAACTGGAGCTGGCCATCCTGTTCGGATCGCTGGCTCGCAGCGGCGCACGGTTCGACAGCGACCTCGACCTCGCCGTCAGCGCCGGATCGCCTCTGGATACCCAGGCACGCATCGAGCTGATCGATGCCCTGGCCGCGGCCACCGGGCGTCCGGTGGACCTCGTGGACCTGACTCAGGCGGGCGAACCCCTGCTGGGCGAGATCATGACTCGGGGCATCCGCGTGCTTGGCAGCGACGAGACCCACGCGCGCTACCTGACCCGTCACCTGATCGAGCAGGCCGATTTCCTGCCCTACCGTAATCGCATCCTGGCCGAGCGGAGAGACGCGTGGACCCGCGCGTAGTCGAGCAGAAACTCGAGACCCTACGGTACTGCGTTAACCGGGTCAGCCAGCGTTGCCCCGCCACGGCCGAGGAACTGGCCCGGGACCCGGACACTCAGGACATCATTGCCCTGAACTTGTCGCGCGCCGTGCAGCAATGCGTAGACATCGGGGCACACCTGGTCACCTCGCTCGACCTCCCGCCGCCCAACACCATGGGCGAGACGTTCGACCGCCTCGTCGAAGGCGGCGTGATCGAGCAGACCCTGGCCGAGCGACTCAAGAAGGCGGTCGGCTTCCGCAACATCGCCGTGCACAACTACGAACGCATCAACTGGGACATCACCCACTCGGTCTGCTCCCGGCATCTGGATGATTTTCGGGCCTTCGCACGCGTGGTTTCCGACCGCATCTGACCCACAAGCCGCGGCAGCCGGTATCATCCGGATACCCCCACGGCTCAGGCACCCCAGCAGACCCCCATGGCAGGCCTCATTCCACAGGCATTTATCGACGAGCTGCTCGAGCGCAGCGACATCGTCGAGGTGATCCAGCGCCGCGTGAGCCTGAAGAAGGCCGGGCGCGAGTTCGCCGCCTGCTGTCCGTTCCACGGCGAGAAGACGCCGTCGTTCTATGTCTCGCCGCAAAAACAGTTCTATCACTGCTTCGGCTGCGGGGCGCACGGCACGGCCATCAGCTTCCTGATGGAGTACGAGAACCTGAGCTTCCCCGAGGCGGTGGAGCAGCTGGCCGAACAGGCCGGACTGGAGGTCCCGCGCGAGGCCGGAGGGGACGACAAACGCGAGGCCCACGCCCCGCTGTACGAGGCCCTCAACGCGGCCGCCGACTACTACGTGCAGCAGCTGCGCCAGACGCCGAAGGCAGTCGAATACCTGAAAAACCGTGGCATCGACGGCACCACGGCCCGCGACTACCAGATCGGCTGGGCCCCGCCCTCGGGCCTGCTTGAGGCCCTCAAGCCCCGCTTCACCCCGCAGCAACTGGTGGATGCCGGCCTGGCCGCGCGACGCGACGACGGCGGCATCCGCGAGCGCTTCCGTGCGCGCATCATGTTCCCGATCCGCGACCGGCGCGGGCGCATTACCGGCTTCGGCGGGCGCCTGATCGAAGACGGCGAGCCGAAGTACCTGAACAGCCCGGAGAGCGAGGTCTTCCACAAGGGACAGACCATCTACGGCCTGTTCGAGGCGCGCAAGGCCGGCACCCGGCTGGATGACATCGTGGTGGTCGAGGGCTATATGGACGTGGTCGGGCTGGCCCGCGCCGGCTTTCGGCGCGCGGTGGCCTGCATGGGCACCGCCCTGACCCGCGCCCACCTGGACAGCCTGTTCCGCCAGGTCTCGCGCATCACCCTGTGCTTCGACGGCGACGCCGCCGGGCGCCGCGCGGCCTGGCGCTCGCTGGCCGAGGCCCTGCCCGCGATCCAGGGCCTGCGCGAGGTGCGCGTGTTGTTTCTGCCCGAGGGGGACGACCCCGACAGCCTGGTGCTGCGTGACGGCCTCGCCGGCTGGGAAGAACGGCTGGCCGGTGCCCTGCCCCTGTCCGAGACGCTGGTCCGGCTGCTGCGCGAGGAGCACCCGACCGACACCGCCGAAGGCCGCACCCGCTTCGCGCATGCCGCGATGAAGCTGGTCGCCACCACGCGCGATCCCCTGTTCCGCGACCAGTTGGTCGAACGCATCGCCGAGGAGACCCATCTGAGCCACGAGCGCCTGGAACAGGTCTTGTCCGAGCAGCCCCCCGAACCCGCCCGCGCGACGGCCTCGGGTTCGGGGGGCGATCTTCCGGCCAACCCCACCGCCAGCCGGGCACCCGGCGGCGAAAGCCCGCCGGCCCTGTGGGGCGCCCTCCTAGCGCGTGTCCTGCAACACCCGGAACTCGACTGGTCGCAACCGGAAATCCGCCAGCTCGTCGAACTTCCCGGCGTGGCCGCGGCCACCCTGCGCGAGCTCCTTGCGGCCCTGGACGAAAACCCCGAGCGGCATACCGCCGGACTGCTGGAACGCTTCCGCGAGGAACGCCACTTCCAGCGCCTGATGGCCCTGGCCCACCAGGCCCTGGACGACGGTGAGGTGGCCGTCACCCGGCAGACGGCACTGGACTGCGCCCGCCAGCTCCTGCGCCAGCACTACCGCTCGCGAATTCGTGAACTGACTCGCCCCGGCACCGAACTGGGGACGGAACAACGCGCCGAGCTCGCCCGTCTTACCGAGCAGTTGCAGCGATTCGACCGGCCGCAATAGCCAGCCCGGGCCTTGAAGCGGACGCGATTGCCCGCATTGTTCAGACAGCTGGAGGGCGCCGCGCGACGAGCCGCGCAGGGCCTTGACCGCAATCAGCGTCCGGCAACCGGCAATATAAGAATCTTCTGCTACAATACAGGATTGATTTTTCTGCGCCCCAATTTCCTAGAGCCGTCCTGTAGCGGCTCGACCAAGCACCTCGGAGTATGACCGCAATGAATCGTGAAGAGCAGCAATCCCAGCTCAAGGAACTGATTGCCAAGGGCAAGGAGCAGGGATACCTCACGTATACCGAGGTGAACGACCACCTGCCCGACTCGATCATCGACTCTGACCAGGTCGAGGACATCATCGCGATGATCAACGACATGGGCATCGCGGTGCACGAGCAGGCCCCGGACGCCGACAGCCTGCTGCTGTCCGACGGCTCCGTCTCCGCCGACGAGGACGCCGAGGATGCCGTGGCCGCGCTCGCCTCGGCCGATTCCGATTTCGGTCGCACCACCGACCCCGTGCGCATGTACATGCGCGAGATGGGCACGGTCGAGCTGCTGACCCGCGAGGGCGAGATCCGCATTGCCAAGCGCATCGAGGAAGGCCTGATGCAGGTCCTGTTCGCGCTGGCTCACCACCCGGGCGCGATCGAACGACTGATCCACGAGTACGACCAGATCGTCGAAAACAACGGTCGCCTGACCGATCTGGTGGTCTCCTTCATCGACCCGAACGACCACGCCAACGGCGAGGCCGTGGCCCGCGGCCTGGTGACGCCGGAACAGGCGCAGAAGGCCCAGGACGAGCAGAAGGCAGCCGCCGCGGCGGCTGCCGAGCAGCAGGCCAGCGCCGAGCTGGATGCCATCGTCGACGAGGTGGAGGACGCCGAGGAAGACGAAGAAGCCGCCGAACCGGTCGACACCGGTCCGGACCCGGAAGAGGCCCGCGAACGCTTCGAGAAGCTGCGCAAGCTGCACGCCAAGGCCCACAAGGCCTTCGAGAAGGGCAACCGCGAGGCCTACGCCGTCGCGCGCGAGGCCACCGCCAAGTACTTCATGGAGTTCAAGCTGGTCCCGCGCATGGTCGACCAGCTGACCACCCAGCTGCACGGCAGCATCGACCAGATCCGCCGCCACGAGCGCCGTATCATGGCGCTGGCCGTGGAACAGGCGCAGATGCCGCGCAAGACCTTCATCGACAGCTTCCCCAAGAACGAGACCAACCTCGACTGGATCAAGGAAGCCTGCAAGGCCAAGGGCAAGTACACCACCGCCCTCGCCGAGCACGAGGACGAGATCGTGCGCCTGCAGAAGAAGCTCGCCGAGATCGAGCACGAGGCCAGCCTGAACATCTCCGAGATCAAGGAGATCAACCGCCGCATGTCCATCGGCGAGGCCAAGGCCCGCCGCGCCAAGAAGGAGATGGTCGAGGCCAACCTGCGCCTGGTGATCTCCATCGCCAAGAAGTACACCAACCGCGGCCTGCAGTTCCTCGACCTCATCCAGGAAGGCAACATCGGCCTGATGAAGGCGGTGGACAAGTTCGAATACCGCCGCGGCTACAAGTTCTCGACCTACGCCACCTGGTGGATTCGCCAGGCCATCACCCGCTCCATCGCGGACCAGGCCCGGACCATCCGCATCCCGGTGCACATGATCGAGACCATCAACAAGCTCAACCGCGTCTCCCGCCAGATGCTGCAGGAGATGGGCCGCGAGGCCACGCCGGAAGAGCTGGCCGAGCGCATGGAGATGCCCGAGGACAAGATCCGCAAGGTGCTGAAGATCTCCAAGGAACCGATCTCCATGGAGACCCCGATCGGCGACGATGAAGACTCCCACCTGGGCGACTTCATCGAGGACGAAAAGGTCGCCTCGCCGTCGGACTCCGCCGCGCAGGAAAGCCTCACCGAGGCCACCCGCGAGATCCTCTCCACGCTGACCCCGCGCGAGGCCAAGGTCCTGCGCATGCGCTTCGGCATCGACATGAACACCGACCACACCCTCGAGGAAGTCGGCAAGCAGTTCGACGTCACCCGCGAGCGCATCCGCCAGATCGAGGCCAAGGCCCTGCGCAAGCTGCGCCACCCGACTCGCGCCGAACTGCTGCGCACCTACACCGACGCCGAGTAACCGGCGTCCCGGCCGGACGGCCGGAACCTGCCCTGCCGCTGCGGCGCCATCTCTCCCTTTCCGGGTAGAATGGCGCCGCAGGCGTTTGTACCCTCCCCGAATACGGGCCTGTAGCTCAGTTGGTTAGAGCAGGGGACTCATAATCCCTTGGTCGCTGGTTCGAGTCCAGCCGGGCCCACCAATTTTTCAATGGCTTATGCCCAATGGCGATCGCCGACAATTACCCATGTATGCGAAATGTAGGCACTTCCGTCTTTCCCTTCCCAGCAAATTTTAATACTGTAGAGTCACAACCTAGCCGGATGACGCTCCAACGCCGAGCGAACATCCGCCCACGACATTCAAGGTTCCGGCCACTGTGAATCTTCCCGTTCGCCTGAAGCACATACCCATCTTCGAAGCAACCTTCGAGATCCGCTTCGTGCCGGATAGCGACAGCTCGGCCGACTTGCTCCCAGGGATGATGCTGCCCGACTTGAAGAACTACGTGACGAAGCTTGAATCGCTGCCAGCCTCCGACTTGCCCAAACACCTGGTATCGAGCGACCCAAGCCTTCAATACCAGCCCCTAAAACGCTTGGTCGGTGATACGTACCAGATTGCGATTGGGCCAAAGCTTCTCGCCATCACGGTCCAAAGACCCTACCCAGG
The DNA here is from genome assembly GCF_000377285.1 of Thioalkalivibrio sp. ALE25. Lineage (NCBI taxonomy): Bacteria > Pseudomonadati > Pseudomonadota > Gammaproteobacteria > Chromatiales > Ectothiorhodospiraceae > Thioalkalivibrio > Thioalkalivibrio sp. ALE25. The sequence goes on along the minus strand of NZ_KB897925.1, from coordinate 132,784 downwards.
CTGGGATGCGTTTAAGCGCGCAATCGTCGACACGCTAAATTCTTTAAAGAAAACAGATCAGCTTCAATCAGCAGAACGTTGCTCCCTTAAATATCGAAATATAATTGAGTCACAAGAAGCACCTGACGACCTTTCTAAACTCAATGTCGATTTGAAAGTTGCTAACCTAAACACATCACCCAGCACACAACGGATCCATTGCGAACATCATGTTAATGGCATAACGAACTTCATTAGCATATTCACAAAGACCCGCGTCCAGTCAAGCAAGACAAAGGAAGACCTACGGGGTGTACTTATCGATGTCGACAGCATCCAGAAAAACAATATGGGTGATTTTTGGGAACGCGCAGACAACATAATTGAAGAACTTCATTCGACTGAAAAAGAGATTTTCTTTAGTCTTTTGACTAGCGATACGCTTCAAGAACTAGGCCCTGAATGAGGTATGACAGAATGGACCCTATCGTCGAACAAGGTAATGAATCCCTTCCTCCGCCAGGCAGCACCGCACGATTCGCAGGCGGGATGATCTTAGGCGCGACCTCAACTTTGGCCATTGCGTTGACGTCAACCGTCCCCGACACCCATCCGGCCTCATTTTATTTTGGCGAAGAGCAAAACATGGGTATCCATGCTGAAGGCCTTGACCCCTCCTCTATGATGACGTGGACACCAAGCTCATTCCGCTTCAACCAACATGAAGAATTTGCCGCGGCCGTAGCTCATGCCGTCGAAGCACTCTCCCCTCGTCAAAACGAGGTTGACACAGAAGCTTTAGGGATCCTTTTTGATAACGCTTGGGACCTCTATGAAACAAGCTGATGAACCGCGAGGACTTTGCTAAAGCGATTGAACTTCATCTACCGGATTACCTCAGCGGTTCATCCTACGATGAATTAATACGACAGCTTGGGAACACCCCGGATATCGATGCCTTCTTCTGGAGCCCGACCGACCGAGAAGTGGGCGAGGTACTTCAAGGCGACGCTTGGACTCACATCCCGATAAGAGACCCTTCAACGGGCGAACAAAAACACATTACAGGCGTGATTTTGTCGAACAGCTGCGACATCGATCCGAACAATCAAGGTCGCCCAAGACGGCGCGTACTCGTCGCTCCAGCCATAAAACTTTCGGACTACGAGACCCTCCTAACTCATGAGCGTTTTGATGCGCCAAGGATCTCAGGGTTCATCCAGAGCGTTCGAAGCAATCGTGTTTCAAGCATTGCGCACTTCCCTGCGGAGTCAAATATAAACGACGCGGATCGGATCGTGATACTGGACAACGTATACAACGTTCCTCTGGAGGAGTTCCAAAACGCCGTAGGCGCACGACTGTTCCGTCTCAGCAATGCAGGCTTCTATATTTTTCTTTTGAAGCTGTCAATCCACTTCACGAGGCTTCACGAACGCGTTGACCGAAGTGATCTATAGCCCCTATGCCTGCAATCGTGCCCCGCGCGTACAGTTATTGACAGGACTCCAAGGCGGGACACCCTACGGGCGCCCCGCTGCACTCCGAAGCTCCCAGGTGTGGGTTCGCGTTTCGACGAAAACGTCCGAACCCGGCGCCTCAACGCCCAGCACCTGATTACCCTTCTCTTCTCCATACGCGCCGAGCTCGTCACTCCAGGCCTTCATTAAGGCCAGTGGGCAACGGCGCAGTTCTTCTACGAAGCGGTCCCATTGGCCTGCGTCTGCTGCGAGCGCGGCGGATCGGATGGGATCTTCTGCACCCCCTCGAAGGCGGCGTAACTCTCGCCAGATGCCTACCGCCGGGGTTCCGTAGAACGCGAACTGGCGAATACGCCAAGCCGAGGCCCATGCCTGGACCCGTTGTGCCGGGGTTTCTGACACTTGTCCGACAGATGGGTCCTCCAGGCCATAGCCGTCGATGTTCTTGCTGACGTATTTGGCGACGTAGCCGGTGGCAGTGCCCCGGCTGTAGTCGATGTATTCGACGGTAGAACGATGGCGGCTGGCCCCGGGTTCGTTGGGTGAGTCCTTCAGTGCCCAACTCTGCATGATCTCCACTACGCGAGCCTCTTGATCGGGAGGCGTGAACAACAGGTAGTGATCGTGTGGAGTGCCGTCGTGCTGAGGTTCACGAACCCGGATGCCGTAGAAAGGCACGCTGGCGTCCTTGAACCAGCGGCGGACGTTCGCCCATACCTTGTTCAGATAATCGGCCCCGTCCTTTGGGGTGGAACCGTCGAACCGAGGATTCGCCTCCCCCGTTTTGGCCGACGTCGCATGAAAGCGAGATGGGCACGTCATGGTGACGAACAAGGCTCGATAGCCTTGGGCACGCGCGTCGATCTCCGTACCGGCGATTCTCGCCATGAGTTCGTTGCGCCTGAGGCGGGGGTTCGAGACCGATCGCTCTGCCAGTTCGTCCAGGCGAAAGGAATCGCCCAATTCGTTGACGGCTTCCATCGTGGAAAGGGTGGCCTGATTACGCAGGTTCCGCTGGCGCACGAGTGCATGCCCTACGTCGGTCAGATAGAGCTGCTTTCGAAGGGAGACCAAAGCGAGTTCGCGACCGACAGCCTCCACGGCGACAAGTTGAAGCTGGCGAACCTGACGGCGCCACCACCGTCCGCACCGGTAGCGTCGAAGTTCTCCGTCGTCTGTCTTCGCACTGGCACGAGGCGCCCCGGCGTGTTCAGCGATCGCACGCGCACCGTCGAGCGTGAGCTTCTCGCATTTCCTGGCCAGCTCGCCCGCTTTATGCCGTAGGGCTTCATCACTGGCGGTCAGAGCGACCGGCGCCCGCTTCGCTCGTTGGCGGAGTCCGAGCAGCCACAGATTGGCGGCTCTTCGACCGTCTCTTTCCAACCGTTCGCGATATCGGTTCTCACAGATCGCACGCCACCGAATGGGCAACACCCGTAGGCAAAGCTCGATATGCGCCAGGTGGTCCCGAGGGTAGTCCCACCCCTTCGGCGCCCAGATCGGGCAACGGTGGAAAGTCGTCTTGCCATCCGGCCAACGCCGGGGGCGAACCTCAAAACGCCAGTCATTCTGGAAACCGTCGATATGAAAACCAGTCTCCAAGAGGGTGTGACCCCGCCTCTCCTGGCCTGTCGTACTCATGCGTCCAGCCACAGGACTTACCCTTCGGCCGTGGAGTGGCGAACCTGACGATCGAGATAGTCGTTCAGGTCGTTCAAGCGATAGCGGACTGCACGGCTACCGACACGAATAAACGGGATACGAGCACCCGCCCAGCGGTCACGTTCGAGGAAGGCTTTGCTTACGCCCAAGAAGTGGGCGGCTTGCGTGGTGTTCAGAAGTTGGTCGGGCATGATCGCGCTCCGTCGTGGATTGACGCGATCATTCAAACGCCGGGATACAGCCACCGGAATCCCCAATGGCCGCCAGACGTACTACATCTAGCCGCTAGGTGTATGCGTGATGGATACGGCAGCGCGGGCGGGCGGGGCGGACAAGCCGCTCTCCCGCCCGCGCCCCGCTGCTACTGCGACTCAGCCTGAAGATGCTTACGGAGAGCATTCGTCAGATTGCGAATCGCGGGCTCCAAATCTCGATTGTTGGTGATGGTGCGTTGCTCTTGTTCGCAGCCCGGAGGGTCAGACCTTGCTTTTTGCCTCTCTGGTGAAGGCGGGTCGAAAGGCAAGGCCTGTCCCGACTCACGATCAGGCAGTCTCGGTGGTGATGAGACCGCGCTGGAGGTCGACGGTGATTCGCTGGCCTTCGATGACCGTGGCGCAGGCCAGCAGGAAGATCTCGACGAACTCGTTGCGCTCCTCCTCCGGCATCTCCGAGGAGGTATTGGAACCATTGAAAGTGCCGAACATGGTGTCATGGGCACCCGCCGAGTAGAGGATCAGTCGCTGCATGGCGGTCTGGTCGTCCGGCGAGGGCGCAGCGGTATCCAGGACCGGCTCGTCCAGCTTCTGCTTGATGGTGGAATAGAGATGAAACAGATATTCCGCCGCGCTCTGGCGCCCCCGCCGATCCTGCAGGGTGAAATCAGCGGAGACCGCCTGGCCACTGCGGGCGCGCAGCACGATATGCTTAGGCTCGGGCTGATCGTCAGCGTACGGGTTCAGGATGTGGGCCACGATGTCTCCAAAGCGGAATGGACTGGCCGAGGAGACTACGAGACCCCCTTCGAGATTTCTACGGCGGCCCCGCAAGCCAAGGGGTTATCCATGCGGCTTCAGGGCCGGGCGAGCCTTTGGTCGATCGCGTGTCGGCGCCTGGTACCCGGTTCGTTTTCTTCGTTTCAGAGTCGCCAGCCGTTCGGGTCCCGCCCGCCTTCGCCCGAAGGCACTAGCACTTCGAATAGCCGCAGTCACGGCAGGTCGGGCAGCCGTCGATGATTTCGAGGTGGCCATCGCACTGCGGGCAGGAGGCGGCGGGGGTGGCCACCCGATGCGGGGCTTCCAGGTTGGCGGAGACTTCCGGGGTCCGGTCCCGGTCGCGGTAGTTGGCGACCAGTTCGCGTAGCGGGCGGGGGTGGCCCTCCGGGTCGAGGAAGCCGCGGCGCTGGAGGATGCGCTGCAGGGCGTGGGCGATCGCGGCGACCTCGGAGGGGTGGTACAGCGGCTTGCCGTACTCGTTTTCGCCGCAGCGGACCGGGCCGCGGTCCCAGGTGACCTTGCGCAGGTCGCGCAGAGCGCGTGCGGCGTAGCCGCCACGGGCCGCCAGCGAGAGGCTGCGCATGGTGGCGGAGATCCACTGGTAGGACTCGGAGTGCTGTCCGGTGGGCAGGAAGAATTCGATCGGGCGTTCGATGGTCACGCGCTCGCCGCTGACCGTGCCGGAGACTGCCACGAAGCTGACCACCAGATAGACCGTCTGCGGCCCGTCCTGGGTCCAGTAGCGCACCTTCTCGGTGACCGACTCGAGTTCGCCCTCTGGGCGCGACGGGATGCGCTTGCCCAGCGGGTGGTCATCGCCGCCGGATGCGACCTCGCCCTGCGGGGTGTCCGAGCGGCGAAAGGCGATGATGGGCTGGTCGATCCGGTGCATCGTGTCCTCCCCGACGGCGTCAGACGTCGTCGTAGTAGCCCTCGTCCAGCGCGGCAAAGAGATTCGCGGCGGTGTGGACCTGGCCTTCGTATTCGACCTCTTCGTCGCCGCGCAGGGTCAGCTCCCGGCCGTCCGCCAGGGTGAAGGTGTACCAGGTACTGCGCAGGCGCTCGGGGTCCACCAGCACGCCCATCCGGGCCTGCGGGTTGGGCCGGTAGGTGGTGCAGCCCTTGAGCCCCGCCCGCCAGGCCTGCAGGTAGACCTGCTGGAAGTCCTCGAACGGGATATCGCTCGGGACGTTGAGTGTCTTGGAGATAGCCGAGTCCACCCACGGCTGCGCGGCGGCCTGCATGCGGATGTGGGCATCCACACTGACCCGATCCGCGGTGATCGCGTTGGCGGGAAGATCCCCCGGCCCCGCCTCGGCATCGACCCGGGCGCGGTAGGCCAGCAGCTCAAATGAGTAGCAGTCCACGGCCTCGCGGGTACGTCGACCGGGGCGGCGGATGTTGCGTGTGGTGTGGTGGAGAAAGGTCGGCTCGATGCCGTTGCTCGCGTTGTTGGCGACCGAGAAGCTGATGGTCCCGGTGGGCGCGATGGAGGTGGCGTGGGTAAAGCGCGCGCCCTCCTCGGCCAGCGCCGCGACCAGCGCCGGATCCTCCTCGGCGATGCGCTGCATGTAGGGGCTGAAGCGAGCATGCAGCTCCCGACCCTTCAGCACGTCGCCCGCCTGATAGCCGGCCTCGGCCAGCGCCGGCTGACGCCGGAGCATGTCCGCGGTCAGCGTGAAGTCCTCGTCCATGATCGGCGCCGGGCCCTTCTCGCGCGCGAGCTCCAGCCCGGCGCGCCAGCTCTCCAGCGCCAGGCGACGACAGACCTCTGCGGTGAAGTCGGCGGCCGACTCCGAGCCGTAGGTCTCCCCCAGCATCGCCAGGGCCGACCCGAGCCCGAGGATGCCCATGCCGTGGCGGCGCTTGCGCAGCATCTCGGCGCGCTGCTCCGGCAGCGGCAGCCCGGAGATATCCGCGACGTTGTCCAGCATGCGCGTGAACACGCGCACCACCCGCTCGAAGCGCGCCCAGTCGAAGGCGGCGTCTGCGGTGAACGACGCGGAGACGAACCGGGTCAGGTTCACCGACCCCAGCAGGCAGGCCCCGTCCGGCGGCAACGGCTCCTCGCCGCAGGGGTTGGTCGCCCGGATCACCTCGTCGAACCAGGCGTTGTTCTCGCGGTTGACCTGATCGATCAGGATGACGCCGGGTTCGCCGACGTCGTAGGTGCTGCGCATCAGGGTGTCCCACAGCTCGCGGGCGCGCACGCGGCGGTAGATACGGCAGGCGACCCGGCCCTGGTCGTCGACGCGGTAGCCGTCCTCGACCACCGGCCAGTCGCGATAGACAAGCTCGGATGTCGCCACCCGGTCCTGCTCGACGGGCAACAGCGGGAAGGCGAGCGCCCATTCATCGTCGCGCTCCACGGCCTCCAGGAAGGCGTCGCGCACCAGCACGGACAGATTGAACTGGGTCAGCCGCCCCTTGCGGCGCTTGGCGAGGATGAAGCGCTCGATGTCCGGGTGGCCGATATCCAGCGTCGCCATCTGCGCCCCGCGGCGGCCACCGGCCGCGCCGATGGTGCGGCAGGTCTGGTCGAAGATCTGCATGAAGGCGACCGGACCGTTGGTCGGCGCGCCCGCACCCGCGACCAGCGCACCCTTCGGGCGCAGGGTGCTGAAGTCGTAGCCGATGCCGGCCCCGGCCTTGAGTGTCAGGCCGGCGGCGGTATTGGCCTCGAGGATGGCCTGCAGCGAGTCGCGGATCGTGCGCGAGACGGTGCAGTTGATCAGGGTCGTCTGCGGCGTGTACGCCTCGGCCCCGGCATTGGCCAGGATGCGCCCGGCCGGGATGGCGCCGTTGTCCAGCGCCCAGCGGAACTCGCGCTCGATCGACGCGCGTTTGTCCGGCGCCTCGACCGCGGCGAGGGCCCGGGCGACACGGTCGAACATCGCCTCCATCGAGGCATCCACCGGCTCGCCCTGGGCGTCACGCAGCTGATAGCGCTCGGCCCAGATCGAAGCCGAAGAGGGCTGCAGGGGCACGTCGGACGACGTGTCTCGGGGGAGGCGATTGTTGCCCTGCCTTTGCCGGCTCTTGCCCATATTGGCCCGCCGCGTTGCGCTCGATCGAAGGGCGCTGAGGCCCTTCTCCGATCATGGGCGCCGGCGCCGCAGGCTGCAAGAACGCGCCGCGACCGGTTTCAGAAGCGTCAGAAGCGGTCGAGCCCGGCGAGCGGGTTGGCAAGCTCGCGTACGCGCATCCAGGAGGCGATGCTGGCGCGCCAGCGGTGGGTGGGCAGGACCGCGTGCGGCACGGTCTGGCTCAGGAACATCACCAGCGTGCCAGCCGTCGGCTGGATGCGCTGGCATTCGCGGCCGGCATCGTCATAGATCGCGAGCTGGCCGCCGTCCTGCTCGTGCCAGTCGCGGTTCAGATAGAACACCAGCGACAGCCGGCGGCAGTTGCCGGCCTGGAAGGCATCCACATGCCGGACGTAATGGGTGCCGGGCGGGTACAGGGCAAAGTGCGATTCCGTCTCGAACAGGCCCGGGATCAGCGACCGGCCCACCTCCAGCCGTAACGCATCCAGGCGCTCCATAAATGCCTGCTGGGCCGGGCTGGCACCATCCAGCCAGTGGATCCAGTCACCGCGGGTGGCCCGGTCGCGATGGCGCTCGCCACCCCGACCGATCCGCGCCTGCGCCAGCTGCGCGGCATCACGCAGGGCATAGACCTCGTCATGCAGCGCATCGACCGTGTCCGCTGGCAGGAAATCGGGCCAGACCACGGGCTCGCCGGCGGCGAGCCCATACAGCCAGTCGGGAACGGAAGTATCTCCGAATGCTCCCTCCCCGAGCATTGCCGCAGGAACTACAGCCCCGGACACCGCGCTTGGCGGAGTGGTTGTGTCGGGAGCGGGGATCACCAGTTCAGTTTTCAAGCCCTTGTAGCCTCATCCAACATCGCACGGGGATGCGCGATCAGTAATTTCTGCCGCCTACCGTGTTTGGTATGCGGCAGCCGCCGGAACGGCGGGTCGAAAGCGCCGAGGCCCCCTGCCAACGCGCTATCCAATAAAAGACTTGCTTATACACCAGAACGGGGCGAAATAATGACAACCGCCGACGAGGTCATTCCGATTTTCCTGAGCCAGGACGTCATCGGCAGATCCAATGCCGCCTGACGTCGCGTTCTCCGACGTTGCCGAACATCGGTCTTCAGCTCTTCGGCTTTACGACCACCAGCGCAATACCACCCAACACGACAATGCCGGCGAACACCAGACGCAGGGTCAACGGCTCCGCGAGGAGGCCGATCCCTGCAATGGCGGTGATCACCGGCACGCTCAGCTGGGCAACCGCAGCGGTGGAGGTCCGAATGAGCTTGAGCGCGGCGTACCAGACCGCATATCCCAGACCGGAGGCCAGGGCGCCCGACGCCGCGGCCAGTAGTGCACCCGGAATGTCCACGACGGCGCCTGGACTGAAAGCCACCGCCAGGACCAGCGCAGGCAAGCTCGCCAGGAGGAAGTTGGATGCCGTGACCCGGGTCGGATCGCCACTGCCACTCGCCCGCAGCGTGTAGACACCCCAAGCGAAGCCGGCCACGATCATTAATGCAGCAGGAATCGGGGGCGGTGCCGAGAGCCCGGGCGACAGCAACCAGATGAGTCCTGCTAAAGCCAGGGCGAAGCCTATCCATTGGCGAGACGTCAATCGTGCGCCGGCCGCCAGATACCAACTGACCATGGTCACCTGGACCGCGCCGAACAGCAGCAGCGCTCCGGTCGCCGCGGTCAGGGAAATGTAGGCGAACGAAAACCCGATGGCGTACACGAAGAGTGCGAGCGCTGACCCCCAACTGCCCCGTCCTTCTGGAAGGGTCGGCTGGGCCCGAACGATCAGCCACAGCATGATCGCTCCGGAGACAAGCCGGATCGCGGTAAAGCTGACCGGATCAATGGACGTTGAGGTGAACGCGGCACGCGTCAGGATGGAATTGGCGGCGAACGCTATGAGCGCCACTGACATCAGCGTTGCTAAGCGCACCGGCATCGGCGTCGGATTCCTTCTATCTGACAGGAGGATGCGATGCATCCATACCCCGAGGGAGGCGGCGGTGGCCGAGCAACCCGAGCGGTTGCGTGACGAGCAGGGCATGGTGCCGAAAATCGCACCGCGAGTTCAGTGGGGCACAGAGGCTGGATTGCTCCCTCGGCTTCATCGTTGCGAATGCGACAGCCGGCCCTGTGTCAGGAAAAAAGCCATGGCCGATCGGAGCGGCCATGGCTTCCTCAGACAAGCGAGTCGGATAACCCGCTACATGGATAGAACCCTAGTAACGAAGGGCGGCCAGTTCGACAGTGGTGCCACCGTTCTCGCTGGCATATTCCTCGGCGTCACCGGCCCGCATGAACGCGACGTAGTCGTCCTCGGTTTCCACGAACGACGCCACGTGGCCGAACAGCTTGAGGCCCGTGCCGTGGTCGTAGACATACGTCGCACGAACCTCGTCGGAACCTGACTCCTCGACCTCTTCGACCGCGGCCAGCATCTCGCCAATGGAGTCGTACTTGATAATGCCTTCTTCGGCGAACCAGACCTCGGCCGGCGGAAGTCCGGGCGCGCCCGGTTCGGATCGGGTGATCTTGCCCAGCTGCTCCTCGTAGTCCTTGCCTTGAGCCTCGTAGACGGCTCGCACGAAGCTGTCGTCCACCCAGCGGTCAAAGTCCAGTTCGGGGACCGAACGCTCCCGCTGCAGCGTCGCATGGTGATACTTCAGCGCGTCCACCCACTCGGGTTTCAGGGTCGGATCGACCGACGTAATGCCGCCCTCGCTGAAGTACAGGTACAGGACCTCTTTCTCGATCGTGGTCCACTCTTCCAGCTTGGTCGCCGCCCGCATGGGGTCTTCCATGATCCAGTCCTGCGCCTCCATCGTGGCTGCAATGTACGCCTCAACCACACGCGGATGCTCTTCCGCGAAGTCGTCACGGACCACGGTCCCATGGAACGTCGGCTGGCCGACTTCGCTACCGTCGAAGACCTTACGGCCAAACCCGCGATACTCCATCACCTCGGACCACGGGGTGAAGTTCGAATGAGCATCGATGTTACCCGTACGGATATTCGCTACCCCGACCGGTGGCCCCTGGTCGCGAAGCTGGATGTCATCCAGGATACCGGCCTGGCTCAGCGCATCCAGGGTCATACCCCAGGCGGCACTGCCGAACGGCGTCGAAAGCTGCTGGCCGGCGAGATCCGACAGACTCTGCGCAGGGGAATCGACTGGAACCACAATGCCATTACCCGTACCGCGGGCGTTGTACCCAGTCATGGCAACGAACAAGGACTCGGCACGACCAGTATTCTGGAAGGTCGCGCCGTTCACGATTAGCGGGTAGTCGCCCATGACCCCGAACTCGAGCTGCCCGGCGATCATTCGGTTGGTAATCGGCGGACCGGAGTCGAAGTCGGCGTACTGGACGACGAAATCGACATCTTCGTATCTGCCATCGGTTGGCAAGTGTTCCTCGAATAGACGCAGGCGTTCGATGACGACCCCGCCCGATACCGTATTGGTGACCTGACTCTGGTGCCCGACCCGGATCTGGATCGTCTCGGCCACCGCGGCCCCGGAAAAGGCCGCGATTGCTACACCGGCAACGATTGGCTTCCAACGCATGGTTCTTCTCCCAAAATTAAGTGTCCGCCAAAATGGCGCATCCAACGTTTGATCAGCCGACTAGACCCGGCTCGGGGACTTGCCTGTACTAACAGGCCATGACTGATCTACCGGATACGCAGCAGATTCCGTGCCGCACTCCGCAATCGAGGGAAAACAATCCGCACCTTTCTGTTTTCCTTGAGTTTTATTCTTCAATAAGGAATACCTCGGCTTCCGCCGCCATGCCCGTCACCGCCCCAACCTGGGGAATCCCTGCGCTATTGGAGTGCCGGATAACGGCTGTGAACGCCAGCAATCATGACAAGCAATACACCTGCCGTATTCGGCACCCCGCGGCCGACTTCGCTCAGCCAAACCGTCCGTTCCCCTACCCATCTCACTCCTTCTATGACACGATATGATGAGTTGAATCGAGGAACGAGACGCGCCCATGGAATCCAGCACCCCGGACCGCCAAACGCTTCAGGAATCCCCGCAGCCCCTGTATGTCCAGATCAAGGAAACATTGCGCCAAAGGATCCTCGACGGCACCTACCAGCCGCACCAGAAGCTCCCATCCGAGAGCGAACTCACCCGACGGTTCGGCGTCAGCCGCATTACCATTCGTCAGGCACTGCGTGACCTGCACAACGAAGGCCTGATCTTCAGCTCACAGGGCAAGGGCAGTTTTGTCAGCAAGCCGAAGGCGGTGCAGAACGTGCGGCGCCTGGAAGGCTTTGGCGAGGCCATGGCGGCCCAGGGCTACGAAGCAACGGCGCGGGTGGTTTCAATCGAAGAAATGGTCCCGCCCAAGAATGTGCGCGACGCACTCGACCTTGGGGGTGCAACAAGCGGCTCGGTGGTCGAAGTGAAGCGGGTGCGCTACCTGAACCGGGTCCCAGTGTCACTGGAAGTCAGTTATTTCCCATTGGATGTGGGGCGCCCCTTGTTCAATCAGGATCTTTCGGGCGACATCTTCCCGATCCTGGAGAACCTCTCGGGCATCCCGCTGGGTGCAGCCAACATCAGCATCGATGCCGGGCTCGCGAACAACGAAGTACAGAAGGAGCTGGGCCTGTCGGCAGCCGACCCGGTTCTGCAGGTGGAACGTCTAACCCACGATCGCTCCGGACGGCCCATCGACTACGAGTTTCTGTTTTTCAGTGGCGACTCGTTCAAGTATCGATTCGAGATCGATCGTTCGTAACCGATCCCGTGGGGTAACCGCCACTGTACGCGCCGGTTACCCCGCCAGGACACGACTCAAGCTTCTGCCAGACCGGGTGCCGGCTCGCTTCGCAGCTGCCGGATCTTCTCGTGGAGCTCCGGCAGGATATCGAACAGGTCGCCGACCAGGCCGTAGTCGGCCACGCCGAAGATCGGGGCATCCGGGTCCTTGTTGATGGCGACGATGACCTTGGATCCGGTCATGCCGGCGAGGTGCTGAATGGCGCCGGAGATGCCCACCGCAATGTACAGCTCCGGTGCGACCACCTTGCCGGTCTGTCCCACCTGGCAGTCGTTGGGGGCATAACCGGCATCCACGGCTGCCCGCGAGGCGCCCACGGCGGCGTTCAGATCCGCTGCCAGTTCCTCCAGCAGACGGAATTTCTCCAGGCTGCCGAAGGCTCGCCCCCCGGAAACGACGATCCCGGAGGATTCCAGTTGCGGCCGGTCCGACTCGTCGAGTTGGAGTTCGACCTCGCGGGACTGGGCCAGGGTCTCACCGACGTCAATGCGTTCAAGCTGGGCCTCACCGCCGCCCACTACCTCTTTGGCGAACGCAGTCGGGCGTATGGTCAGCAACTTGTGCGGCTCCAGCACTCGCAAGGTTTCGTTGGCATTGCCCGCGTAGATCGGGTGCACGAACGTCTCCGCGTCCTCGATCACGGTGACATCCGAGACCATCTGGATGTCGACCAGCGCCGCCACCCGGGGGAGCAGGTTTTTCCCGAACGTGGTGGCGGGCGCCAGCACATGACTGTAGTGCTCGACATGTCCAGCCACCAACCCGGAAAGATCCTCAGCAAGGCCGCCTGCCAGATGAGGCGCCTCGGCAACCAGCACACGGCGGACCCCGGCCATCGAGGCGAGGCTTTCGGCCGCCGCCGCGGGGCGTGCACCCGCTACCAGGACGTCGATGGGACCGTCCAGTTCGCGGGCGGCCGTCAGGGTGGACAAGGTGCTGGCGGCCAGTGTCTCCCCTGCCGTCTCCGCTACAACCAGTATCGTGTTCGCCATCTCAGATCACCCCCGCTTCGTTGCGCAGCTTGTCCAGCAGTTCGTCCACGTCCGCGACCTTCACACCCGCCTCGCGGGGAACGGGCTCGGAAACCTTGACCCGCTCCACCCGCGGACGCATATCCACGCCCAGGGCCTCGGGCGTGCGCTCCTCGATGGGGCGTTTCTTCGCCTTCATCATCGCGGGCAGCTTCACGAACCGGGGCTCGTTGAGTCGCAGGTCCGCTGTCACCACGGCGGGCAGGTCCAGTTCAACGGTCTGCTGCCCGCCATCGATCTCGCGTGCTACCCGCGCCCGGCCCTCTTCGATGGTCAACTCGGACGCGAAGGTACCCTGGGGCCAGCCGAGCAATGCAGCGGTCATCTGCCCGGTCTGGTTGGCGTCATCGTCGATCGCCTGCTTGCCAAGAAGCACCAGGTCGACGGCTTCCTCGCGCGCGACCGCGGCCAGTAACGCGGCCACGTTCAGGGGCTGCGGCGATTCCGGCACATCGATCCGGATCGCGCGGTCCGCGCCCATTGCCAGGGCGCTGCGCAGAACCTCCTGACTGGCCTCGTCACCCACCGTCACCGCCAGCAATTCGCTGCAGATGCCAGCCTCTTTCAGGCGTACGGCCTCCTCCAGCGCAATCTCGTCGAAGGGATTGGCGGACATCCGGACATTTTCAGTCTCGACACCGCTACCATCCGACTTTACGCGGATGTTCACGTTGTAATCGATCACGCGTTTTACGCCGACCAGTACTTTCATCGCATTCACTCCCGTTGACTTTGCGGCCCGGCAATCGGCCTCGATGCGGCCTACATGCCCGAATAGATCGGGCCCTCGCCGCCTTGCGGTACCTGCCACTGGATATTCTGGGTAGGGTCCTTGATGTCACAGGTCTTGCAGTGCACGCAGTTGGCTGCGTTGATCTGCAGGCGCGGCCCCTGGTCGCCATCGACAATCTCGTACACCCCGGCTGGGCAGTAGCGTGTCTCCGGCGCCCCGAATTCGGCCAGGTTCACCTGGATCGGGACGTCGGGATCACGCAACCGAAGATGGCAGGGCTGATGCTCGTCATGGTTGGTGTTCGAAAGGTGCACCGACGACAACAACGGGAATGTAAGCTCCCCGTCCGGCGCCGGATACTCGATGGGCGAGGCCTCCGACTGGCGCTGTAACTGCTCGTGATCCGCGTGCTGGGAGAACGTCCATGGCGCACGGCCACCGAACAAATAGGTGTCTGCGGCGGCATACGCCAGCCCGCCCCACAATCCCCAGCGGGCAAAGGCGGGGCGGATATTGCGCGCGCGCCTAAGCTCGGACCAGACCCAGGAATCCGCCAACGCCCGGTCCACGCCAGTAGCCGCCGCTGGCTCGGAGGCGTTCGCCCAATGCTCGAACACCGCCTCCGCCGCCAGCATCCCGGACTTCATGGCGGTGTGGGTGCCCTTGATGCGCGCCACGTTCAGCAGGCCCGCGGCATCTCCCACCAGCATCCCGCCAGGGAATTCCAGCTTGGGGCAGGACTGCACCCCTCCTTCGACCAAGGCCCGCGCACCATAGGACAGGCGGCGCCCACCCTCGAGATGGCGGCGAATCTCCGGGTGGGTCTTGAACCGCTGCATCTCCTGGTAAGGCGAGAGGTTCGGGTTGGCGTAATCGAGTCCGACCACGAACCCCACGGACACGCGGCGCTCGTCGAAGTGGTACAGGAAGCCGCCGCCGTAGGTTCGGGCGTCCACGGGCCAGCCGACGGTATGCACCACGGTGCCCGGGCGGTGGACGGATTCATCTACTTCCCAGACCTCCTTGATGCCAATGCCGTAGGTCTGCGGATCGGCATCTCGATCCAGTTCGTAGGCGGCAATCACCTGCTGGCTCAACGATCCACGGCAGCCCTCCGCCAGCAGGGTTCGCCCGGCCACGATCTCCACACCGGGCTCGTGCTGCGGGCCGGGCGTACCGTCCGGCTGCAAGCCGGTGTCCGCGGTGGCCACACCGCGCACGGAACCCTGTTCGTCGTACAGCACTTCGGCCGCCGCGAAGCCCGGGTAGATATCCACCCCCAGTGCCTCCGCCTGCTCGCCCAGCCAGCGGCACAGGTTGCCCAGCGAGCCCACATAATTTCCCTCGTTACGCAGTGCGCCGGGAGTGGGCAGCCGCAGGCTTCCATGCTCGCGCAGCAACAGGAAGTGATCATCCACGGCGGACGTTTTCAACGGCGCTCCGAGATCGCGCCAGTCGGGGATCAATTCGTCGAGCGAGCGCGGATCGATCACCGCACCGGAAAGGATATGCGCCCCGACCTCGGGCCCCTTTTCCAGTACGCAGACCGAGAGATCGTCCCGGCCCTGGTCCTGCGCCAACTGGCGCAGCCGGATCGAGGCCGCGAGGCCCGCAGGCCCCGCACCGACGATGACCACATCCATCTCGATCTGCTCGCGTTCCATGGTGATCTCCCGCTCAGTCGGCGCCGCCGGACTACTGCTCGACAAAGGCCCGCTCGATCACGTACTCACCCGGCACGCCCGTCTTGGGCGAGGCGGTGAAGCCCATCTGATCCAGCAGGTTCGACAGGTCCTCGAGCATCGCCGGGCTGCCACAGATCATGGCGCGGTCCTGTTCCGGGTCGAGCTGCGGCAGACCGAGGTCTTCAGCCATCTTGCCGTTCTCGATCAGGTCCGTGATGCGGCCCTGGTGAACGAAGTCCTCGCGCGTGACCGTCGGGTAATAGAGCAACTGCTCCTGCGCGAGCTCGCCGAGGTATTCGTGGTTCGGGAGCTCCTCGGTCAGGTATTCCTGGTAGGCCAGCTCGCTTTTGTAGCGCACGCCGTGGACCAGGATCACCTTCTCGAATCGCTCGTAGGTTTCCGGGTCGCGGATAATGCTCATGTAGGGTGCGAGGCCAGTGCCCGTGCCGAACAGATACAGGTTCTTGCCCGGCAGCAGATCGTGGATCACCAGCGTGCCAGTCGCCTTGCGGCTTACCAGGAGCTGATCACCCTCGTTGATGTGCTGCAGGCGCGAGGTCAATGGACCATCCGGCACCTTGATGCTCAGAAACTCGAGGTACTCCTCGTGATTCGGGCTCACGATGCTGTAGGCCCGCAGCAAGGGCTTGCCCTCCACCTCGAGGCCGATCATTACGAAATGACCGTTCTCGAAGCGCAGGCCCGGATCGCGCGTGGTCTTGAAGCTGAACAACGTTTCATTCCAGTGGTGCACGCTCAGCACTTCTTGTGGGTCACAGGCTGCCATGGGGTCTACCTCCCAGATTCGAGTCGGGTTGTGTTTCCATCATTGGTTGAATGGGCCGGGGCCCGGGCGCTGATCTCCCACAAATAACGCCACGGATAGATACCCTGTTCGTGGCCATCGGAGAACACGAAGCGCACCCCACTGACCCCGAACGGAACGATGTCGACCACGTCCACTTGAGTGGCGTCTGTCACCGGTTCGTCCCGACGCCGGGCCAGAGTGCAATGGGCGCAGCGACACGCCAGCCGCAATGCCTCGAAACGCTTGCAGGTAACCTCGCCGGTCGGCCAGCAAAACTGAACCTCGCCGGCCTGCCCCTGCAGGCGGATCTCCTTCGGCGGTTGCATGCTCATTACGCGCGCCCTCCGGCGGCCAGCGGGCCGCCCTCCACGGGACAGGTGCGAGCCAGTTCGGCGAGCACAGTTTCCTCGATCACCAGGGTGGTGACCGGCGGCCACAACAGGGGGTTATCCGGGTCGTCCACCGGACGCGCACCCAGCATGGAGGCCACGCCGGCCAGCCAAGCCCCGAGAAAGGCGCCACGCGTTACCCAGCTTGTAATGACAAGGCGAGACATAACGAATCAGCGCTCCAGCTCGGCCAGCTTGCCCGAACGTTCGATCCACTCTTCCGCGTCGGGCAGCGGGTCCTTTGCCGACGTTATTAGCGGCCAGATAGCCGCTAGCTCGGCATTCAAGTCGAGGAGATGTTTCTGATCCTCGGCCAACTCACCTTCCGGCTGGATCGCCTCGGGCGGACATTCCGGCACACACAGGTCACAGTCGATGCACTCCACCGGGTCAATCACCAGCATGTTGGGGCCCTCGTGGAAGCAGTCCGCCGGACACACTTCGACGCAATCGGTGTACTTGCACCGGATACAGTTCTCGTTCACTACGTAAGTCACGGTTGCCTCCGTATGGCGACGTGTCGCTCTCGGTGAAGCACGCGGCGAATCAGCTCGCCACGCGCAGCTTCGACTGGGCCCAAAGGGCGGTCTTGCGGACATCGGGATCCGGGTCGTCCATCGCGCTTTCCACGTACGCCTGCGCCTTGGCATCCCCAATCTCGCCCAGGGCGCCAACCGCGGCCTTGCGCAGGTTCGACACCGGGTCGTCGGTGCACACGCCCACTGCCTCCACAGCCTTCGGGTCACCCAAAGTGCCCAGGGCCTCAACGGCCTTCTCACGTACCTGCCAGAAGGAATCGCGCGTGCCTTCGATCAGACTCTGCAGGGCCAACCGCAGTCGCAGCTTGCCAATCATGGAGGCCGCTTCGGCTCGGACCTGCCAATTCTCGTCCTGCAACCCGGCCAGCAGGGCATCGCCAATCGAGTCCGGATCGCCGTACGACAGGGCGCTCACGGCCACCCGCCGCACGTCCGGGTCGGCGTCTTCGCGCGCCCGCTCGATCAGGACCGGAAGATTCGCCGGGGAACGCAGCCATCCGAGGACGGATACCGCCTCACGACGCACGGCGGCATCCGCATGCTGAAGCAAGGCCAGAGCCGGTTCGCAGCTCTCGGCAAGCCGCATAGGCTTGAGGGCCCCCAGCACCCCGACGATGACAAATGGATCGTCGCTGCCTTTCAGCGCACCGAGTAACGGCTGCGCCGCATCGGTATCCTTCAGGTCCGCCAGGGCGTGTGCTGCAGCATTGCGGACCGCTTCGTCGCTGTCGCTGAGGGCTGCCAGCAAGGCATCCGCAATGTCGGCGGATTCGAACTCGTCGACCACCTTGGCCGCCTCGCGGCGGACCGAAGGGTCGGGGTCCTTCAGGGCCATTGTCAGCAGATCAGCGGCTTCAGGTTCGGCACTGTCCACCAGGGCAAGCACCCCCACTCGGCGCATTTCCACATCGTTGGAGGCCAGCTTGTCTGCAATGTCCTGCAGTTCGGGGTCGTTGTATTGGCTCATCGGGTTCACCTTCAGCTCAGCAGGTACGGGATATTCACGGTGACCGCGTCGGTCGGACAGTCCTTCTCGCACGGCATGCAGTACCAGCATTCGTCGTAATGCATATGGGCCTTGCCCGTGACTTCGTCGATCAGCAGGACATCCAGCGGGCAGACGTCGATGCAGACCC
The DNA here is from genome assembly GCF_000377285.1 of Thioalkalivibrio sp. ALE25. Taxonomy (NCBI): domain Bacteria; kingdom Pseudomonadati; phylum Pseudomonadota; class Gammaproteobacteria; order Chromatiales; family Ectothiorhodospiraceae; genus Thioalkalivibrio; species Thioalkalivibrio sp. ALE25. The sequence continues at coordinate 114,488 of NZ_KB897925.1, read as the reverse complement.
GGCACCCCTTGTCGGCGATGCACTTTTCTTCATCGACGACCACCGGGACAGTCGTCTTGTGGTTCGCTACAGGCATGTCACTTCCCCTTTATTCGGCGGCGACTTCGTCGGTGTTTTCGATCCGCATGGACTGATAGGCCGACAGCTCGTCGTCATCCAGCGGGATGATGTAGGGGTCCACCGGGCGCGTACCGGTGCACATGGTTCCGTCCTCGCCCTTGTACAGGCGGCTGTGACAGAACCAGTTCTCGTCGTCGCGCTCGGGGTGGTCGATGGAGTAGTGGTACAACCCCCACCGGGACTCCTTGCGTGCCATGGAGGCGCGCGCCGCCATCTCGGCGCAGTCGACAATCGCATGCACCTCGAGGGCCCGCAGCAGTTCGTGGGGATCCCGGGCGTGGAGCCTGGCCAGGTCCTCGCGCACCTGCAGGATGCGGCTGAGTCCGATCTCCATTTTCTTGGTCACTTTGGGCGGCTGCAGGTAGTCGTTCACCAGGCGGCGCACCTTGTATTCCATCTGCTCCGGCGGAATGCCGTCCTCCGCATTCAGCGGTGCCATCACGCGTTCGAGTTCTGCGGCAATCAGCGACTCGTCCAGTGGTGCGTCAGTCCAGTCACTGACGTAACGCGTCGCGCTCTCGCCGCAGATCTGGCCGTATACGAATGCACCGAGCATGTAACTATGCGGCACCGAGCCCATGTCTCCGGCCGCATACAGGCCCGGCACGGTGGTCTCGCCGTGTTCGTTGATCCACACCCCGGAAGCCGAGTGGCCGCTGCAGAAACCGACCTCGGAGATGTGCATCTCCAGCATGTGCTCGCGATAGTTGGTACCACGCCCGGCATGGAAGCGTTCGCGCGACGGGCGTTCGTTGGTATGCAGGACCGTCTCGATCTCCTGGATGGTCTCCTCGGCGAGGTGATCCACCTTCAGGTAGACCGGGCCCTTGCCCCCTTCCAGCTCGCGGTAGAACTCCAGCATCATCTGGCCCGACCAGTAGTCGCATTCGATGAAACGCTCGCCCTGGGCATTCGCGGTGTAGCCGCCCAACGGGCCGGTCACGTACGCACAGGCCGGACCGTTGTAGTCCTTCAGCAACGGGTTGATCTGGTAACACTCCAGGTTCGCCAGGTCGGCGCCGGCGTGATAGGCCATCGCGTGCCCCTCGCCCGCATTGGTCGGGTTCTCGTAGGTGCCGTACAAATAGCCGGAGGTGGGAAGGCCAAGACGCCCGGCCGCACCCGTTGCCATGATTACGGCCTTGGCACGGATCAGCATGGGCTCGGAGGTCCGGGTGTTCACCGCAAAGGCGCCGGCGATCTTGCCGTCGCGATCCTTCAGCAGGCGGGTGGCCTGGTAACGGTTTTCCACCTTCACCCGGTTACGGCGCAGGCGCCGGTACAGGATCTTCTTGACGTTGTGCCCCTCGGGCATGGGCAGCACGTAGCTACCCATGTGATGGACCTTCTTCACGTCGTAATCGCCGGTCTCGTCCTTCTGAAAGTGCACACCCCAGGAGTCCAGCTTCTGGATCATGTCGTAGGAACGCTCGGCATAGGCCAGGACCGCCTTCTGATGGACGATGCCATCATTCGCCGTGGTGATCTCCTTTACATACTGCTCGGGCGTGGCCCGACCCGGGATGATGGCGTTGTTCAGGCCGTCCATCCCCATGGAAATCGCGCCGGAACGTTTCACGTTGGCCTTTTCCAGCAACATGACATCCAGCTCGGGGTTCTCTTCCTTGACGGTGACGGCCGCCAGAGGACCGCCGGTCCCGCCGCCGATCACCAGGACATCCATCTCGACTGTTTCGATTTCGCTGACTTTCATAGGTACTCCTCATTGGGATCCGTACGGAACTTGCAGTTGAAGGTGTCTTCGCGGAACGACAGACACTCCACGTCAAAGGCACGACCGCTGCGGTCGAGAAAGACACGGATGAGTTTCAGGACCGGGGCCTCCACCGGAAGCGCCAGTGCTTCCTGTACCCCCGGCTCCGGGTGACAGGCCTCGATTTCGATACGGGCACTCCGCACCCTGAGGCCCAGGCGATTTTTGAGTACGGACAAGGTGTCCACCGTGAGATCGCGGCTGAATATGCGCCGCCCAATGGCCAGCGGCAGAAAGCTCTCACTGACCATGACCGGCTCCGACCGCAAGCACTGCACCTGGCGAATGCGGGTGACCGAGTCCTCGGGCGCTAGCCCCAGTTCGCGCGTCACCCGCGATGGCGGCGTCATTTCCTGCATGGAAAGCAGGCGCACATCGGCCTCACCGATCTGACGGGTCACCGTCTCGCCAAAGGCCTCCATGCGCCGCAGCTCCTGGCTCACCCGCGGGCGGGCGACAAATATTCCGCGCCCCTGCGCGGTTACCACCAGACCTTCTGCGCGCAACTCGCGAAGCGCCCTGCGCACGGTGATCCGGCTGACCCCAAAGGCCTCGATCAGCTCCTTCTCGGTGGCCAGTCGTTCGTTTGGCGCGCGCACTCCCTGGAGAATCTCGCGACGCAGACTGTCGCGGACCCAGCCGTAGAGCGACCCGGATCCGCCAGACCGGCTCACGGGACGCGGGAGTCCCGTGCTTGCAAGCCCTGCTTGGCGGTGCGTATCGATCATATGTACTAGCCTATCATAACAAGTTATGAGGTGTAAGAGGATCCAGTAGCTCTTCGGCTCTAGACCGACCGCCCCTGCTGCTCGAATGCCCGAGTCGTCTCGGCCCGAATCAGGTCCAGACACTGCTTCTTCAGCTCGACGAATCGGGGCTCGGTCACTACCTCGTGGGTGCGCGGGTGCGGGATGTCGACGCGGATATCCTTGATCAACCGGCCCGGACTCGCGCTCATCACGATGATCCGGTCCGCCAGGAACACAGCCTCCTCGATGTCATGTGTGACGAACACGATGGTGGTGTGGAACTCCTGGCGCAGATCCACCAGGTTTTGCTGCATCATCGAGCGGGTCTGGGCATCGAGCGCCCCAAACGGCTCGTCCATCAGCAATACGTCAGGGTAATTGGCCAAGGCGCGCGCGATGCCGACCCGCTGCTGCATCCCCCCGGACAATTGCGCCGGAAAGTGGTTGCCGTAAGCCGAAAGCCCCACCATCCCGAGGAAGGTGCGCGCGATACTGTCGGACTCGGTCCTCGAGTGACCGGCCATGCGGGGGCCAAAGGCGACGTTCTTGCGCACGCTCTTCCAGGGGAACAGCGAGTGCTGCTGGAAGACCATGCCGCGCTCCGGCCCCGGCCCGCGCACGTGCTTGCCATCCACCTCGACACGCCCCGCCGTGGGCGCGACGAAGCCGGCCACCGCATTCATCAAGGTCGACTTGCCGCAACCCGAAGGCCCCAGCAGACAGATGAATTCGCCCGGCTCAATCTCCAGATTCGCTCCATCCACCGCCAGGTTACGGCGGCCATTGGTGTTGAACTCGATGGACACATCGGAGATCTGCACTCGGCCTGCCTCGGCACGACCCGCCAGCGCCCCACCCGGTGCGGGTTTCTTGCGTGAGGGCCCTTCGCCAAAGGCCCAGAAATTTCCAATTCTCATTGTGCTATCCCGTTGCTTAGCATGATCCGAAAGAGGTGCGGCTGGTCCTAACGCTGCCAGCGCAGGAACGGCCGGGCGCCATAGCGCACCAACAGCGTGGACAGGGTCCCCAGGAGGCCGATCGTTACCATCCCGACAATGATCTGCGGGTACTGAATCAATGAGTAGGAACTCCAGGTGAAGTAGCCGATCCCGTACTGGCCACTGATGATCTCGCCTGCCAGCAGCGAGAACCATGCGATGCCCATACCAATGGCCATGCCCGCCACGATGCTGGGCAGCGCCGCCGGCAGGACGACATGAATCAGAATCGAGGTACTGGAAGCGCCCAGAGCGCGGGCGGCCCGCACGAGGTCCTTGGGTGTCTGATCAACCCCGTGCATGGTGTTCAGCACGATCGGGAAAAAGGCCCCGAGAAAGGTAATGAAAATAATGCTGCTCTGTTCTGTAGGGAGCATCAGGATCGCCAGCGGGATCCAGGCCACCGCCGGGATGGGCCGGAAGATCTCCACGTAGGGAGAGAAGACATCCTCCACAAAACGATTGCGGCCCATGAATACACCAAGGGCGACACCCAAGACGGTGGCTAACCCAAAGGCGATGGCGACGCGCTCGACGCTGGCACCGATATGCCGATAGAAAGTATCGGACGACAACAGATCCAACAGCACCGCGCCCACAACGCCGGGCCGGGGTACATTCTCGAAGTTGAGGAGCAGTCGGAAGTCATTGACGGAGGCCAGATGCCAGAGGCCGATCAGCACCACCACCGATAGCGCCCGGACGCTGTAGCGCGCCCACCAGGTAGCGCTCAACGCCTTCAGGCGCTCCCCGATAGAAGCGTCACCCGCTCCACCAGGCGAAGACGCGCCCGATCGAGGCGCTTCCTGTGACGAAGGCGCGGTATCTGCTGCCGGGGCCGTCGACGTCGGGTTGTCGGGCGCGGAAGGAGAACTCTCCACCGTCTCGTCTGCTACCGGCACAGTCTTGTTCGTCATTTGAAACCCCTTCCCTCGAGGCCATCAGGTCTTGCCCAATGGATTGATCGGTAACGCCACGACTCAACTTGTTCTGACGTGTTCTTACGCCTGGAAGTGTTTGCAGCATCCATGCCAATGCCCCGGGGGCATCGAGAAAGGGGGTTAAGATGCTGTTTCGAAGAGGGCTTATCGGTTCAGAGGGAAAGGGAACCAGGCGGCGACACGGACCCCGTGCATCACGTAAGGGCGAACGCGCCCCACGACGGGGCGCTCAAATCCGAAAATACGAGGTGCATGATGACAAGTGCGGCAAGGATCGGCAGGCCGCCGACCATCGGGGAAACGCGAATTGAATCGCGCACCTCTCCAGGACTCAGTGGGCCAAGAAGCCCGCTTCGATCAAAGTCTGGCGTAGCCGTGCATGGGCTTCGGTGACGCGGGCGCGGGGACCGCGTACGCCCAATTCGACCCGCGGCGCGTCGCGATCCATGCGCGGCAGGCAGGAAATACGCAGGTCCGGGAATGCGGCCTCTATTGCCTCAAGCACCGGCACCAGCGAGCTCTCGGTGGTGTTTTGCAGGATCAGGCTCTCTTCCACTGAACCTGCTTCCGCGTTGCGCTGGGGGAAGCGTTGGTCCAGCACCCAGCGCGCCATGGGCTCGGCCATGGCAGGAAATCCGGGTACACAATAATGCCGTTCGCAGCGAAACCCGGGCACACCGTTGATCGGGTTCGGGATCAGGCTGGCGCCTTCGGGCAATTCGGCCATGCGGATACGATGCGGATAGGCCTCGTCACCGAAGCGGCGTTCCAGCAGATCGACAAATTCCGGATGGCGCTGGAGCGGGCGACCCAGCGCCTCGGCCAGGCAGGCGCGGGTGCGATCATCCGGGGTCGCTCCGATACCGCCGAAGCTGAACACCTCGGCTCCGCTTGCCAGGGTTTCGCGGAACGTCTGCACCAACAGGCGAGCGTTGTCACCCACGATCCGAATCCACGATAGCTCCAGGCCCTTCTCGGCGAGCGCCTCGGTCAGGTGCGCCTGGTGCCGGTCCCGGCGCTTGCCGCTGAGGAGTTCGTCGCCAATGATCACGGCGCCGATCTCGATCTCGCCCGGCTCCCGTTCAGCCATCGCGGGTCGTTCCATCGCCGCGCTACTGTTTGGCGCCCAGCGCGAGCGCGCGCTCGCGGGCCGCGGCACGCGCCTCGGGGGCGTTGTCCGGATCGTTGAGCCACGGCGCCAGATGCTGATGCAGCAGCCCGGCCAGGAAGTCGAGGTGGTCGGCGCGGTCGTTCAGGGCCGGGATGTAGTGGAAGCGTTCGCCACCGGCCTCCTGGAAGATCTCGCGATTCTCGTCGCCGATCTCCTCGATCGTCTCCAGGCAGTCGGCGGAGAAGCCGGGGCAGATCACGTCCACCGAGCGCACGCCCTGCCCCGGCAGGGCCTCCATGGTCTTGTCGGTGTAGGGCTGCAGCCACTCCTCGCGCCCGAAGCGCGACTGGAAGGTGACCTGCCACTGGTCGTCATTCAGCCCCAGCGCCTGCGCCAGCTTGTGCCCGGTGGCATGGCACAGGCAGTGGTAGGGGTCGCCCTGCAGCAGGTAGCGCTTGGGGATGCCGTGGAAGGACATCACCAGGCGGTCGGCCTGGCCGTGCTCCTGCCAGTGCTCGCGCACACTGCTGGCCAGGGCCTCGATGTAGCCGGGCTGGGCGTCGTAGGCGGCGATGAACTGCAGGTCCGGCACCCAGCGCCAGCCCTTGAGTACCTCGGCCACGGCGTCGAAGGTGGAGCCGTTGGTGCTGGCCGAGTACTGCGGGTACAGCGGCAGGACGACCACGCGGCGCACGCCCTGGCGGCGCAGCTCGTCCAGCCCGGCGGCGATCGACGGGTTGCCATAGCGCATGCCCAGCGCAACCGGGATCGCCTCCCCTGTCTGTTCGGCGAGGCGGCGGCGCACGCCCTCGGCCTGGCGCTTCGAGATCGCCAGCAGCGGCGAGCCCTCGTCCGTCCAGACGGTGGCGTACTTGGCCGCCGAGCGCTTCGGACGGATGTTCAGGATGACGCCGTTGAGGATCAGCCACCAGATCGGGCGCGGGACCTCGACCACGCGCGGATCCCAGAGAAACTCCTTCAGGTAGCGGCGCAGAGCGGGCGCGGTGGGTTCGTCCGGCGTGCCGAGGTTGGTCAGCAATACGCCGACGTCGCGCGCCTGGCCGTGACGATAATCCGCTTCTCCGAAGTACTTCATGGGGCTCCTTGCAGGCATGGGGTACGGGGACTCCCTGTCGGAGTGCCCGAGGGGCATTTTGGTTCAGGACCCGATCGGGTGTGTGGCAAGGATACCGCGGCGGGGGCGGCCCGCGCGCCGGGCCGGGATCAGCCGAGGCGGCCCCGCAACGGGCTGGTGCGCGGGAAGTGTGCCTGCAGGAACTCCATCTGGTCCGCGAGCACGCGCTTGCCCTTGAGGAAGATGTATTCCGCGTGCGTGGGCGTGAACGGGATGGCCAGCAGCTGCATCCCCGCCTCTTCCGGCGTGAACCCGGCCTTGTGGTTGTTGCAGCGCTTGCAGGCGGTGACCACGTTGGTCCACGTGTCCTCGCCGTTCTGGCTGATCGGGGTCACATGGTCGCGCGACAGGTCGCGCTCGGGGTAGGCATTACCGCAGTAGAGGCACAGGTGGGCATCGCGGCGGAACAGCGTGGTGTTGTTGAGCGGGGGGATGTAGTCGTTGAAGCGGGACTGGCGGGTCCCAAAGGTGGCGATGATCGAGTTGACCTCGACCCGCGACTGCAGCCCGGTGCGGGCGTTGATGCCGCCGCGCATGCGATAAAGCGGGCTGCCACAGGTGTAGGCCACCTGCTCGGTGTAGTAGAGGCGCACGGCCTGCTCCAGGCCGATCCACTCCAGCGGCATGCCCGCGGCATCCGTGCGCAGGACCTGATGCTCGTTCGGCAACATGACCCGTCCCGTCTCAAGGAAACACGGATTTGCTCACGCGGGGCCGAGTGAACAAATCCATGCCCCCTTCACTTTTACCCGAAAAACAATAAACAGCCTTCGAGAACAAAGCAATTACAACGCCATGACCCGAGGTATCGTACGCTCCGCGGCCCGGAACAAGACCCTGTAAGCGCAGGACACGGTTTAAGCACGGGGGCGATTCCGCTACACTCGCGGGTCGTTTTTTGTGCGGCATGCCCGCTTCAGGCGTGCCGCATCCGATTTCACCACCCGCGAGCGCGGCTGATCGTCCCAGGGGAGTACCGGGACGTTTGGCCCGGGGAGAGAGCGCATGGCAATCAAATTATCCGTTCCCAAGGAGTCCGCCAGCGGCGAACGTCGCGTGGCCCTGGATCCGACGGTGGCGGCCAAGTTCAGCGATCTGGGCGTCACCGTGCAGCTGGAGAAGGGTGCCGGCTCCAATGCCCATTTCCCGGACACGGCCTACGAGAAGGCCACCGTGGTCGATACCGAGACGGCCTACGGCCAGTCGGACCTGATGGTCCGCGTGGCCCCACCGACGGTGGAAGAGGTCAACCAGCTGCCGGAGGGCTCCACCGTCGTCAGCCTGTTCCATGCCCACCGCAATCCGGACGTGGTCAAGGCGATGCAGGAGCGCAAGATCCTGAGCTTCGCGATGGAGCTGATCCCGCGCATCTCGCGCGCCCAGAGTATGGACGTGCTGTCCTCGCAGGCGGCCGTGGTCGGCTACAAGGGCGCGATCATGGGCTCGGATCTGTCCTGCCGCTTCTTCCCGATGCTGACCACCGCGGCCGGCACCATCCGCCCGGCCAAAGTCATCGTGATCGGCGCCGGCGTGGCCGGGCTGCAGGCGATCGCCACGGCCAAGCGCCTGGGCGCGATGGTCGAGGCCTATGACGTGCGCTCCGCCACCAAGGAGCAGGTCGAGTCGCTGGGTGCGAAGTTCCTCGATCTCGGCGTCTCCGCCGAGGGCGAAGGCGGCTACGCCCGCGAACTGACCGCGGAAGAGAAGCAACAGCAGCAGGATGCCCTGGGCGAGTTCATCTCCAAGGCCGACGTGCTGATCACCACCGCCGCGATCCCCGGTCGCGACGCGCCGAAACTGGTCCCGAAGGACATGGTCGAGGGCATGAAGCCCGGCGCGGTCATCATCGACCTGGCGGCCGAGGGTGGTGGCAACTGCGAACTGTCCAAGCCGGGCAAGACCAGCAAGCACAAGGGCGTGACCATTCATGCCCCGCTGAACGTGCCCTCGCAGGTACCGCTGCATGCCTCCGAGATGTACGCCAAGAACCTGCTCAATTTCCTCACGCCGATGATCGCCGAGGGCGGCGAGTTCCAGCCGGACTGGGATGACGAGGTCATCGCCAAGAGCGTGCTGACCCGCGACGGCGAGATCGTGCACGAGGCCACCCGCGAGGCCCTGAAGGGAGCGAACTCATGATCATCGAAGGCTTTATCGCGCTGTACATCTTCATGCTCGCGGCCTTCACCGGCTACGAGATCATCTCCAAGGTGCCGGTCATCCTGCACACCCCGCTGATGTCCGGTTCCAACTTCGTCCACGGCATCGTGCTGGTCGGGACCATGGTCGCGCTGGGCCATGCCACGACCCCGCTGGAACAGGCCATCGGCTTTGTCGCCGTGATCCTGGCCGCGGGCAACGCCGTGGGTGGCTACGTCGTCACCGAACGCATGCTGGAGATGTTCAAGACCAGCAAGAAGGACGACAAGAAGGGAGATAACGCATGAGCATGATCATCAACCTCGCCTATTTTGCGGCGGCGGTACTGTTCATCGTCGGCCTCAAGCAGATGTCCTCGCCGACCACCGCGCGGCCGGGCATCATCTGGGCCGGCGTGGGCATGGTGATCGCCACGCTCGTGACCTTCGTGCATCCGGAGATCTCCGGCGGCGTGAACTACACCCTGATCATCCTGGGTATCGCCATCGGCGGCGCGCTGGCCTGGTGGAGCGGCAAGAAGGTCGCGATGACCGACATGCCGCAGATGATCGCGCTGTACAACGGCATGGGCGGCGGCGCCGCGGCCGGCATCGGCGCGATCTACCTGCTGCAGGCGACCCCGGAAACCGTCAGCAACACCGGCCTGGCGATCGCCGTGACCGGCTCGCTGATCGGCTCGGTGGCCTTCTCCGGCTCGCTGGTGGCCTACGCCAAGCTGCAGGGCCTGATGAAGAAGACCTTCACCTTCGCTGGCCAGCAGGTCGTGAACATCGCGATCTTTGCCATCACCGTGATCCTCGGCTTCCTGATGGCCACCGGCGGCGGCGAGATCGGTTCGGCGACGCTGCTGCTGTTCTTCGTCCTGGCGCTGGCCTTCGGCATCCTGATGACGCTGCCGATCGGCGGCGCCGACATGCCGGTGGTCATCTCGCTGTACAACGCCCTGACCGGCCTGGCGGTCGGCCTGAAGGGCATCGTGCTCGACAACCCGGCGCTGATGATCGCCGGTATCGTGGTCGGCGCGGCCGGTACGCTGCTCACGCAGCTGATGGCCAAGGCGATGAACCGCCCGATCAAGAACATCCTGTTCAGCCAGTTCGGCGGCTCCGCCGGCGGTGCCGAGGAAGAGATCGAAGGCACGATGAAGGAGATCCAGGCCAACGATGCCGGGATCATGATGGCCTACGCCGAGAAGGTCATCATCGTGCCGGGCTACGGCATGGCCGTCGCGCAGGCGCAGCACAAGATCTGGGAATTCACCCAGCTGCTGCAGAAGCGCGGCGTGGACGTGAAGTTCGCGATCCACCCGGTCGCGGGCCGCATGCCCGGGCACATGAACGTACTGCTGGCCGAGGCCGGCGTGCCCTACGACATCATCTTCGACCTCGACGAGATCAACGAGGAGTTCAAGACCGCGGATGTCGCGATGGTGATTGGCGCGAACGACGTCGTGAACCCGGTGGCCCGGACCAACCCGGAATCGCCGATCTACGGCATGCCGATCCTGAACGCCGACCAGGCCCACAACGTCATCTGCGTGAAGCGCGGCAAGGGTTCCGGTTTCTCGGGCATCGAGAACCACCTGTTCTACGCCGACAACAACCAGATGCTCTACGGCGACGGCCAGAAGGTGGCCGCCGAGCTCGTGGCATCGGTCAAGGCCCTCGGCTAGTAGCCCGCCCCAAATGCGAGATCCGGATACGGGTCCCGCCACCGAAACCCGGCCAACCGCCTCGCGGTGCCGGGTTTTTTGTTGGCTCGGGAAACACTGCTCAATGTACACACTGGCGCTCGAGTCGCTTTTGCGTGCGCATGAATCACTGTTTCCTCAAGGCCCGATGAACACCCGGGACGGCGTCACAATTGTACACACCCTGTACAGACTACCCACAAGCGATGAAACCAACGGCCGCTTAGCACACAGAGCGCGCACTCCGTTTCACATAAACCCCGTAACTATCTGTTTATTCGATTCTTTTGGCTTCTGGTCGATTTTTGGCCAATCCAAGACGCCCCCAGCAGTAACAAGCATTTAGGGCCCTTCCCCCCGTTTCACCCACAGAGTTATCCACAGATTTTGTGGATAACAACCCGACCCGCCCTGAGGCAACCGACTCCCCCTTCCCGGGCCCCGACGCAGTAAACTGGGCCCATGCCCGTCGCGCCCCGAATCGCCCGCATCGCGCTGGATCGCCCCCTGGATCGGCTGTTTGACTACCGCATCCCCGAAGGCCTGTCGCTCACGCCCGGACAGCGGGTTCGCGTGCCCTTCGGCCGAGGCTCCACGGTCGGCCTGGTGGTCGAGCTGGCGACCACCAGTGACGTGCCGCCCGCACGCCTGCGGGCGGTGAACGAGGCCCCGGAGAGCGAACCGCTCCTCTCGCCCCGCCTGCTGGAGCTCCTGCGATTCGGGGCCCGCTACTACCATCACCCGCTGGGCGAGGCCCTGCTGGGGGCACTTCCACCGGCCCTGCGCCACGGCGACCCGTTGCCGGCCCTCACCCCCGAAACCCTGTGGCGGATCACCCCCGAGGGCACCCGCGCCCTGGCCGACGGCCTCGCGCGCGGTCGGCGCCAGCAGGCGGTCCTCCGCGCCCTGGAGCCGGGACACGCGGCCACGGCCCTGGATCGCGCCACCCTGGCCGCCGCGACCGGCCTGCAGCTGGCCCCGCGAGAACTGCGCGACTATGAGGCGCGTGGCTGGCTGGAGACGATCACGCCCGACCCGACACAGCCGCCACCGCCGACCACCAGCGACCACGATCTGACCCCCGACCAGCGCACGGCCGTTGAGGCCCTGACACCCGGGACCGGCGCACCGCTGCTGCTGGAGGGCGTGACCGGGAGCGGCAAGACCGAGGTCTACCTGCAGATGGCCGAACGCGTGCTGGCAGGCGGGCACGCCGCGCTGTTCCTCATCCCCGAGATCGCCCTGACCCCGCAACTGAGCGCGCGCATCCAGCAACGGTTTCCCGGGCAGGTCGCCCTGCTCCACTCCGGCCTGGCCGAGGGCGAACGCCTGCGCGCCTGGGAGGCCGCCCGCCAGGGTCAGCGCCGCATCGTCGTCGGCACCCGCTCGGCCCTCTTCACCCCGCTGCCCGACCTCGGCCTGATCATCGTCGACGAGGAACACGACAGCGCCTTCAAACAGCAGGACGGGTTCCGCTACAACGCGCGCGACCTGGCGATCAAGCGCGGCCAGCTGGAGCAGGCCGCGGTGGTTCTGGGCTCCGCCACCCCGACCCTGGAGAGCCTGCACGCGGCCACCACGGGCCGTTACGCCCACGCCCGGCTGACCACACGCCCGGACGGGACCCGCCCACCCACCGTCGAGACCGTGGACACGCGCGTACATCTCCCGGACGAGGGTCTGACCGCCCCGCTGCTCGAGGCCATGCAGCAGACCCTGGCGGCCGGCCACCAGTGTTTTCTCCTGCTCAACCGCCGCGGCTTCGCCCGCGTACTGGCCTGCGACGCCTGCGGCTGGGTGGCCGAGTGCCCGGATTGCGATGCGCGACTGACCATTCACGCGCACAACCCGCGCGCTGTCTGTCACCTCTGCGGCCACCAGGAACCCCGCCCCCAGCGCTGCCCGGAATGCGGCGAGCCGCTGGCGCAGCGCGGCCTCGGCACCCAGCGGCTGGAACAGGCCCTGGCGCGGCACTTCCCGACCACCCCCCTGATCCGCCTGGACCGCGACAGCATCCGTCACAAGGGCGCGCTGGAGGCGGCACTGGACCGTATCCGCCAGCTGGATGCCGCGATCGTGGTCGGCACCCAGATGCTGGCGAAGGGCCACGACTTCCCCCAGGTCGGACTGGTCGGTGTGATCGACGTGGACCAGGGCCTGTTCAGCGTCGACCTGCGCGCCACGGAAAACACCCTCCAGCTCATCGTGCAGGCCGCCGGCCGCGCCGGGCGTGGTTCCGGCGGCGGTCGCGTGCTGCTCCAGACCGGGCATCCCGACCACCCCCTGATTCGCGGCCTGGATGCCGCCGACTACCCGGCAATGGTCGCGCCCCTGCTGGAGGAACGCGCCGCCGCCGAGCTGCCGCCCCACGGCCACCTGGCCCTGGTCCGGGTCGAGGCCGGCGATGCCGAGACCACCCGCCGCCATGCCGAGCGCGTCGCCACCCACCTGCGCAGCGCCGCGACCGAGGGCCTGCGGGTACTGGGCCCGGCCCCCGCGCCGCGTCATCGCGTCAACCGCCGCTTCCGCGAACAGATCCTGCTGCAGTCCACGCGCCGCAACCCCCTGCACGAGGGCCTCGCACGGGCGCGCCACGCCTGGCAGGCCGACGACCTGCCGCGCGGCACCCGCATCGCCATCGACATCGACCCCGTCTCGCTCGCCTGACCCGTTCCCGCGGCAGGCGCCGGGGCGGCACGTGCGCCGCTTCCGGGTTAGAATGCGGCCCTTTTTACACGACGGATCGAGCCCCTCTTGAAAGACACCCTCACCGAGGCCCTCGCGGCCGCCCTGGAGACCCTGGTGGCCGATGGCCGTGTACCCGCCGATCACGGTGTCGAGGTGCAGGTCACGCGCGCCCGCGACCGCGAACACGGCGACTTTGCCAGCAACCTCGCGATGCAGCTCGCGCGCCCGGCCAAGAGCAAACCGCGTGACCTCGCCGAGGCCCTCAGCGCCGCAATGCCCGAGGTACCCGGTCTCGCCGCCACCGAGATCGCCGGCCCCGGCTTCATCAACTTCCGCCTGGCCGCGGATGCCCGCACGCTGGTGCTCGGCCGCATCGCCACCCAGGGCGCCGACTTTGGCCGCTCCAGCGTGGGCGGCGGTCGCCCGGTGCAGGTGGAGTTCGTCTCCGCCAACCCCACCGGCCCGCTGCATGTCGGCCACGGCCGCGGCGCGGCGTTCGGCGCCACCGTCGCCGACCTGCTGGATTTCTGCGGCTTCGATGTCACCCGCGAGTACTACGTAAACGACGCCGGGCGGCAGATGAACATCCTCGCCGCCAGCGTCTGGCTGCGCTATCTGGAACAGCACGGGGTGCAGGTCCCGTTCCCGGCCAACGGCTATCAGGGTGACTACATCTACCCGGTCGCCGAGGCCCTGACCGCACAGATCGGCGAACAGGCCGTGCACGCGACCGAGGCCGTCACCCGCGACCTCCCGCCGGACGAGCCGGCCGGTGGCGACAAGGAGATCTACATCGACGCGGTGATCGCCCGCGCCCGCGAGCTGCTGGGCCCGGAGCTGTACCGCACGGTGTTCGACTGCGGCCTGAACGCCATCCTCGAAGACATCCGCGACGACCTGCGCGAGTTCGGGGTCGAGTATCAGTGCTGGTTCTCCGAGCGCAGCCTGGCCGACTCCGGCGCGATCGATGCCGCGGTGCAGGATCTCGAGGCGCACGGCGCGCTGTACGAGAAGGACGGGGCCCTGTGGTTCCGCTCCACCGACTACGGCGACGACAAGGACCGCGTGGTGCGCCGCGAGAACGGCGACTACACCTACTTCGCCTCCGACATCGCCTACCACCGCGAGAAGTTCCAGCGCGGCTTCGAGCGCGTGATCAACATCTGGGGCGCCGACCACCATGGCTACGTCCCGCGCGTGCGTGCCGCCCTGCAGGCCCTGGGCCTGGAGGCCGATCGCCTGGACGTGCTACTGGTACAGTTCGCGATCCTCTACCGCGGGGGCGAACGCCTGCCGATGTCCACCCGCGCCGGGCAGTTCGTCACCCTGCGCGAACTGCGCGACGAGGTCGGGTCGGATGCCGCGCGCTTCTTCTATGTACAGCGGCGCTGCGACCAGCACCTGGACTTCGACCTGGACCTGGCCAAGTCGCAGTCCAACGACAACCCGATGTACTACATCCAGTACGCCCACGCGCGCATCGCCAGCGTGCTGCGCACTGCGGCCGAGCGCGGCCATGCCGCCAGCGCGCTGGACGACACCGGGCTGTCCGAGCGCCTGACCGAGCCGCAGGAAGACGACCTGCTGGATCGCCTGGACCGCTTCCCCGAGGTGATCGCGGCGGCCGCCGAGGCCTGCGAACCGCACCAGATCGCCCAGTACCTGCGCGAGCTGGCAGCCGGCTTTCACGCCTACTACAACGCGGTGCCATTCCTGAACGCGGAGGATGCCGCCGTGATCGGCGCACGCCTGGCCCTGCTGACCGGGGCCAAGCAGGTGCTGCACAATGGCCTGCGCCTGCTGGGCGTGACCGCCCCGGAACGGATGTAGACCATGGCCCAGGCCCGCAAGACCCGTCGCAAGTCCGCCCCGCGCAAGGCCGCGCGACCGATCCCCGGCTGGGTGTGGATGCTGATCGGCCTGCTGATCGGGCTGGGCATTGCCGCCGTGCTGTACCTGCAGGGGGCCGACCGATCACCGGACCTGGGCGCGCTGTTCGGCGACCCGGGAGCCGAGACCGCCGCTCCGGCCCCGACCCCGCCCCCCGTGGAGCGCGACACCGTACCGTCGGACGACGAACCGCGGTTTCGCTACTACGAGCTGCTGCCCGAGGACGAGATCCGCGTACCAGAGTCCGAGCGCGACACCCCTGCCCCGACCCTGCCGCCCGCCGCATCCCCCAGCGAGGGGGAGCCGGTGGTCCTGCAAACCGGGTCGTTCCGCCGCTTCGCCCAGGCCGACGAGATGAAGGCCCGCCTGACCCTGCTGGGCCTCGACCCGCAGGTGCACGAGGTCGAGATCCAGGGTGATACCTGGTACCGCGTGTACCTCGGCCCGTTCAGTGACGAGGACCGCGTGCGCCAGGCGCTGGAGCGCCTGCGCACCGAGAACATCGAGGCCCTGCGTCTGCGCTACCAGGGCTGACCGTGGAACCGGCCCCCGCACCGGAACTCGACGCCCTCGCCGCCCGTATCGAGGCGCTGCCCGCCGCCCCCGAACGCAAGCACCTCGCGGACCTGCTGCGCCGGGCCCGCCAGCGCCAGAAGCGCGGGCAGGCCTGCGACCGCTTGGCTCGCACCCTGGCCGACCGCCTGGACCACGCCGAAGGAAGCACTGAAGAGCGCGCCCGTCTGCGCCCGCAGCCCGTCTACACCGGCGACCTGCCGATCCACGCCGAGCGCGAGCGCATTGTCGCCGCGATCCGCGAACACCCGGTACTGGTGCTGTGCGGCGAGACCGGCTCCGGCAAGACCACCCAGCTGCCCAAGCTGTGCCTGGAGGCCGGGCGCGGCGAGACCGGGCTGATCGGCCACACCCAGCCGCGCCGCATCGCCGCGCGCTCGGTCGCCAGCCGCATCGCCGAGGAACTGGGCACCACGCTGGGGGGTGAGAAGACCTCCACCGTCGGCTTCAAGGTGCGCTTTTCCGACCAGACCGGGCCGAACAACTGGGTCAAGCTGATGACCGACGGCATGCTGCTTGCCGAGCTGGCGCATGACCCGGACATGCGCGCCTACGACACCCTGATCGTCGACGAGGCGCACGAGCGCAGCCTGAACATCGACTTCCTGATGGGCGTGCTCAAGCGCCTATCGAAGAAACGCCCGGAGCTGCGCATCATCATCACCTCCGCGACGCTGGACCCGGAGCGGCTGTCGGCGTTCTTCGACGACGCCCCGATCCTGACCGTGGCCGGACGCACCTACCCGGTGGAGCTGCGCTACCGCCCGATCGAGCCGGAAGACGCGGCCGACGAGGACGAAGACGCCGGTCGCGGCGAGCGCGACCTGTTCGACGGCATCCGCGAGGCGGTGGCCGAATGCGAGCGCGCCGGCCCCGGCGACATCCTGGTATTCCTGCCCGGCGAGCGCGAGATCCGCGACGCCCACAAGGCCCTGCGCGGCCAGGTGCGCGCCGACACCGAGGTCCTGGCACTGTACGCGCGCCTGTCCGCGCGCGAGCAGTCGCGGGTATTCCAGTCGCACGCCGGCCGGCGCATCGTGCTGGCCACCAACGTCGCCGAGACCGCGCTGACCGTCCCCGGCATCCGCTTCGTGATCGACTCGGGTCTGGCCCGCGTCTCGCGCTACTCCTGGCGCTCGCGGGTCCAACGCCTGAGCCTGGAGCCGATCTCGCAGGCCGCCTGCGACCAGCGCGCCGGGCGCTGCGGACGACTGGGCCCCGGCATCTGCATCCGGCTGTTCGCGGAGGACGACTACAACCTGCGCCCGCCCTTCACCGACCCGGAGATCCAGCGCTCCAACCTCGCCTCGGTGATCCTACAGATGGCCGCGCTGAAGCTCGGTCAGCCGCGCCAGTTCCCGTTCGTGGATCCACCCGATCCACGCCTGGTCAAGGACGGCTACCGCCTGCTGGAGGAGCTGGGTGCGGTGGACGCGCGCGGGCGCATCACCCCGCGCGGCCGCCAGCTGGCACGCATGCCCATCGACCCGCGCCACGGTGCAATGCTGCTGGCCGGGGCCGACCACGGCTGCGTGACCGAGACCGCGACTATCGCCGCGTTCCTGTCGCTGCAGGACCCGCGCGAGCGCCCGGCCGAGGCCACCCAGGCCGCGGACCAGGCGCACCGCGAGTTCCAGGTCGAGGGCTCCGACTTCATGGGCATGCTGCGGCTGTGGGAGGCCTGGCACACCGCGCGCGAGGATCTCGGCTCGAATGCGCTCAAACGCTGGTGCCGCGAGCACTTCCTGAATTTCCTGCGCATGCGCGAGTGGCAGGAACTGCGCGTGCAGCTGCTGCGCCAAGCCCGCGAGATGGACCTGAAGCCGAACCACGAACCGGCCGACGCCGAGCCCGTGCACCGCGCGCTGCTGACCGGACTGGTCAGCCAGATCGGACAGAAGACCGAGCGCGGCGACTACCTCGGCGCGCGCAACCGCCGCTTCCAGATCCACCCCGGATCGGTCCTGGCGAAGAAGAAACCCGCCTGGGTGATGAGTGCGGAGATCGCCGAGACCACCCGTGTCTACGCCCGCGACAATGCCCGTATCGAGCCCGACTGGATCCTGGCCGCGGCGGCGCATCTGCTCAAGCACCATATCTTCGAGCCGCACTTCCAGCGTCGCAGCGGACGCGTCGGGGCCTTCGACCGCATCACCCTGTACGGCCTGGTCGTCGCCCCGAAAAAGCCGGTGGACTTCGCAAGACACGACCCGGCCGAGGCGCGGCGTATCATGATCCGCGAGGGCCTGGTCGGCGGCGAGCTGCGCACCCGCTCGAAGGGGGTACAGGCCAACCGCGAGGCCGTGGCCGAGATCGCCGAGCAGGAGGCGCGCGGGCGCCGGCGCGACCTGCTGGTGGAGGAGGATCGCCTGTTCGACTTCTATGACGCCCGCCTGCCGGAAGACATCACCGACGGCACAAGCTTCGAGACCTGGGCGCGCAAGGCCGAGAAGCGGGACCCCGACGCCCTGCGGATCGACCGTGCGGAACTGCTGAACGAGCCGGACACCGCGCTCCCGCAAGGGGCCTACCCCGACCATCTGGAGGTCGAGGGCCTGCGCCTGCCGCTGGCCTACCGCTTCGAGCCCGGTCAGCCAGACGACGGCGTGACCGTGACCATCCCGATCGCCGCGCTGAACGCGGTACCCGACTGGCTGGGCGACTGGCTGGTGCCGGGGCTTTTGGAGGAGCGCGTGACCGCCCTGTTGAAGAGCCTGCCCAAGGGCCTGCGCCGCCAGTTCGTGCCCGCGCCGGACTTCGCGCAGGCCGCGCTCGCGCGCATCGAGCACCGCCAGGGCCCGCTGATCCCGGCGCTGGCCGAGGCCCTGCGCGCGATGACCGGCACCGAGATCCCGCTGGATGCCTGGCGCCCGGAGAACCTCGAGCCACACCTGGTGATGCGCTTTCGCATCCTCGACCCGGAAGGCCACGAGCAGGCCAGCGGCCGCGACCTGGCCGCGCTGAAGCGCCGGCTGGGCGACAGCGCCGAGGCCCACTTCGACGCCAGCCGCCCGGACGAGATCACCCGCGAGGGGATCACCGAGTGGGACTTCGGCGCATTGCCGGAGAGCGTCGAATTCGACCACCAGGGGGCGCAGCTGCGCGCCTTCCCGATCCTGGTCGACCGCGGCGATGCGGTCTCGCTGGAGCTGGAACCGGACCCGGCGCGGGCCGCACGCGCCCACCGAGCGGGGCTGCGCCGGCTGTTCCTGCTGGGCGTGCGCAAGACCGCCCGCGACCTGCGCCGCCAGCTCCCGGAGATCGAGCGCGCCTGCCTGAACTACTCGACGCTCGGCAGCTGCGAGGCCCTGCGCGACCAAATCCTGGAGGCCGCGGCCGACCGGGTGTTCCTGGCCGAGCCGTGGCCGCGCGATGCCGAGAACTTTCAAGAGCGCCTGGAGGCCAGCCTGCCCGAGTTCTCGCCCACGGTGATGGAGCTCTCGCGCCTGGCCGCCGAGATCCTGCGCCACTGGCACGACCTGCGCACCCGGCTGCAGGGGGATCTGCCGCTGTCCTGGATCGAGGCCGCGCGCGACATCCGCGGGCAGCTCGAGGCGCTGGTCCCGGCCGACTTCCTGCTGCGCACCCCGCACACCGTGCTGCCCGAGCTGCCGCGCTACCTGCAGGCAATCGACAAGCGCCTGGAACGCCTGACCCAGGCCCCGGACAAGGACCGCGCGCGACGCGTCGCGGTCGAGCCGCTGTGGCAACAGGCACAGGAGCTGATCGCGCGGGCGCCGGATCACCCGGACGTGCTCGCCTTTCGCTACCGCATCGAGGAATTTCGCGTCTCGCAGTTCGCCCAGGAACTGGGCACCCGCGAGAAGGTGTCGCCGAAGCGGCTGGAACGCGAATACGCGGACGTGATCCAACGACTGGCAAGCGGTACATGAGCGTTCTTGATAGGGGAAGCGAAGGATGCGCGTAGTCGTGATCGGGGCCGGCGTGATCGGCGTGAGCACCGCCTGGTACCTGCAGGAGGCCGGGGCCGAGGTCGTGCTGGTGGATGCCGGCCCCGCCCCCGCCTCCGGCTCCAGCCAAGCCAACGGCGGCATGCTGCATGCCAGCCACGCCGAACCCTGGAATACCCCCGGCGTCGGACTGGACCTGCTGCGCTTTCTCGGCCGCACGGAGTCGCCTCTGCTGCTGCGCCCGCGTGCCCTGCCGGGGCTGGCCGGCTGGGGCCTGCGCTTTCTGTGGCACAGCCGCCGCTCACTGTTCGAGCAGCACACCCGTCTGAATGCCCGCCTGGCCGCGTTCTCGCTCCGGGAGATCGACCGCCTGCAGCGGGAACTGGCGAGCGAGGGGCTGGACTTCGACTTTCGCCGCTGCGGCATCCTGAAGCTGTTTCAGGACCCGGCCAGCCAGGCCCACAATCGCGCCGCCAGCGAGGCGATGATGGATGAGGACGTGCGCTTCGAGGACTGGGACGTGGAGCGGATCATCGCGGAAGAGCCGGCGCTGGCCCCGGTGCGCGACCGCCTGTGCGGCGGGCTGTTCTTCCCCGGGGATGCGATCGGCGACGCGGCACGGTTCACCGAGCAGCTGCTCGCGATCGGCCAGCGCCGGGGCATCCGCTACTACCCGAACGTCACCGTACGGCGCCTGCGCACCCACCTAGGCCGCATCGACGCGGTGGAGACCTCCGAAGGGCCGATCGCGGCGGATGCCTGCGTGGTCGCCAATGGCTACCACGCCCCGGACCTGCTGCGCCCGCTGGGGCTGCATCTGCCCGTCGCCCCGGTAAAGGGCTATTCACTGACCCTGCCGATGGACGCCGACTGCCGGCTGAATCTGCCGCTGATCGATGACGCCAACAAGGTGGTGATGACCCCGCTGGGGGCGCGCCTGCGCCTGGCCGGTACCGCCGAATTTGCCGGCCGCGACCGCCACCTGAACATCGAGCGCGCGGCGAATGTCCTCGATCAGTGCCGGCGCACCCTGACCGGCCTGCCCGCGAACTTCGACCCGGAGACGATGGCCCCCTGGACCGGACTGCGCCCGATGAGTGCCCGTGGCACACCGATCCTCGGCCCCACCGCCATCACGGGCCTGCACCTAAACACCGGATCCGGACACCTGGGCTGGACCTTTGCCTGCGGGGCGGCGGCACTGGTGCGGGCCGGAGTGCTGGGCGAAACACCGAGCCTGCCGATGGAAGGCCTGGGGCTCTGATCCGCGCGAACCGGCTGTTGCGGGATAGCACCCCGGTAAGTCGATTCAGCCCCCCGGGAACACCATGCGGATGCGGGCCCCGTGCAGATCCGGGGCCTGTTCGATGAACAGCGTCCCGCGGTGGTCGGTGACCAGGGTATGGATGATGCTGAGCCCGAGCCCCTGACCGGTATCCCGGTCGGCATCCTGCCCGCCGCGTGTGTCCGCGCGCTGGCCGCGCTCCAGCACCCGGGCCCGGTCGGCCGGCGGGATACCCGGACCGTCATCGTCGATGATCAGCATCACCTCGCCGGGCTGGCAGCGCGTCGTGACCCGCACCCGGCTGGTGGCATGGCGAATGGCGTTGTCCAGGGTATTGCCCAGCAACTCGAAGATGGCGCCACCGTCCATGCGCAGGGCACAGCCCGGGGCCAGGTCGGTCTCCAGCGTCACCCCCTCCTGCGCGGCGAGCCGTCCCAGCGCCTGGCCGGTTCGCTCGATGATCGGCGCCAGCGGCTCGGCAGCCTGGAACGGGGCCGGCCCCAGCCGCTGCGCCTGATTCAGCTGGTGCTGGACGATCCCCTGCAACCGGTCGACCTGGTGCTGCATGTCGTCCGGGTCCGGTCGCGCGCTCTCGAGGTTCAGGCGCAATGCGGAGATCGGGGTCTTCAGGCTGTGGGCCAGGTCCGCCAGGGCATTCTGCTGGCGCGCCAGGCGGGCCCGCTCGAACTCGACCAGGTCGTTGATGCTGCCGGTCAGGGCGCGGACCTCGGTGGGATAGTACCCGCCCAGACGGGCGTGGTCGCCATGGCGCAGGGCGTCCAGGTCGCGCCGCACCTGGCGCAGCGGGCGCAGCCCCCAGAACCACAGCGCCAGCGACAGCACCAGGATCATGGACAGGGTCATCGCGCCCAGCCCCTGCCACAGGCTTACGCGGTACTGTTCGACCTGTTCATTGAAGGCCTCGCGGTCCTCCAGCATCTGGAAGGTCAGTCCCACCTGGTCGCCCTCCAGCTCCCACTGCACGGGCAGGCTGAAGCTGAAGTACTCGTCCTCCGACCAGCCACGCAGCGAGACGCCCACCGTCGAGGGCGACCGCCAGAGGGTCTGGCCCTCCTCGCCGAGGATGCGCGCATAAAGACCACTGACCGGCAGTTGCAGCCGGCTTTCGGGGAGCATCTCGGGGACCCGTACATCCGCGGGCCCGATCACCTCGGCCAGCCCCATCAGCAGCAGCACCTGCGCCTCCAGCCGGGTCTCCACCGCGTCCGCCGCATTGTCGCGAAAGGCCGCCTCCAGCACCCAGGCCGTCAGCAGCGAGAAGATCAGCACGGTGACGGCCGTGACCCCCGCCAGGCGCAGGACCAGGCTGCCGCGCAGCTTGCGCAGGGCCGCCTTCATGCGGACCGGGCGGCCTCGGGGTGGATCATCGGGCGCTGTCCGACTCGTTTTCCGGGGCGGGGTCGGGTTCGCGGGCAAAGCGGTAGCCGCGCCCGCGCAGGGTCTCGATCAGCCCCAGGCTGCCATCGGCATCCAGCTTGCGACGCAGGCGACCGATGAGGACCTCGATCACGTTGCTCTCGCGGTCCTCGTCGTGGTCGTACAGGTAGTCCGCCAGCGCGTCCTTGCTCAGCACCCGGCCGGGCTGGCGCACCAGGGTCATCAGCAGGCGGTACTCGAATGTGGTCAGGGTCACCGATTCGCCATTCAACCAGACCTCGTCGCCGGCGGTATCGATCACCAGCGGGCCGAAGTGCAGCCGCTCCTGGCCAGACTGCAGGCTGCGGCGCGCCAGGGCGCGCAGGCGCGCCAGCAGTTCCTGGATATGGAAGGGCTTGGCCAGGTAGTCATCGGCGCCGGCCTCCAGACCCTCGACCTTGTCCTGCCAGCGGTCGCGCGCGGTCAGGATCAGTATCGGCAGGCGCGGCTTCGACTCGCGCGCCTTGCGGATCACGTCGAGGCCATCCATGCCGGGCAGGCCAAGGTCGACCACGGCGATATCGCAGTGGTACTCGGTCAGCAGGTACAATCCGGTCTCGCCATCCGAGGCGGTATCCACGCGGCAGCCGCTGCGGTCCAGTTCCTCGCCGATCTGGTTGCGCAGGGCAACGTCATCCTCGATCAGTACCACGCGCAGATTCATTCCGGGAGCTCCACTTCCGTACCTTCCTCGATGCGCAGGGTACGCACTTGCTGGTCGTTGGTCAGGATCCGGATCACGAACAGGCGCGCCCCGTAGCGGCTGACATCCTCGCGGGCATGCAGGACCCGCCCCGGGTAATGTGCCTCGATCTGGGCAACAGCCTCGTCCAGGTCCCAGACCGCGGCCTCGGGGTCGTCGGTATTGAACTGCGCCTGTGCCGGAAGCGCGACCAGGAACAGCATGGCCAGCGCCCGCACCGGGCCCGAGCGACGCCGCATCGGGTGCCGCTCGCGGTGTCCGGGCTGGAGATCCGGCGTGGGTCGCATGGTGGCGCATCCTCCGGGGATTTGCGTGGAAAGGTCTTGAAGATGCAAGGGTATCGGCCTAGCCTGAACCCTATCTGAAACCGACCGGAACCGTCATGCAAGACGCCCCTGCCGAACAACCCGAGACCCCCCTGGAAGAAGAGGCCGGTCCGCTGCCGTGGAAGGAGCTCATGCCGCATTTCGCCCGCGGCGTGGTGATCCGCGTGGCACCGGAACTGGACCTGATCGAGGTGGCCCGCGCCTTCCGCGATGACGCCACGCATCAGGTCAGCGAATGGCTAGCCAATGACCAGGTCGCCCGCGCCTCGGATGACGATGCCCGGCGCTGGGCCGCGAACGATCCGATCTTCACCGCCATCGTGGCTGCGCCCTGGGTCCTCGCCCAGGAGCGGACCCCGTCCCACTAGACGATGGCCGTCTCCCTTGGCATCCCCGGCGAGACTCTGGAACGGCTGATCCAGGCCGCCCGCGAGTTCCACGCCAAGGAGGACGTGGTCTTCCCGGATACCGGCTCCGAGGGCAGTGACGACGACTGGGCCCTGCAGGTGCTGGCCGACCACGCCAGCGACCTGACCCTGCAGGAGCTGGAGGGCACGCTGCGCGACCTGGGCCCGGAGCAACAGGCGGAACTGCAGGCGCTCAGCGGCGTCGGGCGCGGGGATTACGCAGTCACGGACTGGGATACCGCACTGCAGGAGGCCCGCGACGACTGGAGCGCGGACACCGTGCACTGGCTGCTGACGAACCCGATGATCGCCGACGAGTGGGCCGCGGGCCTGGAACAGATCGAGCGCGAGGACTAGCGCGTCCGCCTCGGGTATCGGGGCAACCCCTATTCGAGCTCCTCGGGATCGAAGCGCACGGCGATGCCGCCGTCCATCACCCGCACCACCTGGGCCTTCACGCGCGGCGCCTCGCCGCCATCCCCGAGCATGCCGAAGACCTGGAGCATCAACTCGTCATCCGATGCGAGCTTCATCAGGTGCCCCACACAGGCGTTTTCCGGATCGTCCCACTGCAGGAAGGCTCCGCCGCCGGAGATGTCGTTGGTGGTCAGGGTCACCGTGTCCCCGCTTTCGCACTCGGCCACGACCTCGACCGTCATCGGGATCCGTGGATGACGACGCCGTTCCCCTGTCATGGCACTCCTCCTGGTGGCAGATGCCTCTGCGATGTATCGAAAAGGCGCTTTGTGTGTGCTATACGGTCTCCATGATCGTTGGTTTTCGCGATCAGGCGCAACTACCGGGCTCGAACCCGGTGGCGCAAATCACAACCCGGATCACCACACCGGGCCCGAGGATGAAGGCAGTACTCCACAGCTGTCGCTCGCAAAAAGCCACTTCTAACGGAGGAGTCCGTTCCAATGAAGAAATCGCATTTGTACCTGGTGGGGCTTGCCGCCTCGCTAGCGATGGCGGGCACTGCTACCCAGGCCCTTGCCGACGACGAAATCACCCGGGGCCAGCTGATGGCCGCCTCCTGCAAGGCCTGCCACAACGCGGCCGGCGCTCAGGAGGGTGTACCGGATCTGGGCCGGATTCCCGCTGATGTCATCGAGAGCCAGATGAGGGCATTCCGCGACGGTGACCGTGACGCGACGATCATGGATCGTCACGCCAAGGGCTACACCGACGAGGAAATCGAAGCGATGGCCGGCTACTTCAGCCGCTTCTGATCAGGGGGGAATCACATCATGCATGACTTTACTCGACGCAATTTCCTGAAGGTCGCCGGCATCAGCAGTGCCGCGGCCTTCGCTGGCATTGGCTGTGCAGCCAACGGCATGCGCGGGGCCGACAAGGCTCACGTCGTGGTCGTGGGCGGCGGCTCCGGCGGCGCGACCGCCGCGAAATACATCAAGCAGTTCTCGCCCGACATGCGCGTGACGCTGATCGAGCCGAACGCCACCTACCACACCTGCTATGGCAGCAACTGGGTGATCGGCGGCTTCGCGGACATGGACTTCATCGCCCACGGCTACGACACCCTGCGGGATGACTACGGCATCGAGATCGTCCAGGACCGGGTGACCGCGGTGGACGCCTCCGCGCGCAGCGTGCGCCTGGCCGGCGGCGACAGCATGAGCTACGACAAGCTGGTGATGTCCCCGGGGATCGATTTCCGCTACGACGACATGCCCGGCATCTCCGAGGCCGACGCCGACCGTGTCCCGCACGCCTGGAAGGCCGGTTCGCAGACCGAGCTGCTGCGTTCCCAGCTGCAAAACATGCCGAACGGCGGCGTGTTCGTCATGGTCGCCCCGCCGAACCCGTTCCGCTGCCCGCCGGGGCCGTACGAGCGGGTGTCACTGGTCGCGAACTACTTCAAGCAGGAGAAGCCGCGCTCCAAGATCATCATCCTGGATCCGAAGGATGGCTTCTCCAAGCAGGGCCTGTTCGAGGAAGGCTGGGCCGAGCACTACGGCGACATGATTGAATGGCGCGCCGGCTCGGAGGGCGGTCGCGCCGAGGAAATCGATGTCGACAACATGACCGTGCTGGCCGACAGCGGCTTCGAACGCGTCCGTGCCGACGTGCTGAACTTCATCCCCGCCCAGCGCGCCGGCCAGATCGCCCACGACGTGGGCCTGACCAATGACGAGGGCTGGGTCCCGGTGGATCAGCTCACCTTCAAGTCGGAGATGGACGACAACATCTACGTCCTGGGGGATGCCAGCGTGGCGGGCGCCATGCCGAAGTCCGGCCACTCGGCCAACAACCAGGGCAAGATCGTCGCGGCCGCGGTCGTGCGCGAACTGTCCGGCCAGGAGCCGATCAACCCCTCCTCCGCCAACACCTGCTACAGCCTGGTCACCCCGGACTACGCGATCAGCGTGGCCGCGGTCTACCAGTACAAGGATGGCGCGCAAGCAGGGGTCGATGGTGCCGGTGGCGTCAGCCCGTCGGGCGCCAGCTCCAGCTTCCGAAGCCGCGAGGCGCAGTACACCCGGGCCTGGTATGCCGGGATCACTCAGGACATCTGGGGCTGACCCCAGCCGTTCCATCACGGAACGCACTCGAACGGCGCCTCCGGGCGCCGTTTTTTTTGCTCACCACGAAGCACACGAAGGCACGAAGAAGGTCAAGGTCAAGGGCGATTCACAGGAAGGCTGGAAGAGCGGGAAGAAAAACAGATTACTTTATGTGTCGTGAGCCCCTGATCTGACCGACGGGTAAACGCTTAACAGAACGATCTGGGCCCAAGGCCTATAGCCTTGCCTTTCTTCCTGTCTTCTAATCTTCCTGTCACGCGCTTTGCTCTCATGCGCGCCCCCGTCCGCTTCGTGGTGAATATCCCGGGTCAGGCGTTGAGGTCGGGGATCAGCCGGCTGCGCAGGCGCTGGATCGCGTCCTTCAGTTGTAGCTTGCGCTTCTTCAGGCGCTGGATGGCGAAGATGTCGGGTGCGGCCTGCTCGTGCATCACGCCGATAGCGGAATCCAGAGCGCGGTGTTCGGCCTCCAGCTCGGCCAAGCGTGCGCGAATCTGACTTTCGGTTTCCAAGCCGGCCCCCAGTGGTCCCGTGAAGTGGTGGCCGCATGGCGGAAGAATCCCGCATGGCCATTCGGATCCTCAAACCCGTATGATCGCAGACCGTCCCCGGCGGGACCATAGCCGCCCTTCAGGAGCCTGCTCGATGGCGATCCACAACACCCCCTTAACCATCCAGACCCCGCGTGGCCCCCGTCTGGGCGGCGTACTGGTCGCACCCGAGGCGGATGCCGTTCGCGGTCAGGCCTGCATCGCGCACTGCTTCGCCTGCTCCAAGGACTTCCCGGCGACGGTACGGCTGGCGCGCGCCCTTGCCGAGGAAGGCATCGCCACCCTGCGTTTCGACTTCATGGGCCTGGGTGACTCGGAGGGCGAGTTCCGCGACAGCACGCAGGAGACCTACTGCGAGGACCTCCACTCGGCGCTCGAGGCGCTGGAGACCTTCACCGGGCGGCACACCAACCTGCTGGTCGGTCACAGCTTCGGCGGGGCCATGGCGATCCATGTCAGCGCGCAGCGCGAGACGCTGGACGGCGTCGTCACCATTGCCGCCCCCAGCCGGCCCGGCCACGTCGCCCACCTGTTCGGGGACACGGCCGACGAGATCCGGCGTGAGGGCTCCGCCCGGATCAACATCGGCGGACGCCCCGTGGAGATCGGCCGCGCCTTCATCGAGTCGATCGAGGAGCCGACCCTGGACCACGCACTCGACACCCTGCAGCGGCCGCTGTTGCTGCTGCACGCACCGGGCGACACCGTGGTCAGCGTCGATCACGCCCGCAAGATCTTCCAGCAGGCGCAGCACCCCAAGAGCTTCGTCGCCCTGCACCAGGCCGACCACCTGCTCTCGCGACCGGAACACACCCGCTACGTGGCGGGCCTGATCCGCGCCTGGTCGGCGAACCTGCTGGACTAGCCCCAGCGCAAGCCACAGCCCGTAGGAGGCCAGCCCCCTGGCCGATCAGGCGCCGGCAAAACCCCATCGGCCAGAGGGCTGGCCTCCTACAACATGGCCCCGGGAGCCTGTCGAGTTTGGGCGATCTTCGCGAGCGCAGGGCGAGAGGGCCGGCCCGAATCCAAAAAGCCCCGGGCCTACCAATAGTTCTCGGTGGTGATATGCCCCGGCTTGCGCCGGCGATTCTTCGCCAGGCCGCGCTCCTTCAGGATCGCGGTCGTGTCCTGCACCATGGCCGGGTTGCCGCACAGCATCACCTGCGAATGCTCCGGGGTAATCTTCAGGCCCGCGTGGTGTTCCAGCCGGCCCTCGGCGATCGCGGCCGGCACCCGCCCTTCGAGCCCCCCGGGGAACGGCTCGCGACTGACGAACGGGATGTACTGAAACCGCTTCGCGTCGCGCTCCTGAAACTCCCGAATGGTGTCCTGGTAGGTAAGTTCCTCCGCCTTGCGCACCGCGTGGACCAGACGGATATTCTCGAAGCGCTCCCACGGGGTGTCTGTCTTCAGGATGGACAGGAAGGGTCCCAGCGCGGTACCGGTGGACAACAGCCAAAGGTCGCGACTGTCGGGGAGCTCGTCCAGGGTAAAGAAGCCGGTCGCGCGCGGCATCAACTCCACCTGATCACCCGGCTCCAGCTGCACCAGGCGGTTGGACAATGGGCCGTCCGGCACGGTGATCAGATAAAAATCCAGCGGGGTCTCGCCCGGGGCGTTCACGTACGAATACGGCCGTCCCACCATCTCCCCGTCGATCTCCAGGCGCAGGCGGTTGAACTGGCCGGCCTTGAACGGCTCGACCTCGGCATCCACGCGCAGCGAGAACAGGCGGTCCGTCCACTGCTTGCGCTCCTGTACGACACCGGTCACCCAGCCCATATTCCCTACTCCATTACTCAGGTACTGTTCAAAGATTGCGGTCGCAGTCGGAAGGTTTCAAGCATCCCCGGCCAACGCCGTATAATTGTCGCAAATCCGACCACTGGAGCAGTCATGGCCCGCACCCCCTCGCAGATGATCGAACTCGGTACCGAGGCACCCAACTTCTCCCTGCCGGACGTCGTCTCCGGCGAAAACGTCAGCCTCGACAGCTTCCCCGACGCGAAAGGCTACATGATCGCCTTCATCTGCAATCACTGCCCGTTCGTGCAGCTGATCCGCCACGAATTCGCGCGCTACGGTCGCGAATACTCGAACAAGGGCATCGCGGTAATCGCGATCAACTCGAACGACATCCAGGCGGTGCCGGACGATGCCCCGGACAAGATGAAGGACGACGCCCGTCGCTTCGGCTACAACTTTCCCTACTGCCTCGACGAGGACCAGTCCGTCGCCAAGGCCTACCACGCGGCCTGCACCCCGGACCTGTACCTGTTCGATGCCGAGCGCAAGCTCTTCTACCGCGGCCAGTTCGACGAGACCCGCCCCGGTTCCGACACCCCGGTCACCGGCCGCGACCTGCGCGCCGCCAGCGATGCCCTGCTCGCCGGCCAGCCGGCACCGGAGCCGCAGCACCCCAGCCTCGGTTGCAATATCAAGTGGCGCCCCGGTAACGAACCGGACTACTTCGGCTGAACAGGAGGCTCGCTTGAAACGAGGACGACCCCGGGGGCTGGCCCGGTGGGCCCGCCCCTGTGGGAGCGAGCCTGCCCGCGAATGGCCCCGCCCTCATCAGCCAGCAACCCAGGCGTTCGCTACCGCCCGCCGCATGCCGCCCCGAACCCCCGGATGAGGGTCGCCAGATGCCTCCCAGCAACGTAATCGACGGCCCCCGCATCGCCACCTGGCGATGCCCGTCCTGTCAGGAGGCGGTACCGCGCCTGCTGCCGAATGGCGAATCGAACCGCATCCCGATTCCACCGGAGCGCATGGCCCTGCCCGACACCACCGTGCAGCAGGCCTGCGCCCGGGTGCAGGGGCTGCGTGCGCCCGAGATCTGCTACGCCTGTGATCAGGCCTACCAGGAACTGCTGGGGACGCTGGTGCGCCCCCCAGCCGAGCTCGGCGACGCCCGCGGCGAGCCCGGATTGAACGACACCGGCATCATCGGCGCCCTGTTGCCCATCGCCGACCAGGGCACGCAGATCCTGATCTTCAACGTGATCAACGACGAACTGCGCTGCACCGAGATCGAACGCCTGATCAGCTTCAACCCCGACCGCCTCACCTACCCCGGTACACGCGGCGCCATCGCGCCGCGCATCTGGACCCTCTACGAAGACCACCTGGCCCAGCTGCACGCTCGCGCACCGACGCCCTACACCCCCGACTAGGAGGCCACAGGGAAAACTGACCCGTCATCGCGTGACGTGCAGCAGCGAGCCGCGTGGACAGCCCCGACGCCGAGCCAGGCAACCCTCAGCGGTTGCGTCCGCAGATGGCCACGGCCCCTGACGGAGCCTCGCCATGACGCGAACTGCGAGAAGCATCGTCATCGCGAGACGCGCAGCGCCGTGGCGATCGGTCGGAACCAACCCGGGCGCGCCCCTCGCGATCACGCCCGGGTATCCCCGATCACCCCTCTCGACGTCATCCCGGAAACCGCGCAGCGGTTATCCGGGATCTGACACGCCCGGTCAAAGTAACCACCGCAGATCCCGGCTCTCCGCTTTGCTGCGGCCGGGATGACTCGGGATTCGCAAGGCAATGCCTCGCGTCTTGAAGAACACTGGACGGGACGCGCCGACATGCCCCTCAGGCGCCTTCGGCATCCACCCGCGCCAGCATACGCATCCCGCCAACCATGCAACGCAAGGCCTCCAGGGCCTGTAGATCCAGCTCCGCGCCGGTCTCGGCGGGCAAGCGCCAGTATTTCGGGCGGCAGGTCGCGGGCCGATGTTCGGGCATGGCGCGGGCGGCGGCGGTGTCGACCGCCACCAGCAAATCGGCCCAGGCCAGGTGATCATCCGTCAGCGCGCCCATCGCGCGCGCCGGACGTACCTCGATCCAGTCCTCGAACTCGGCCGCCGCGGCCAGCTCCGCCACGCGCGCGGCACGCCCGTCCGGGCGTTCCGACGCCACCAGCAGACGTGCACGGCGCTTAAACATCTCCGCCACCACGCAGGTGCTTTTGAATGGCATCACAGGCCACCCTCAGGCTATAACTCAACTGATGGAAACGGAGAACGGACGCCATGGCCCACCTCGACTGGTCGCAGTACCCGGTAAATGAACTCAAGCTCGTCTACAGCACGCTGCATGCGCAGCTCACCCTGGAGCCCGATCTGATGGATTCCGAACTGATGGCCGACCTGCAGACCCACCTGCAACAGGCCGCGAAGGCCGACGGCGTGGACGTCTCTACCCACTCCCAGTGGGCCGCCTGGCTGAACGACCGCTAACTTCAACTCCACCTGAGTAGACGTGGTGTCAGGACTCGCTCAGCGAGGGGCCGCTCGCTCAGTCGACTTCAATCAGCGATTCGCCGTTCTCCAGCGCCCGGAGCACGCGAGGTAGAAGCGGCTTGAACCATTCGAGCAAGGCCGCTTTCCGGGTATTTCCGATTCGAAGCCAGACGACGGCTGGATAGGCCCCCGAGTCCGCGGAGCGCCACACGGCGAAATCCTCATCCTTGGTCACGATGACGGCCCCCGTTCGGAGAGCTTCCGCCCAGATTTCTTTATCGGAAGCCTCAAGAAGTCCGACATCCGCAACATGCTCGGCCGCAACACCCTGGTCAACGAGCCAACGCGCAAGGGCCGGCGGCAGCTGAGCGTCGACCAGGAAGCGCATTCAGGCGACGTGAAGAACAGGGTGATCCGTTTGACGCGCGGCAAACCGCAACGCCTCGGTAATGTCTTCGCCCGTCAGGTAGGGGTAGTCCTCCAGAATTTCCTCCCGCGAGGCCCCTGCCGCCAGAAGGTCAAGGACATCCCGCACTCGCATCCGGGTGCCGCGGATGCAAGGGCGTCCACCGCAGATTTCCGGATCAAAGGTGATGCGTTGCAACTCGCTCATGATGGCCTCCTGCGCAGACGACCAGAGAATGTATCGACGAAGTGTATCGTTATCGGACCAATGCTGGAGCAAACGGGTCCGCGAATGTCATGTTCGCCAGAGTCGGGCGCGGGCAGGGGCTTCGCCTGCAAGCAGGCTCCTACAAGACACCTCGTCAGGCGTCGCCTTCGGTGGCCTTGCGGTGTTCGGCGGCGAAGTCGAGCATGCGCTGCGTGGCCACCAGGGCCTTCTGGCGCGCGGTCTCGTCGACGAAGATCTCGTTCTTCGCGGGTTCCGCGGTGTCTTCCAGCGTGTCGGCCAGCGAGACCAGGTCGTTCATGGCCATCCACGGGCAATGGGCGCAACTGGTGCAGGTGGCGCTGTGGCCGCCGGTGGGGGCCTCGATCAGGGTCTTGCCCGGCGCCGCCTGCTGCATCTTGTAGAAGATGCCCTTGTCCGTGGCGACGATAAATTCCTGTTCCGGGCGCTCCTTCACCGCCGCGATCAGCTGGCTGGTGGAGCCGACCACATCGGCCTGATGGATCACCTCGCGCGGGGATTCCGGATGCACCAGCACCGCAGCGCCGGGATGACGGCCGCGCAGGTCTTCCAGCGCCCAGGAGCGGAACTCGTCGTGCACCACGCAGGAGCCGTCCCACAGCACCATGTCGGCACCGGTGGTTCGGCGGATGTAGTCGCCAAGGTGTTTGTCCGGGGCCCACAGGACCTTCTTGCCCTGATCGCGCAGGTGCTCGACCAGCGGCACGGCAATGCTGGAGGTGACGACGTAGTCGGCCTGCGCCTTCACGTCCACCGAGGTGTTGGAGTACACCACCACCGTGTGGTCCGGATACTGGGCGCGGAACTTCGCGAACTCGTCGGCCGGGCAGCCGAGATCCAGCGAGCACTCGGCCTCCAGCGTCGGCATCAGCACGCGCTTCTCCGGACTCAGGATTTTGGCGGTCTCGCCCATAAAGCGCACCCCGGCCACCACCAGCGTCTCGGCCGGGTGCTCCTTGCCGAAACGCGCCATCTCCAGGGAGTCGGCCACGCAGCCGCCGGTCTCGTCCGCCAGACGCTGCAGCGACTCGTCCACGTAGTAATGGGCCACCAGCACCGCGTTGCGTTCGATCAGCAGGCGCTTGATGCGGCGCACCAGCTCGTCGCGCTGGGCATCGGTCAACGCGTGCAGCGAAGCCGTCACGTGGGCCGTGCTCGGCACGTGGTAAAGCGGCTTGTCGGCTACGGGTGCGTTCATGATCCCTCGCTCTCCGAAGCAGTCGGAGAAGATTATCGTCTGCTTATGGTACGACAGGCCCCGGTGTGCTGTCGTTCCTGCAAATTGTGGGGGCGTGCCCGCGTAACCCAAGCAGCGCGCCTATAATGCCCGCCCGATGGACGAGCTCACCCGCCAATACAAGGCGCTGTCATTCGAAGAGCGCATGGATCTGGCCCTCTCCGGAGCGCTGGAGGAGCGCTGGCGACCGTTGCTGGTCCGCGACCAGCACGCCCAGGTGAAGGCCTACTTCTCCCGGCGCATGGACCTGACCCCGGAGGAAGTCGCGCTGCTTCTGGCCGACCCCAACCAGACCGTACGCCTGAACTGCGCCAAGCGTCCGGACCTGACCCCGGACCAGGTCGAGGCCTGCGTGAACGATCGCGACCCCAACCTGCGCTACTTCGTCGCGCGTAACCCTCTGCTGACCGAGGCCCAGCGGGAACGCCTGATGGACGACGAGGACGAACTGGTACGCATCGCGGTGCGCAAGGGCCCGAAAAAACGTGGCACCCGCGCCCGCCCCGGACAAGCCGAGATGATCCGTTGACCGAAACCACGCCCGAGAAACCGAAACGCCCGAAGCCCTCCGGACGCCGACGCGCGCTGTCCTGGGGTATTCAGATCGGCCTGGCGCTGGTGATCTTCCTGGCCGTACGCGCCTGGATGGCGCGCGACATGGTCGAGGGCCCGGCCCCCGAATTCGAGGCCCAGCTACTGGATGGCACGCCGGTAACGCTCGCGGATTACGCGGACGAGCCCATGCTGCTCCACTTCTGGGCCACCTGGTGCCCGATCTGCCGGCTGGAGGAAGGCGAGATCGTGCGCCTGTCGCAAAGCCACCCGGTGCTGACGGTCGCTATGCAATCGGGCGTGGAAGAAGAGGTGCTGGACCACCTGAACGAACGCGAGCGGGAACTGGCCGTGATCAACGATCCGCAGGGCACCCTGGCCGCGCAGTACAACGTCCGCGGCGTGCCGGCCACGTTCATCATCAACCCCGACGGCGACATCGTCTTCCGCAAGCAGGGCTACGCCCCCCCGTTCGAACTCCGCCTGCGCCTCTGGCTCGCCCGCTGGCTGTAACAGCCTCCAGTAAACGGTGCAGTTCGCTGCGCTCAGTGCATCCTACGCGCCGCAATCCAACCGTAGGATGCGGTTGAACGGAGCGACACGCATTACCCCCCAACGTGCGCCCCCGGCTGGTACCGAGCAGCTCCCATAAGCGTCCATCAACGATGGTCCGTTCGCTTGCTATGGCTCACGCCGAATCGTACATTATCCCGTACATGTACAGATCCGGACCCAAGGGGTACTCCATGGACGCCATTAGCTACACCGCAGCGCGGAGCAATCTGGCCAAGACGATGGAACAGGTCTGCGAAGACCATTCCACGATTATCATCACCCGCAACAAAGCCCCCTCCGTGGTCATGATGTCACTGGAAGACTTTGAGGCGCTACAGGAAACGGCCTACCTGCTTCGGGCACCAGAGAATGCTCGGCGCCTGCTTGCCTCGGTCGCCGAACTGGAGCAAGGGGGAGGCAAGGAGCGGAGCCTGGAGGAGTGAGGCTACTCTTTGCTGAACTTGCCTGGGAGGACTATCTCTACTGGCAACGACACGACAAGAAAACCCTTCGCCGCGTGAACGAGCTCATCAAGGCCATCCAGCGCGACCCGTTTACGGGCATCGGGAAGCCCGAACCCCTCAAGCACAACCTTGCCGGCTACTGGTCCCGCCGGATCGATAGCGAACACCGCATCGTATACAAGGTGGACGACGGAACCCTGCTGATCGCGCAGCTCCGCTACCACTACTGACCGGAAGCATCGGATGCGCCAACGTTCGCGACCAAGCGAACGGTGCAGTTCGCTCCGCTCAGTGCACCCTACGCTCAAGAAACCCCTCGTAGGATGCGGCTGAGCGCAGCGAAACACATCAAAATGATCGTGGCCGGCAACCCAGCTTCTTGACCACCAACGCACTTTAGTTACACTTCAAAGTGTAACCAACGGAGGCCGTCATGGAAGCTACCACCAAGGACATGCGCCTGCACAGCCGCGAGTTGCTTGCCGCCGTGGACCGAGGGGAGGAGATCGAGATCACCTATCGGGGCCAGCTGCGCGCCCGACTTGTCCCCTACCGGGCTCGCAGTGAAGCGACCCAGGCGCGCCCCGCACATAACCCGCTGTTCGGGCTCTGGCGCGACCAAACCGGCCCGGTCGACGAACACATCCGCCGGATCCGGCAACCCAGGAACTTCAAGTAATGCTAGTGGACACGGATGTCCTGATCTGGAATCTGCGCGGGAATCAGCGAGCCAGCGAATGGCTCGACAGCTCGCCGGGATTCACAGTGTCCGCAGTCACCTACATGGAACTCGTCCAGGGGCTGCGCGACCAGTCCGAATTCCGCGCGCTGCGCCAAGCCGTCCAGTACTGGGATGCCCGCATCCAACCGGTAAGCGAAGCCATCTCGAACCGCGCAACCTTCCTTGTCGAGACCTACGCCCTCAGCCACAACATGCAGATGGCCGATGCGCTGATTGCGGCGACCGCCACACAGCTGGGCTTGCCACTCGTCACGGCCAACGATCGGCACTATCGGAACATCGAGGGCCTGGAGATCCACCTGTTCCGACCGGAACAGGGCAGCGCCCCACTGTAGGAGGCCAGCCCTCTGGCCGATCGGGCCCGGCCTACGCCCCATCGCCCAGAGGGCTGGCCTCCTACACAAGACCCAAGCCTCGCCGCAGCGCCGAACCGTTCCCCGCAGGGGGCGCGCCTTACGCGCGAAGCCCCTGCCACCGCCAGCCCGGGGCCTACGCCTCCAGCTCGCGCAGGACGCGGAAGCCCAGGTTGGTATCCATCTCGTCGATGTTGCGGCGGCGCCGGGCGGCGCTGCGGGTATTCACGGCGGCATCGAACCAGGAACCGCCCTTGGTGACCACCCACTCGTTGTCCGGATCGCGACGGTAGACGCCATCGCGCGGCAGGCTGGCATGGCTGTCATGCCATGGCGTGGAGGTAAACTCCTGCACATTGCCGTGCATGTCGTACAGCCCCCAGAGGTTGGGCTGAAAGCTGCCCACATCCAGCGGCCGCGACAGCGGGAAACACGCCGGGATGTACCACTTGCGCCGCTGGCGCCGCTCCTCGTAGGGGAACAACGAGTTGAAGTGCACGTCGCGGCACCCCACCACCTCGCCGAACGCGAACGGCGTGCGCGTGCCCGCCCGGCAGGCGTATTCCCACTCCGCCTCGGTCGGCAGGCGATAGCGCTTGCCCGTCTCCTCGCTCAGCCAGTCCAGGTACTGCTGGATACTATCCGGCTTGATATTGAAGATTGGCATGCGCGGCGTACTCGGCCACACCAGCCACTCCCAGGGCTCCCAGCCCGTCGCCGCCTGGAACGCCTCCCACTCCTCGCGCGTAATCGCGTAGCGCCCCAGGGCGAAGGGCCGCTCCAGCGCCACGTAGCGGCGCGGCCCCTCGTGCGGCTGATGGCCGTACTCCGAGGCATCCGAACCCATCTCGAACTCGCCGGGCGGGATCACCTGCAGCTCCGGCGTCGGCGCCCCAGAGCGGGCCTCGTCGCGAAACGTGACGTCCAGCCTTGCCGCACGCGCCGCCTGCTGCTGCAGATCCAGCAGATCCGCCTGATCCATCCGCTGCACGTCCTTCACCATGGGCCCACTCACCTCCAAGACCTTCGATTTCGCAGCAGACGCTACATCCCGTCTCTGCCAGCCCTACCCCGTCATTGCCCTCTCCACCCCGTCATTGCGAGCGAAGCGAAGCAATCTCCCGTCGAATGCACGGCGTCCAAACAGAACCATAGCCACCATGCCTGTCGGGACCTTTGACTTGTAGGCAACCTGCCACCGGTAACGTTCCAGCGTCACCCGGGTTGGCGGATGGCCCCGCCCGCCGTGCTCGTCTATGCTCACGCCTGCACGCGATCTCAGGGAGGAGACGACGATGCGGAATTGCAAGGGAATTACAGCCATCGAGCTGATGGTCACTCTGGGTGTGCTCGCCATTCTGGCCACGCTCGCGGCCCCCGCGTTCAGCGAAATGCTCGAACGTCAGCGAATCATCGGCGCCACCAACAGCCTGCTCAACGCCATGCACCTGGCCCGCAGCGAGGCGATCAAGCGGAACGAGCGCGTCACGCTGTGTCCATCCAGCGACGGCGAGACCTGCCGCGAAGACGGCGACTGGGCCTACGGCTGGATCTGGTTCGCCGACCCGACGCACTCGGGCACACGCTCCAACGAGGACCCGCTCATTGGTTACGAGAGTGCAGAGTTGCAGGACATGCTTTCGATCACGGGTAATGCGCCTGTCAAGGACTACGTATCCTACGTCCCGCGCGGAACAACGCAGCGCATCAGCGGCGCTTTGCAAATGGGGAGCTTCAGCGTCTGCAGCAGCTCCTACTCCACAGCCCGCCGCGTCATTGTCAGCAGCGTGGGGCGCCCGCGCTCAGCTTCGCTGGATAGCTGCTGACAACCACGGCGCGGGGCGATGCCCCCATGTGACCAAGCCCTTTACCATCACCAACATTCATCGCGCGAGGGCTTCGCGTTCCGCTCTGCCGCACCGCCACTCACAGTCAGGGAAATCTCGGAACAGGTGTCGTTTGTCTGCCAGTTCCTGGGGGAGGCCGTGATCGTGTAGCCGGAAGCCGAAACATCGGACAGCACCAAACTGTAGTGCTCGTCGTCGGAGAGGATGCCATCTCTTCCCAGCGCCGACAGATCGGTAGCATAAGTCGGGTTGTTGGCCCTGAATCGCTCCTGCGCGAGCTGGATACTCATGAGAGCATCGTGCGCATCGGCCCTTTGCGCCTTCAGGACGTAGTTCTGATATGCGGGATAGGCGATCGCGGCCAAAATCCCGATGACGGCGACCACGATCATCACCTCGATCAGTGTAAACCCGCTCATCCGGGCGTGTGTCTGTTGCATCGCGGTTTCTCCCTTGGCATGAAGACTTGCTTCTGAATTGATTGCACCACAAGTCGGTAGCCCCGCATTCATCCAGGTCGCCGAATGGTCTCTTTCGACCCCTGAGTGGTCACAATCGTCCTCTGCCACGATATCGCAATCCGTATAATAGGGGTCAGGCATAACTCCTCCGGATTCGCGCATGGCCAACCGCTCCTCCAGCCCGGGCTTCACCCTGATCGAGCTCGTGGTCACACTAGCGGTCATGGCTATCCTGCTGGCTGCGTCTGTGCCCGTCTTCAATATGATCGAGCAACGACGTGTCGTAGGGGCGGCAGAAAGCGCTCTACACCAGATCCAGATTGCCCGGACCGAAGCCATCAAGCAGGGTCGCGATATCTACTTCGTGTCCGAGGCTGGGTCCGAGTGGTGCCATGGGATATCGGAATCTCCTGACTGCAGCTGCTCGGTAGAAAACTCATGCACCGTCCGTATGGCGGGCACCGAAGACCCGGTCGAAAGAACTGTTCGCGCCAATCAGTTTCGAAACATCGATATGCCTGCAGGTGACCTCGAGATCCAGTTCAGTCACGTCCGCGGCACCGCGGTCTCGGGAGCCCCGGCGACCTTGGAATTCTCCTCCCCGAAAGGCTACGGAATGGAGGTTGAAATCAATGCCATTGGCCGCCCAAGCGTATGCGGGACAGATAACGGCAGAGCGGGGTACAGGTCATGTTGAAAGTCCATCAGGGCCCCCAAAAGCTGGGTGCTTTATCTCGCGCCCCGGCGCCTGCGCGCAGTTATGGCTTCACACTTGTGGAGTTAATGGTCGGCATCCTGGTTGCCACTTTGGTGATCGCCGCCATCGCAGCGCTGTACATCACGGTCATCCGCGGCGCGATCTTCGTCACACAGGAGGCTCGCCTCACGCAGGAAACACGCGTGGCAATGGACATGATGATCAACGACATCCGACGGGCCGGGTACTCACACACAAGCCGCGTGCAGCAAAATGCAGACGAACTCCCGGATAATCCCTTCATGCGCGCTGACGACACACCGATCCGCGACATGAGCATCCATGGAGGTGACTGCATACTGGTTGCCTACGACCCAACGTTTACCTATCCCGCTGACGATGACCTTCCGTACGACTTGACCGACCTACAAGGCGACAACCGCCAGTATGTCTTCGGCTACCGCCTTGAAAGCGGTGCGATCCAAATACTCAACGCACCACGCGACCAGACATCCAGCGGCGTTTGCGATGAAAGCAGCGGCTGGGAATCCATCACGGATCCAGACACGACATCCATTATCCGGCTACGTTTCTCTACAGCGGGATCCATCTG
The DNA here is from genome assembly GCF_000377285.1 of Thioalkalivibrio sp. ALE25. Taxonomy (NCBI): domain Bacteria; kingdom Pseudomonadati; phylum Pseudomonadota; class Gammaproteobacteria; order Chromatiales; family Ectothiorhodospiraceae; genus Thioalkalivibrio; species Thioalkalivibrio sp. ALE25. Next base: position 75,073 of record NZ_KB897925.1, on the reverse strand, counting down.
CATGAACGCCTCCACAGCAGACGGCGACTATTCCGAGATCACCAGCACAGCCAGCACGGCGCCGGCTTGCGCGACACCGCCCAGTGACACCGAAGCGGGAGACGTGCTGGTCGAAATGCGCCGCATCAATATCCTGCTGGAAGCCGAGCACGCCCAAGACTCGACGACCCGAACGTTCCTGAATGAAAGCGCCAAAGCCCGAAACCATCGCGTGATCTGGGCGCCCTGACCTGGAACGCCGGAGTGCATTGACATGTACGCAACAAGAGCCAACCACCATCGTATCGGCCACCGAATGGACGGCGTCGCATCGCTCCTGATCGCGCTCATCATCATGGTTGCCGTGACGATCACCATTATTTTCGCCGCACAGACGTCCATACTGGAGCAGCGCATGTCCGGGAACGAGATCCGGGCCAAGCAAACCGCCGCCGCCGCCCAGAGCGGGCTCGAAACCGCCATGGACCACATCCGCCGCGGCAACTACGACCCATCCTCGGTCAATGACAACGCCAATGGCCCCTACAGGGTCGCTTACTACAGCCTGGACGATGCCCCCACTGGATGCAGCAACACCGCTGCCGGTTTTGTGGCACCCACCCTCCCCACGGACTTCGACAACCGCGAGTTCGTGGTCATGGCCTGCGGCTGGAGTGACGACGAATCGGCGTCGCAGGCGGTATTGATTACCATGAAAGCCGGGCCATCACTCGGCAACCCCCCGAACAACCCCATAATCACCCGCGGCGGCGTCGACATCCGCGGCAACGCCGAAGTGTTCAACGCATACAACAACCTGACCATCCGCACGGGTAGCGCGGTAGATATATCCGGGAACGCGGGGACTACATTCATGCGCCAACTTACGGAACAACCACCGGCACTTGATGACCCAGTCCCCGGCCCCGGCAGCAGCATCTACCGGGAGATGTCCAACAAGGATCGAATCGGGGTCGACGTACTCGACTACGACCCGTCCATGAATATACCAGATGACGAGTTTTTCGAGCGCTTCATGGGCGCGCCGCGAGAAGAATACCGAGACAATCTCGTAACGCACCACTTCGAAGAGGGTGAGTTTCCCGGCAACCTCGGCCCCGAATACAACGGACAGACCATTTGGGTCGATGGTGACATTACCCTCGAGGGTACGATCGGAACCCGGGAAAACCCAGTCGTAATGGTGGTCGATGGAAACGTAACGGCCCGTGGACAATTCGACGAATTTCACGGTGTTCTTTATGTCAAGGAGGAACTCGTTGCCACGGGCAATCCCGAGTTCTACGGAGCCGCGATCATCGAACGCAACACCACCATCCTTAACGAAGCGGATCCAGATTTTATCGCCGGCAACCCGAAATTCATTTTTGACCCCGTCGCGGCCGGTGGCGCTAGCAATGTTGGCCGTCGCGGCGCAGTAACGGGCTCATGGCGCGACTGGCTCTCCCAATAACGCGCCCCATGCTCAACGCCCCGCTAGTGACGGGGAGAGAGGAACATCGAATGAACCACGCATCGAAGGGACAGCTCAGCTCGCGGACCAAAGGGGTCACCTTGCTCGAGGCCTTGATTGCGCTGGCCGTCGTGTCAGTGGGGCTGCTCGCCATCGCCAAACTGCACGGTGAACTCATCACCGGCGCAGCCGAAACCAAAACCCGATCGGAGGCCGTCCGCCTGGCCAGCGCGGAGATCGAACGGCTTCGGGGCAATCCGACTCGCCTGGCGGCAGAAAGCAACACAGACACCCATGAAGGCACTAATGCCAACTTCGAGATCGAGCGATCCATCCTGATCCACCCCGACGCAGGGACAAACCCCGCCCTGCACACCGCCCAGGTAACAGTCTCCTGGGATAGCCCGTGGGGGCCGCGCGAAAGCGTCGAAGTCGCCAGCAATATCGCATGGGACGACCTTGGCGACATCGGCAACATCGCCCGGGGTCGGCTGCCAGGAGGCGAACAAGACGGCCCACGATCGGGCCGCGAGCTCACAGGGCGCGAGCCACTGGACCCCACCAATCCGGACGTTACAAGTAGAACCGTCTTCGAGGATTACGAAGAACGTTACAGCGACGAAGATGGCCGCCGGCAGATCGTCCGCGCGGACGACGTGATCATCGAGATCGCGGATCCCGATGGGATCGGCTTCGCATCAATCTCGGGCTTCGTGTTCCGCACGAGCGACCACGCGGACCTGGACCTCGAAGACTTCGAAGTTGTCCGCTCCGATACACGAACCGTTCAGGCCTGCATCAATAATCGCATCGATGCCGCCGATGTCACGTTTGAAGGGGGCTCGGTCGCCAACGTGCTAGGGCTAACGGGCCCTGGCGCGAGCGTTTTTAACGGCAATGCGGTCATGTTTTATCAATGTTTTGCGGGCTCCAACTGGTACGGGAACACCGAGCTACTGCGCCGGGAGTTTAGCGCCACCGGCCGACAACCCACTTACAACGTCTGCCTAGGGGACCCGGACGACACCGAACCGACAGGTTACCCTGCAGTGGACTGGGGCTCACGCCACCTCATCGAGATTGATCGACGCCGATATCGCGCCGAAACCTCCAACCGCGGCATTAGGCAAGGGGTTGAACTGGGCGTACAAACCGGACTCACCGTTCCGCAAGAGGCTCTTCCTCGCGAGGATTTCTACAACCCGAGTGAGGCTGACGACGACTTCGGACACCACTTCGTGCTGGCCGAAAGCGGCCAATGCGACAACCTCCCGGAAGGCCTGAAGGAGCTCCTTACGGCCAACAAGAACATCGGTCAGAACTACTGCTTTAACCCGACCGGAGATAACCACGACGAATCCTGCTTGGAGCCCGGTTTTTAGATCCAGCTCGTTTGGGATTTTTGGGGCGCAACAGGGTGGGCCGGTTTCGGCCGACCCGAATAGATAAAACGACCTTGTGAAAAGATAAATGGCCTGTCGCTACACCTCTTCGGCGTCAGCCGGAGGGCAAGCCTGAAGCGAGCGCGTCCAGCTGACGAGCCGAAATCACATGCCCCTTCTTCGCACTGCGCTGAAGCCACGCAAGCCCCTCACTTCGGTCAGCAATGCACCCCTCGCCCGAGATATAACAACGGCCCAGCCAATGCATTGCGTCCGGGTGGTCCTTCTTGGCGGCCCGGCTTAGCCATTCCAGCGCCGACTCCGGATGCCCCGCCTCCAGCAGCAAAAGTGCCAGATCGTTCATCGACTCCGGCTCGCGCCGATCCGCCGCGACAAGTACCGCGAGATCGTCCTCCGTCGCATCAAAGAGCAAATCCGAACGCAGTGCATCGACGGCAATGAGTGCCCGCTGTAACGGCTCGTCCAGATTTCGCTTCCACTCCGGGTGCCCGGCAACCCGACGCCAAAGCGTGCGACGGGCCAGGCCGGTGACGCGCATCGCCGTGTCGATGGAGATCCAATGCATGACCGTTTCTCTCGTTGGTTGCCTCAATCGTACACCACAGGTAAATCCGCACCATATCGCAGCACCCACCTGTGCCGAACGTATTGCTTGGCACAGGTTGTCACTGCGACAAGGGGTTTGTAACCCGTGCCAAATGGGCGCTCAAATGGGCCCCAGGGGCTGCAGGCTCGCCATGCCGCCCCAATCTCCGAGTTGGCACGCCTCCTGCTTGTTCTCTGCTGCGCTCCAAAAGGACGCCTCCAACCGAACACAAGGGGAACCACCATGCAGAAGAAGACCGCCCAACAGGGCTTCACCCTAATCGAACTGATGATCGTCGTCGCGATCATCGGCATCCTGGCTGCTATCGCGCTGCCGGCCTATCAGAACTACACCGACCGCGCCGCCGGCGGGGCCGATCTAGCCGAAGCCCGCGGCGTCCTGACGTGTGTCGCAGAAGCAATTCAAACTGGACGCGACACAGATGCTGATTTCTGCTCCACCGAAGCGGTTGAGGCGGACCTTGATGGCACCGCCCCGAATTGGACAGGCGCAACTATCAGTTCTGACAGCAGTGGCCGCGGCACGATCACCCTTAACGTGAACGAAGAAGGCACCGTTGCCACCTGCGTCGCCGATGGCTACGGTGATCAAGACATCCGCGGTTGCACCGACGAAGCAGATCCCGCGTAACGGGCGAAGAAGAATAAGCAACGGGGACAGATTTATTTAGTCCTGAGCACGACCAAGCCCTGGCGTCAAGTTGATGCCAGGGCTTTTTCTTGGCTAGGGGTCAAACGTTGCCTTTTGCTCCGAACGACTGCTAGCCGGACAGCGCGAGTCAAAAGGCATATTGTCGGTGACGTGACGCTGCATCCCGCGCGCGCTGCACGCCTTCATCCCCGGGCCGCGAAACCGCGAAGAAAACGGGGGCTGGGTGGCCACGGGTGATTGCTCACCCGCGGCTCCCACAGATCCGGACGTGCGCGATTGACGCATCCGGCTCCTCGGTGTAGCAAATGCTACGTGGCGTACACACGGTGAACCACGCGTGCAGGCTGGAGCGGGTGACGCTGGAGCAGGCGGTTGAACTGGATCCAGTTCAGTTGCGCCGCTCGGGATCGGCGGCTGAGCCACTTGCGCCAACGGCCCTGAACCTCGAAGCGCAGACGTTGCAGCGCCTTGACGTTCCCGGTGATGCCAAAGTAGGCATCATGGCCGCGAAGCTTGCGATTCAACACCGTCCGTTGTTCCACCACCGGAAGGTGGCGGTTGCGGAGCCTCGGGGTCAAACCTTGCCTTTTGCCTGAAACTCAGTGAGAGGCTGGCCCGCCACTGTTTCCAGGATGACGCCGTTTAGAATCGAGCCTTCGGGGTCAAACCTTGCCTTTTGCCCCGGGCCTGGGTGAGACCCACTCGACGAAATGGTCTACAGGAACGATTTGATTAAATCGTTTCCGGCACATAGGCTTAGTCATACGACTTAGTCGGATTAGGCGAGCTCATGAGCACAACAGTCAACGTACACGAAGCAAAGACGCACCTGTCGCGACTGCTGAAGCGCGCGCATGATGGCGAGGAGATCATCCTGGCCAAGTCAGGCCGGCCGTATGCGCGGCTGGAGCCGCTGGCATCCCCTCCATTACAGCGCCAACCCGGGCGCATAACGGGCCAGGTCGAAGACGCATTCTTCGAACCCTTGCCGGAGGATGAACTCGCCGCTTGGGAGAAATAGTGTGCGAGTCCTGCTCGATACCCACGCCCTGCTCTGGTGGTTAACGAACGATTCGCGGCTATCGTCACGCGCTCGGGAAATTATTGGGGACTTGGATAACGCTGTCATGGTAAGCGCCGCCAGCGCATAGGAGATTGCGACGAAGCATCGACTGGGCAAACTGCAGATTGGCGGTGTAGTCATCCAGCGCTTTGATGAACTCGTCACCGCAGATGGCTTTACGCATCTGGCAGTGAACTACTCGCAAGCGATCCACGCCGGGACCTATTCTGTCGACCATCGCGACCCGTTCGATCGCATCCTAGCTGCCCAGGCAGAGCTCGAGCAGATCCCATTGCTGACCACCGATCCGGCCTTGCGCGACTTCCCGATACGCTGCATCTGGTAATACAGGAACCGGGGAAAGGTTTGTTTTCCGTCTACATTCCTGCTGGTGTTCTGGACCCTCGAACGGCGCACCCCTGCCCGTAGCCTGCTCCGGAGGGTGTACCCCTCTCAGCGGGCCAGCCGGGGCCTCAATCGAGGCATAGCCTTCTGGCTGCGCTCCAAGCGTGACTGTCGTATCGTAATAGCGGTAGGAGGCTTGGGCATCATGCATCCATTGATTCGACAACATCTCGACGCGCTCGAATCGGCATGCCGTGACTTCGGTGTGTCGCGGCTGGACGTTTTCGGGTCTGCGGCTCGCGGGGAAGATTTCGACCCTGAACGTTCGGACGTGGATTTCCTCGTGGAATTCGGGCCGGAGCAGACCGGATTGTCCCTCGAGCAATTCCTCGGTCTGCGCAGAGAGTTGAGCGACATTCTTGGACGGCCCGTGGACTTGGTGACACCGCAAAGCGTGACCAATCCGTATGTCCTCGCGGATATCGAGCGAACCCGGGAAGCGGTCCATGCGGCGTGATCCGCGGGCGTACCTTTGGGACGCAAGCGGAGCCTCGGGGTCAAACCTTGCCTTTTGCCTGAAACTCAGTGAGAGGCTGGCCCGCCACTGTTTCCAGGATGACGCCGTTTAGAATCGCGTGGCCCGGGGATCCGAGATCACGAACCCAAAATAACAAACTCCGCTCGCGCCCCAGACAACCGCGCCCGCGCACCTAATCAGCTCGTTTCAAACAGCTGAAGGCCTGCCTCGGGCGTGACGACACGACCCGGCGCAAATGGCTGCTGGGCCAGCAGCTTGTCGCCCGTCACGAGGATGCTGCGCGGGTGGCAAGCCAGCAGATCCCACAGGTGAGCATCTCCGGCATCCGGGGCCGAAATCGATGTGGGGCTCGGCTCACGCCAGATCGCATTGGCGACCAGTTCGGTCACCAAGTCATCGATATGCGAGTCCGAAAGGCCATGCAGCCGAACCAGCGACGGCCGCAAGAGAACCCTGCGATATTCGGATATCAGGGCAGGCGAAGTCAGGAAAGGGAAATGTCCCGCCAGCATCCCGTCCAGGACACGGCATACGGGCGAGCGTGGCGCACTGGACAGAAGCCCCGCGACCACGACGTTGGTGTCGACCACCAGCGTCCACTGCTTCATCGGCCGCGCTCGGAACGGGTCTCCTCCAGCGCTCGAGCCATGGCATCTTCTTCGCTTAGCGCTGCGCGCTTCCGAGCCGAGGCCACTAATTGCCGCGCTTCGCTACGGGTACGAATCCCGCGATAGACCAGGCTCTCCTCGATAATCGAAGCGATGGAACGCTGCTGCCGCGCCGCCGCCTCTTTCAGGGCCTGATGCAGCTGGTCGTCCAGGGTGATGGTTAATCGGCTCATCGAAGCCCTCCAGACGGGCTGAATCGTGCACACCAAAACACCATAGCACCGGATGAGAGCGGAGGCCAGATCACCTCGTGCAGCACGATCCAGCCGGAGGAGACCCCGGATAACTGGAAGAAAGAGGACACCCGTCTCCTCGAACAGCTCTCCTGAACACATGCCGCTGCAGCCCTCGTCTCCCGCAGGAGCCCGGCCCTCTGGGCGATGGGGCGCTGGACGCACCTGATCGGCGAGAGGGCTCGCCTCCTACAGCTGGCGGGCAACGGAAGGGACGCCCATCTGCTTCCAGACGCCGCACCGTCCTCCCGGCTGCAGCGCAGCGATGAGCCGGGATCTCCGGCGCTGGACATACCCCGGGATCCGCGCAATCCCCGGCGCAGGGGATCCCGGATAACCGTTGCGCGGGCTCCGGGATGGCGGCAGAGGGCAGGACGTAAAAAAAGCGCCCGGCGGATGCGATCCGGCCGGGCGCTTTTTGGTTCCGCCTTGGGTCTAGCTTCAGGCGGTTGCGGCGGCGCGGGAGGCCTTCTTGCGTTCGTGCTCGAGCAGGAACTTCTTGCGGATACGCAGGTTTTCCGGGGTCACCTCGACCAGTTCGTCGTCGATGAACTCGATGGCCTGCTCCAGCGTCATGCGGATCGGCGGGGTCAGCTGGATGTTCTCGTCGGTCCCGGCAGCACGGATGTTGGTCAGCTGCTTGGCCTTGAGCGCGTTGACGACCAGGTCGTTCTCGCGCGAGTGCAGGCCGATCACCATGCCTTCGTAGACCTCCTCGCCGGGGCCGATGAACAGCTTGCCACGGTCCTGCAGGTTGAACAGGGCAAAGCCCAGGGCCTTGCCGGCGGCGTTGGCGATCAGCACGCCATTCTGGCGCGAGGCCACCGCCCCGGACTGATACGGGCCGTAGTGGTCGAAGATATGGTGCAGGATGCCGGTGCCGGAGGTGGCGGTCATGAACTCGGTCTGGAAGCCGATCAGGCCGCGCGACGGCACGATGAAGTCCAGGCGCACGCGGCCCTTGCCGTCCGGAACCATGTTGGTCATCTCGCCTCGGCGCTCGCCGAGTTTCTCCATGACCGTGCCCTGATGCTGCTCCTCGACGTCCACGGTGACCGACTCGTACGGCTCCTGCTTCACGCCGTCGACTTCCTTGATGACCACCTCGGGGCGCGCGACGGCCAGCTCGTAGCCCTCGCGACGCATGTTCTCGATCAGGATGCCCAGGTGCAGTTCGCCACGGCCGGAGACCTTGAACTTGTCCGGGTCCTCGCCCTCTTCCACGCGCAGGGCGACGTTGTGCTTGAGTTCTTCCTGCAGGCGGTCGCGCAGCACGCGCGAGGTGACGTACTTGCCCTCGCGCCCGGCGAACGGCGAAGTATTCACCTGGAAGGTCATGCTGACGGTCGGCTCGTCGACGGTCAGCGGCTCCATCGCCTCCACGTGGTTCGGATCGCACAGGGTGTCGGAGATAAACAGCTTGTCCATCCCGGTGAAGGTGATGATGTCGCCCGCCCGGGCCTCCTGAACCTCCACCCGTTCCAGGCCATGGAAGCCCATGATCTGCAGCATGCGCCCATTGCGCACCCCACCCTCACGATCCACCACCTTGACCGGGGTGTTCGGCTTGATGCGCCCACGCTTCACGCGGCCGATGCCGATCAGACCCTGATAGGAGTTGTAGTCCAGCGAGGAGACCTGCATCTGGAACGGGCCATCCGCGTCCACGTTCGGCGGCGCGACATGCTTGACGATGGTCTCCAGCAGGCAGGTCATGTCGCCCTCGGTGACACTGGAGTCCAGCCCGGCAAAGCCGTTCAGCGCGGAGGCGAACACAATGGGGAAGTCGAGCTGCTCGTCGGTGGCACCAAGGCGGTCGAACAGATCGAACACCTGATCCACGGCCCAGTCGGGGCGCGCGCCGGGGCGGTCGACCTTGTTGACCACGACGATCGGCTTGAAGCCCATCGCGAAGGCCTTCTGCGTCACGAAGCGGGTCTGCGGCATCGGGCCATCCACCGCGTCCACCAGCAGCAGCACCGAGTCGACCATCGACAGCACGCGCTCGACCTCGCCACCGAAGTCGGCGTGTCCGGGGGTGTCCACGATGTTGATGCGGTAGTCCTGCCATTCGATGGCCGTGTTCTTGGCCAGGATGGTGATCCCGCGTTCCTTCTCGATGGCGTTGGAGTCCATGATCCGCTCGCCGTGATCGCCACGCTTGTCGAGGGTGCCGGACTGGCGCAGGAGCTGGTCGACCAGCGTGGTCTTGCCATGATCAACGTGGGCGATGATGGCGATGTTGCGAAGCTTCTCGGTCATGGAATACAAACTCTGGATACTGGCAAAAGGGCGGACACTATACAGACTTATGCGTGACCGCGCTGCGACTCCCGCGTTTTATGCGCAGGCTCCGCCCTCGCGCCTCCCCGCGGCCCCCAGCCAAAGCGATTCCGCCCCGGAACTACCGGCCACCTGAGCCCTGTGGCCAAGCCAGTACGGCACCCCCCCCGACCTGATCGCTGACAGCACACTGGCCTCCGTTGAATGCACGTAGTTTTCGTGCTACGCATTTTTACGTGAGCCATGAGGATTCAACATGAAACAGAACATTACCCTGTCCCTCGACAAGCAGGTACTGACCGAACTGAAGGTCATCGCAGCCCGTCGTTCGACTTCGGTCTGCCGGCTGCTGACGGAGGAACTGGAGCACATCGTGGAACGATCCGAACGGTATGAGCGTTCCAAGCGCGCGGCCCTGGCCGCCCTGGACAAGGGCTGCCACTTCGGCGGCGAACGCCCGGATCGGGACGCGCTGCATGAGCGATAAGGTCTTCGTCTATACCAACGTCCTGTTCTACGCGCACGACCCAGGGCCTGGTCAGATGGCAGCTCACAAACGTCAGACGAACATTTCCAGGAGTTGCGGATGCCAGCTTGCGAGTTCGATCGAGCCAAGCGTGGACCCCAGACGCCGCTTGTCCACACTGCGGATCTGGTCCAGAAGAATACGGGCCGGGCGGCCCGCGAGCTCGACCTCCGGCCGGCATCCAAGGGGCTGCCCCTTGCTGGTGATCGGGGCCACCAGAACCCGTGGCAAGGCTGCGTTCATGTCGTCGGGGGAGACAATCAATGCAGGACGGGTCTTGCGGATCTCCGTTCCAACGGTAGGGTCCAGGTTGACCCAGTAGACGTCGCCGCGGCGAACCGGTGCGCGACGCCCTACCATTCCCACTCCTCGGCATCCTCGGCCCAGGGCGCGTCGGACCATTCGGGTGCATCGTCCTGATCGATGTCGTAGTGGTCGAACCAGCCGGCGCGCGGCTCGGTAATCGGTTCGATCACGATCCGGTGACCCTCGAGCCGCAGGTCGATCTCGTCGCGGATCCCGCATTGGCGCAACAGTGTCGCAGGTAACAGAACGCCGCGGGAGTTTCCGATCTGTCGCAAAGTTGTTTTCATGGCCTCCCCACAAACCGGCCGAAGTTATAACAATGTATCACCATGGGCGCCGTGGAGGCCAGATTGAAGCTCGCCATCCGCTGCTGGCTCAACGCACCCCGCCTGCAGCCACCCCGCCCCGGTCATCCCGGCCGCAGCGCAGCGAAGAGCCGGGATGACCGAGGCTGGACAGCCCCCGAAGCCCGGGCAGCCCCCACCGCATGAGATCCCGGATAACCGCTGCGCGGTTTCCGGGATGACCGAGAGGGCGCTGGTTCTGGGAGTTTGGCGGCGCCATGTGCGGATGGCCGCGCGGAGGGTCAGGACCCGGACTCGTCTTCCGGGGGCGGGAACTGGAGATGGAAGCCCTGCTCCTCGAGGTTAGCGAGGACCTTTTGTGGATCTTCCTGGGCCAGGGTGCGCTCGGGTGTCAGATCGAACTCCAGTGCGAACTCCAGGGTGCCGAGGGCGCGCATCACGCCTTCGGGCAGGTCGGAGAAATCGTCCTTCTCCGGGAAGTAGACATAGGTATCGGCGCGACGGGTTGCGCGGTAGACGTAGCACTGCATGGGTTCAGTCCTCGAGATAGGTGTAGCCGGTCAGGCCCTGTTCCAGCTCGGCCAGCAGCCGTCCCGCGGCCTCGCCACGCAGGCCGGCGGCGTCGATCTTGGCGCGAAAGGTGCGGCGCAGGTCATCCGGGGCAAAGTGCACATAGGAGAGCAGTTCGTCGACGGTGTCGCCCCGCTCCGGGTCCACCAGACGGTAGCCACCCTCGGGCAGCAGTTCCACGTTCACGGTGTCGGTGTCCCCGAACAGGTTGTGCAGATCGCCCAGGATCTCCTGGTAGGCGCCGACCAGGAAGATGCCGAGGTAGTACGGCTCGCGGTCGTTCCACGGGTGCAGTGCGAGCGTGGTATGCGTGCCCTCGCGCTCCACGTAGTGCTCGATGTGGCCATCGGAGTCGCAGGTCAGGTCCTGCAGCACCGCGCGCCGGGTCGGCCGCTCGTCCAGGCGATGCAGCGGCATGATCGGGAAGATCTGGTTGATCGCCCAGGTATCCGGGATCGACTGGAACACCGAGAAGTTGCAGAACACCTTGTCCGCCAGCTTGTCGATCAGCTCCGCGTGCACCTCCGCCGGCAGGGCCTCGGGCCGCGCCAGCAGGCGCTGGCACAGGGCAAAGTAGATCGCCTCGGCGCGGGCACGGTCGACCAGCGACAGCATCCCGCGGGCAAAGCGCGCCTGCACCTCGGCCAGGCCATAGGCGGCATCGTGGTAGATCTCGGAGGCCGGGCGCTCGCCGTCCTCCAGCAAGGCGCGCATGGCGGCGATCTCCGGCAGTTCGCCATCTGCTGCGGGCGGCACGTCGCCATCCCCCGGGGCCGGCTCGCAGTCGATCACGTTGGTGATCAGCACCGCGTGGTGCGCGGTCAGGGCACGGCCGGACTCGCTGAAGACCTCGGGCATGGCCAGGCCCTGCTCCTCGCAGATGCGCTTGAGCGGGCGCAGGATGTTCAGCGCGTACTCCTCTACCGAATAGTTGATGGAGCACTCGTTGCGCGAGCGCGAGCCCTCGTAGTCAATGCCCAGGCCACCGCCGACATCCACCACCCGCAGCGCCGCCCCGGCCTCGGTCAGCGCGGCGAAATAGCTGGCCGCCTCGCCCATGCCATTCTGGATGTCGCGGATGTTCGCGATCTGCGAACCCATGTGGAAGTGCAGCAGTTGCAGCCGGTCCAGCCAGCCAAGGCCGCGCAGGCGCTCGAGGATGCCCAGCACATCCGCCGCGGACAGGCCGAACTTGGCCTTCTCGCCGCCGGTGTTCTGCCACTTGCCCTTGCCGACCGAGGCCAGGCGCACGCGCAGGCCCAGTAGCGGCTCGACCTGCATGGCCTCGGCCTGGCGGATCACCTCCTCCAGCTCGGAGGGCTTCTCGATCACGATGTACACGCGGTGCCCGAGTTGCCTCCCGATCAGCGCCAGGCGCACGTATTCGCGGTCCTTGTAACCGTTGCAGATGATCGCCGCACCCGGGCGCGACTGCGCCAGCACGGCCATCAGCTCCGGCTTGCTGCCGGCCTCCAGCCCCACACGCGGGGTCAGTCCCTCGGCATCCGGCTGATCGCCGGCCGCCAGGATCTGGTCCACCACGCTGCGCTGCTGGTTGACCTTGATCGGGTAGATCGCGGTGAACGCGCCTTCGTACTCCAGCTCGCGCGCGGCGGTATCGAAGGCCCGCGCCAGGCGGCGTACGCGCCCGTCCAGCACATCCTGGAACCGCACCAGCACCGGCGGACCCACATGCTCCTCGCGCAGGCGGCCCGCCAGCTCGTACAGATCCACGCCGGGGTGCTCCGGCCAGTCCGCGCGTCGCATCGCCACGTTGCCCGCGGCGTTCACCTCGAAGAAGCCACCGTTCCAGTGGTCGATCCCGTAGGTAGTGCGGGCCTCATCCAGATTCCAGGGCGTGACGGTCATGGTGTTCCCGGATTTCAAAAGCTAGGAAAGCCCCGTCATTGCGAGGAGCGAAGCGACGTGGCAATCGCCTTCATCTCCCCCCGAACACCAGGGGCGATCAGGGCAACCAGGCGCATTGCCCTCATTCAGGAGATTACGTCGTCGCCTACGGCTCCTCGCAATGACGAGAAGAACAGAGTTGCCCGCAGGATACAGGGCACTATCATAGCGGCGCATCATACCGTCCACCGCACCGGCAAGGGGAGCCGCCTAATGGCACTCGACAACAACTGGTTCAGCGAACCGCACGAAGACATGGCGCTGTCCCTGCGCATCAAGCAGAAGCTGCACGAGGAACAGACCCCGTACCAGAAGATCGAGATCTACGAGACCGAGGCCTTCGGCAACCTGATGGTCATCGACGACTGCGTGATGCTCACCGGCCGCGACAACTTCATCTACCACGAGATGATGTCGCACCCGGTGCTGTACTCGCACAGCGCCCCGAAGAACGTGGTGATCATCGGCGGCGGCGACTGCGGCACCCTGCGCGAGGTCCTCAAGCACGACGAGGTCGAGCGCGCCGTGCAGGTGGATATCGACGAGCGCGTCACCCGCCTGTCCGAGCAGTACTTCCCGGAGCTGTGCGACGCCAACAACGACCCGCGCGCCGAACTGCTGTTCGACGACGGCGTGCAGTACCTGAAGGACGCCGCCCCCGGCTCCATCGACGTGATCATTGTCGACTCCACCGATCCGGTCGGCCCGGCCGAGGGCCTGTTCTCCACCGCGTTCTACAAGGACTGCGTGAAGGCCCTGGGCCCGGACGGCCTGCTGGTGCAGCAAAGCGAATCGCCGCTACTGCACACCGACAGCATCATCCGCCCGATGCACGACAGCCTGCGCGCGGCGAACTTCATCGACGCCCTGACCCTGCACTTCCCCCAGGCCACCTACCCCTCCGGCTGGTGGACCTGCACCATCGCCGCGAAGGACTGCCCGGTGTCCTTCCTGCGCGAAGAGGCCGCCGAAGAGCTGCCGTTTATCACGCACTACTACAACGCCGCGATCCACCGCGCCGCTGGTGCCACCCCGGAGTTCTTCCGTCGCAAGCTGTTCGCCTGATCGCGCGCCAGCGCCGGGGCCACCCACGGAGATCGCCACAGCGCTGCGCGCCTCGCGATGACAGTACTTTTCAACGTCATGGCGAGGCCCCGTCAGGGGCCGTGGCCATCTCGTAACAAAACCTCCGACGCTCGCCCGGGCCAACGCCGGGGCCGCCCACGGAGATCGTCACGGCGCTGCACGCCACGCGATGACGGGCGCCACACACGCCGGAGAGTGCATTGAGCTCGTGACTAGGTGTGGCGGCCGGCCTTGAGGCGGTCCAGGCGCAGGCGTTCGCGGGTGTCGAACAGGCGGCGGGAGGCGAACCAGACCGCGCCCAGGGTGCCGAAGCCGGTGCCGGCGGTAATCAGGAACATGATCAGGATCTGGTACTTCACGGCCTCAACCGGCGGGGCGCCGGCCAGGATCTGACCGGTCATCATGCCCGGCAGGCTGACGATGCCGGCGGCGGCCATAGCATTGATGGTCGGCATCAGGCCGGAGCGCGCGGCCTCGCGACGCATGGTCGTCACCGCCTCGCTCCAGGAGGCCCCCATCGCGAGCCGGCCCTCGATTGTGCGGCGCTCACGCCAGACGGTCTGGGTCAGGCGGTCCAGCCCCAGTGCGATGCCGGTCATGGTGTTGCCGAGCAGCATGCCCAGCAGCGGGATCGCGTACTGCGGCTCCCACCAGGGGGTCGGGCCGACCATGGTGGTCAGCGCCAGCACCGTGACCGCGAACGCCGAGATGAACATGGTCACGGCACCAATGCCGTAGCCCCACAGCCCGGCGAAGCGGCGCTGCTGGCGTGCCATCACCTCGTAGCCGGCCACGGCGAGCATGATCACCGCCATCAAGGCCACCCAACCGAGCTGCGCATGGTCGAACAGCGTCTGCAGGATCAGCCCGACCAGCAGCAGCTGGATCACGGTGCGCGCCCCGGCGATCAGCAGGCTGCGCCCCAGCCCCATACGTGCCCAGACGGTCAGCCCTGCCAGCGCGACGACCAGCAACGCCGCCAGCGACAAATCCAGCGCGGAAAGCGAGATCAGTTCCACGCGGTCACCTCCAGCTTGCCGTTGGCGATGGTCAGGATGCGGCCGCCCAGGCGCTGACGCTGCAGGGTGTCGTGACTGACCCAAAGCGCTGCCGCGTCTTCCTCGGCGAGATACCCCCGTACCGCGCGTTCGATGCGTTTGGTGTTTTCCAGATCCAGATTGGCGGTGGGCTCGTCCAGCAACAGGACGCGCGGCTGGTTCAGCAGCGCGCGCACCAGCCCCAGGCGCTGCTTCTCGCCGCTGGAGAGACGTTCGACCTCCCAGCCTAGAGAGGCCTCGGGCAAGGCGACCTGCTCCAGCAGGTGCAGGGCCGCCGGGCGGGCGAAATTTGCTGGCAGGTGCTCGTCCACTCGCTCGCCCCACCAGGCAGTCTCCGCCGGTACGTACGCCACGCGCCGGCGCCAGTCGACCGGCGCCATGGCGTCCCGCGGTTGCCCGTTCAGCATCACCTCCCCCGTATTGGGGTCAAGGTCGGCCAGGGCCCGCAGCAGCAGGGATTTTCCGGAACCGGAGGCGCCCGTGACCTGCACCAGCTCCCCGGGCTGAAGCGCCAGATCCAGCGGGCCCAGATGGGCGGTTTTCAGTTGGCGAACATCCAGCAGGCGATCCATGCGACAGGGTTCCGGTGCGGCGAAATGGCGATCGTAACCGAAGCCGGGGCGGCGGGATGAATGGCCGGACGGGCAGGCGCTGCTTGCTGCGAGACGAACGGTCCGCCGTGAGGGGTGCCTCTGCGGATGTCGATCGCACTATCGGGCGCAGGCAGGGGCTTCGCGGGCGAGCCCGCTCCCACAGCTCGGGAAACAAAAAAGGGCGCCCGGGGAGGGGCGCCCAAAGGCCAACATCCAAGTCCTGGGAGACTGTCTTGTCGGCGTCGGAGGAGACGATGTTGGGGCCGGGCCTGTGGCCCGACCCCGGTTCAGGTTAACGAGGGTTTATTGCTTCCCGGTGAACTCCGGGTAGGCCTCGAGACCGCACTCGGCGATGTCGGCGCCCACATCCTCGTCCTCTTCGCTCAGGCGGATACCCATCACCGCCTTGAGGATGGCCCAGACGATCAGGCTGGCCACGAAGACGAAGGCGAAGATGGCAAGCAGGCCCACGATCTGGCCGAAGAAGGTCGCGTCCGGGTTGGACAGCAGGACCGCCATCACACCCCAGATACCGGCGGTACCGTGCGCGGAGATCGCGCCGACCGGGTCGTCGATCTTCAGCTTGTCCAGCGCGACGATCGAGAAGACCACGATCACGCCACCGATGGCACCGATGATCATCGCCAGGAACGGGCTGGGCATCAGCGGCTCGGCGGTGATGGACACCAGGCCCGCGACCGCGCCGTTCAGCGCCATGGTCAGGTCCGCCTTGCCGAACACCAGACGGGTCGTGATCAGAGCGGCGACCACACCCCCGGCCGCGGCCAAGTTGGTGTTGGCGAACACGGCGGCCACGGCGTTAGCGGACTCGATGTCGGAGACCTTCAGCTCGGAACCACCGTTAAAGCCGAACCAGCCCAGCCACAGGATCAGCACACCCAGGGTGGCCAGCGGCATGCTGGAGCCCGGGATCGCGTTGATCTGGCCATCCTTGCCGTACTTGCCCTTGCGCGCCCCGAGGAGCAGCACACCGGCCAGCGCGGCAGCGGCACCCGTGAAGTGGACGATGCCGGAACCGGCGTAGTCCAGATAGCCGATCTGGTCGAGGATCCCGCCACCCCAGCTCCAGAAGCCCTGGATCGGGTAGATGAAGCCGGTCAGGACGACCGCGAAGGCGAGGAAGGCCCACAGCTTCATGCGCTCGGCCACGGCACCCGAGACGATGGACATCGCGGTGGCCACGAACACGACCTGGAAGAAGAAGTCGGCACGATCAGAGTAGTAGATGTCGCCACCACTACCCAGTACGTCCGCGACCGCGTTGTCGCCCGAGATCAGGAAGCCCAGGCCCGGGATGATAGAGCTCAGGCCGTCGCTGTACATGATGTTGTAACCGATCAGCATGTACATAATGCTGGCGATCGAATACAGGGCGATATTCTTCGTTGCAATTTCGGCCACACTCTTGGTGCGCACCATACCAGCCTCGAGCATCGTAAAGCCCGCGGCCATCCACATCACCAGCGCGCCGGCCACCAGAAAGTAAAAGGTGTCCATTGCGTAGGCGAGTTCGACAACTTGCTGTTCAATTTCCATGATTGAAATTCCTCATTCGATGGAAGACGGAGGCCTTAAAGGGCTTCCGGGCCGGTCTCGCCCGTGCGAATACGCACGACCTGCTCCACCGGTGTGATAAAGATCTTGCCGTCGCCGATCTTGCCCGTGCTGGCAGACTTGGAAATGGCCTCGACCACCTGATCGACCAGGTTCTCGTCGACAGCCACTTCCAGTTTCACCTTGGGCAGAAAATCGACCACGTACTCGGCACCGCGATAGAGCTCGGTATGACCGCGCTGGCGACCAAAACCCTTTACTTCGGTCATGGTCATCCCTTGTACGCCGATCTCCGAGATCGCCTCGCGAACATCATCAAGCTTGAACGGCTTGATTACGGCGGTAATCATCTTCATGTCAGACTCCTGTAGTCGGGCCCGCCATCTGGCGGACCCGCTGTTGCTTTAGGCGGTAATGCGGAATCAGAAGGTCTTGGACCAGCCCACCCAGGCGCCCAGGTCTTCGTCGGTCTCGTCGACATACTCGAGATTGAAGCTGAACTCGCCCCAGTCGCCCGCATCACGGGTCAGGCTGGCGGTGTAGTGGGTGTAGTTTTCGGCGTTGGAATCGTCGAAGCTGGTGCGACCTACCAGGAAGCCGGCGCTGTAGACGTCCATGAACGGGACATCCAGGCCGGCGTAGAAGTACATGTCGTCGTCTTCCAGGGCCGAGTCATCGCTGTCGTGAACGACGTAGGCCATACCGCCGTACAGTCCCACAACGCCCGTATCGAAGCTGACCTCACCATAGATCTCGCCGAAGTCGGCACTCAGGGAACCGGTATCGTCTCGGGCATCCGGATAGGCGTAATAGATGTAACCGACGTCGTAGCCGAACCCATTGTCGAACGCGTCGGCAAATCCAAGATAAAGATCCATTTCGTAGCTTGTTTGATCTTCATTCCCCTCGTCGACGCCAAAGTCAACATTCGATACCCAGGTTCCCACGTAGAAACCAGAGGCATGCTCGTAATCGATACCACCCTGAACGGCAGCACCGTCGTCGGTTTCGGAAAAACCACGGAAGTAGTAATTGGACACCGCGCCGATGTTCACGGACAGCTCCGCGGCGGCGGTGGAGGTAAAGGCGACGCCACCGGTGGAGCCTACGGTGAGGACAGCAGCGGCCAGCGCGGAACGGGTGAACTTCTTCATGTTGGTCATCTCCCAGATTGGTCAATCGAGTGTCGCGTAGTCGACACCCGGTCCTTGCACGGGCTGTGCCAAGTACCAAAAGGGAGCAAAATCGGCTTTTCGCAACACCTGTTGCGGCCCAACCACGGGCTTTTGCCTTTATTTGGTGCGCACTAAAAGTGCACACGCACCAAAAACGTGCGGAGACCGAGGACTGTGAACCATGTACGGGATTCCGGAAGGTTCAGTCCTTCGGCGAGTGGCGGGGTTGGAGAGGCAAATCGAGGCGGGGACAGGCGCGACCAACGCACACGCGGCCATGCGGGACGTACGGCGAACACCTCCCTGCCCTGCAGATCGCCACGTCGCCTCGCGACCCGCGATGACACAGCACGGCAGGGGGGTGGCGCCGACCGGGGCAGCGCCCCGTCGCCGGCGCGGGTTTACGAGGAAAGGCTACCGCGTTCGATCTCGATGCCGACCTCGCGCACGCCGGGCACGGCGCCGGGCTTGCCGAGCTTGATGCGCAGCCAGGGCGTGCCGAACTGGGCCATCAGGGCCTCGGCGATCTCCTCGGCCAGGGATTCCAGCAAGGCATGCGGCTCGCGCGTGACGATGGCACGCACGGCGTTGGCCACCGCCTCGTAGTCGACGGTGTCGCCGATCTCGCCGGAGTAGGCGGCGATGCGGGTATCGGCCGCCAGTTCGATATCGAATCGCAGGCGGCGCTGGATGCGCTGTTCCCAGTCGTAGACGCCAACAACGGCATCAATCTCGAGGTCGCGCAGATAGATTCGATCCATGGGTTCGGCGGGCTCCTGTAGGTCGGCGCCTATCCTACTGCCCGGGCCGCATGAGGTACACCGAGCCGCTATCATGGTGACTCCCGATTACTCCGAGACACGCATGAGCGAGCCCTTTCACGAACTCCCCTGGCCCGCCAATCCGGAGGGCGCACCCCGGCGCATCGGCGTGGAGATCGAGATGGCCGGGGTGTCGCTGGAGACGATGGCCGAGACCGTGAAAGACGAGTTCGGGGGGCATATCGAGTCGGACAGCGCCTTCGTCTTCCATGTGCGCGACACGGACGTCGGCGACTTCCAACTGGAGCTGGACGCCCGGGTACTGAAGGACCGCGGCTACCGCGAACACCTCGCGCGCCTGGGCATCGAGCTGGACGACTCCGACGAGGCCGCGCTGGAACGCTGGCTCGCGGACGCCGCGGGCCGCCTGGTACCGCACGAGATCGTGGCGCCGCCGATCGCGACGGCTGACCTTCCCCGCCTGGACCGGGTGCGCGCCGCCCTGCAGCAGGCCGGCGCACTGGGTACCGAACGCTCGTTTCTCTATGCCTTCGGTCTGCAGATCAATATCGAGGTGCACCGCACCGATGCCGAGTGGCTGCTGGCAATCCTGCGCAGCTTCCTGCTGATGGTGGAAGTGCTCACAGCGGCGGGCGCCATCGACCTGGCGCGGCGCCTGTCGCCCTACATTCGGTCTTTCCCCGGCCCGTTTGTACGCTACGTGCTGGACCCGGACTTTCGTCCCGACCGGGCCGGCCTGATCGACGCCTACCTGGCGCATAACCCGACCCGCAACCGCCCGCTGGATCTGTTGCCGCTGTTCGCCCATCTGGACTCCGATAGGATCGACGCGGCCCCTGTGGAACACGAGCTGATCAAGCCGCGGCCGGCCTTCCACTACCGCCTGCCCAACTGCGAGATCGACGACCCGGACTGGAGCCTCGCGCGGCCGTTCAACGGCTGGGTCGAGGTCGAGCGCCTGGCGGCGGATCCGGAACGCCTGGAACGCCTGTCGCGGGAATATCTGGAACGCCCAGGCCAGGCCCTCGGCCGCTGGGCCGACGACTGGAGCCAGCGCCTCCGTGACTGGTTCTGAGCCCGACCGCACGACCACCGATACCGTGGCGCCGCGTCCACGCCGCCCGGTGATCGCCATTACCGGACCCGACCAGGGCGGCGGGCCCGCCTGGCTGTTTACAGCGCTCGCGGTGTGGCGCGCCGGCGGCCAACCGCTGCGGCTGCGCCCGGGCAAGCCGCGCGGTCACCGGCGCTTCGATGGTCTGGTGGTGGGCGGCGGGGCGGATGTGGATCCGGAGCTCTACGGCGAGACTCTCCCCGAGGGACCGGATGCGGCCGCCATCCGGCAGGCGGAGCGCCGCCTGTCGCAGCGCCTGATCGGCTATCTCTTCTACCCGGCCCTGTGGCTGCTGCGCCGGTTGTTCCAGTCCCACGGCGGTGTACTGGACACCGACCGCGACCGGCTGGAGAAGGCCCTGATCCATCGCGCGCTGGACGAGCACCGCCCGATCCTCGGCATCTGTCGCGGGATGCAACTGGTCAACGTGGTACGTGGCGGCACCCTGCATCGCGACCTGGCCGAGTTCTACGTGGAAACCCCGCAGGCCCGCAGCCTGCTGCCGGTCAAGCCGGTGGAGCTGGACCCGCGCAGCCTTCTGGCCAACATCCTGGGCGACACGACGCTCCACGTGAACGCGCTCCACAACCACGCCGTCAATGACCTGGGGCGGGACCTCAAGATCGCCGGACGCGAATCGACCGGCGTGGTCCAGGCCATCGAGGCCGAACACGACTGGTGCATCGGCGTGCAGTGGCACCCCGAATACCTCCCACAGAAACGCCGCCACCAGCTCCTGTTCCGCGCCCTCGTCCAAGCCGCCACCCAAAACGGCTAAAAGACTGATTCACCACGAAGGCACGAAGAAAGGCGATTCACAGGAAGTCTGGAAGAAGAGAAGGTTTGCAGGTGAAGGGTCGAGTGCGTGACGGTCGCTCAAGGCACCATATCAACGTGCTGCTGGAGGCCGTCGCATCAGCCTTCTTCCGGTCTTAAAACCTTCCTGTGAATCGCTTTTGACCTGGCCTTTCTTCGTGCCTTCGTGCGCTTCGTGGTGAAACCCGTCCTTCGAAGTGGGCTCAGGTGGGATAGGGCACGGCCAGGCCGCCAAGGCCGCAGTAGCCGTTCGGGACCTTGGCGAGGTACTGCTGGTGGTAGTCCTCGGCGAAGTAGTACGCCGGGCCCTCGGCGATCTCGGTGGTGATCGCCCCGCGCCCGGCGGCGTCCAGCGCGAAGTGGAAACGCTCGCGGCTGGCTTCGGCAGCCGCGGTCTGCTCAGGGTCGGTGGTGTAGATTGCCGAGCGGTACTGGGTGCCGACATCGTTGCCCTGGCGCATACCCTGGGTCGGGTCGTGCCCCTCCCAGAAGGTACGGAACAGGGCGTCCAGCGAAACCTTCCGCGGGTCGAACACCACCCGCACCAGTTCGGTGTGCCCGGTCTGGCCGCTGCAGACCTCGCGATAGGTCGGGTTCGGGGTATAGCCCCCGCCGTAGCCCACGCTGGTGGAGTACACGCCCTCCTGCTGCCAGAACAACCGCTCGGCACCCCAGAAACAGCCCATGCCGAAATGGATCACCTGCATGCCCTCGGGGTACGGCGGGGCCAGCGGCGTCCCCAGGACCATGTGGCGCTCGGGGACCGGCATCGGCTCTTCGCGCCCGGGCAGGGCCTGTTCGGGGGTCGGCATGCGCGGCTCGGAAAAGGCGAACATCGGTGGCTCCGTCAGTCGGCCGGGGCGAGCCGGATCAGCTCCCCCGGATTGTGGTCGGTCAGGATATAAATGGCCCCGTCATGGACGCGCACGTCCCGCACGCGGCGGTCGAGATCTGGCAGCACCTCGCGCTCGTTGACCAGCTCGCGCCCCTCGAAGGTCAGCCGGCGAAGGGTCTGATGCGCCAGGCCGCCCACGAGCAGGTCGCCATCCCAGTCGGCAAAGGCGGGATCGCGCAGGATGGCCATGCCCGAGGGAGCGATGGAGGGCGTCCAGTGGTGCAGGGGCGACTCCATCCCCTCCTTCTCGGTCAGGCCTTCGCCGACCTGCCCGCCGGCATACTCCCGGCCGTGGGTAATGACCGGCCAGCCGTAGTTCAGGCCGGGCTCGATGATGTTCACCTCGTCGCCCCCGCGCGGGCCGTGCTCGTTCTGCCAGAAGGTGCCGGTCTCGGGGTCCATCACCATGCCCTGCGGGTTGCGCACCCCCCAGGCCCAGATCTCGGGGCGGGCATCGGCATCATCCACCAGCGGATTGTCGTCCGGGACGCGCCCGTCGTCATGCAGCCGGATGATGCTGCCGATATGGGTCGAGGTGTCCTGGGCATGATCGCGCTGGCCGCGATCCCCCACGCTGATATACACGTAGCCCGCGTCATCGAACACGATGCGGCTGCCGAAGTGGCGCCCCCCGGAGACGCCCGGCTCGGCGGTGAACAGCGTCTCCACATCCTGAAGCTCACCGCCCTGGAAACGTGCGCGCGCCAGGCGTGTGGTGAGCCCGCCATCCACGGCTGCGGAATAGGTGAAGTACAGCCAGCGGTTCTCGGCGAAGTCGGGATGCAGCGCGAGGTCCAGCAGGCCGCCCTGGTTGCGCGCCTGCAGGTCGCCCGGAACACCGGATACCAACTCGCCCCGGCCGTCGAAGGACCCGGCGTCCTCGAACCAGCGCAGGGTGCCCGGGCGCTCGCTGATCAGCGCCCCGCCCTCCGGCAAAAACGCAATGGCCCAGGGGTGATTAAGTCCCTCGTGCAGCACACTGGCTTGCAGGCCATGCTCCCCGGCCCCCAGCCCCTCGGCCGAGACCCCGGAGGATCCGGTACAGGCCATCACCAGACCGGCCAACACGGGCGCCAGGGTGAGGCGGCTCGTCTTCATCGTGCGCGTCTGCATGGTTCACCTCCTTGGAAAATGCGATGCCTGCGGGGCGGGATACCGCTGGAGACTTGGGCGGCACGGCCAGGAGCCGTGCATCATTCATATCCTTTTGGGATGCCGCGGGGGCCTACGGGTTCCCCGGCTGGCAGACCGGACACCAGTAGGTCGCACGCAGGTGCTCGCCCAGTCGGGCATATTCGACCGGTGCCCCGCACTGGTGACAGGGCTCACCCCGACGACCGTAGACGTTCAGAAACGCCCCCGCCTCCGCACGCTCACGGGTAATCCGCGGCCCCGGCTTCACATTGCGCCGCAGCAGGCGCTCGGCATCGCGGTACAACCCGCGCAGCATGGCCTCCGGCACCTGTGCCAGAGGACGCAGTGGATGGCACCCCTGCAGGAACAGCACCTCGGACTTGTAGATGTTGCCGATCCCCGCCGCCAGGGACTGATCCAGCAGCACATCCACGATCGGGCGGGCTGAATCGGCACGATCGCGTACCCGGGCAACAACCGCATCCAGGTCAATCGCCGGGTCCAGCAGGTCGGGGCCCACCCGCGCATCCAGCCGGGGAACGTCCCGTGCGCCGTCCGCGCGCGGACGCCACTGCAGCTCACGCGGGTGGAAACAGACCAGCACGCGATCCGGCAGGCCCAGCACCGCCCACGCCCCGGCCGCCGGCTTGTGCCACGCCGCGCCCGGCGCATACTGGTGCCAGGTCCCGTACATCCCGAGATGGCTGCGCAACTGCCAGCGCCGCCCGTCCGCCGCCTCCAGGTCCAGCAGCAGGTGCTTGCCCCGGGCCTGCACGGCCTCCGCGGTCATCACGCCATGTTCCAGTAACGGATCCCCCCGGCGCGCTCGGGTGGCGACCCGGCCAAGCGCCACCCCCTCGAGCATGGGCCGCAGCGCCGCCGCCAGCTTGTGGATCGTATCGCCCTCGGGCATGGCACCCCATCTCCTTGAGCCGCATCCGGATCAAACGCATGCAATCGGGAACGCTGAGGCCGCCCCCTTGAATGATTGGCACTCTTGGGCCAAATTCGGAAAACTTGTCAAGGTACAGGGAGGTACCTAGAATGAAAGACAGATCCGCCCTCGGCAGTAAGCCTTCTCTCAATGATTCAGGGAAGGCCGACCCCGAGGGCTCTTTGTTTCTGCGCCACGCAAGTCCTGCCGTGACTGCAGTGCTGGTCGACGCCGGGTTCTTTCTGGTTCGAAGCCGACGCATTTTCGGCAAGCAAGGCCCGGAAGAAACCGCGAGAACCCTTCACGGTCTCGCCCTTGATCATCTCAACGCCCCACGCAATGGGCCGCGGGTTTCCCGCCTCTATCGCATATTTGTCTACGACGCCCACCCTTCGAGCTGGAAAGGACACACCCCTTTAGGCAAGAGCCCTGTCGACTATGGCAGAAGCGAGGTCGCCGTATGGCGGCGGGCATTCCATGACGCACTTCGCAGCCAGCGAAAGGTCGCTTTGCGACTCGGGGAGCTGCCGACCAGCCATGTCCACTGGCGCCTGAAGCAGAAAGCGCTGCATGCACTCTGCCAGGGAGCACGCGACTGGACGGACATCACCGACGCCGATTTCCACCTCGACCTGCGCCAAAAGGGCGTAGATATGCGGTTGGGCATTGATATCGCTGCACTGTCGTTCAAGCAACAGGTGAATCAGATCATCCTGGTCTCGGGCGACTCCGATTTCGTTCCAGCCGCCAAACTGGCACGACGGGAAGGCATCGATTTCATCCTCGACCCCATGTGGGCAACCATCCGCCCGGACCTACACGAACACATCGACGGTCTGAGAAGTGTTTGCCCGCGCCCGACGGCTGCGACTCCCTGACACCACCCAACGGTGCATGAAGGCGGTGGGCTGATCAGCGCTTGCGGTCAGGATACAGGCGCGGCTCGCCTTCGGGGCGGGTGCGGAACAGGCGCATGGACCACAGATACTGCGCCGGGGCCTGTTCGATGCCGCGTTCCACGGCTGCGTTCATCTGCCGGGCATCCGCATCGTCGTCACCCGTGGGGTAATCCTCCAGCGGCGGCCACAGGCGCATCACGTACTGATCCGCCGCGGGGTCGTACCAGGCGAAGCTGGGGAGCACCGCGGCCTTCGACATGCGCGTCAGACGGGCCAGCGCGGTCAGCGTGGCCTTCTTCACACCGAAGAAGTCGACGAAGACGGCGCCCTCGGCGCCCAGGTCCTCGTCCGGCAGGTAATAGAAGAAGCGCCCGCGCTTGAGCTGGCGGATCGCCGGGCGCAGGCCCTGGTCACGGGCGAAGATGTCGCCGGAGTAGCGGGTGCGGCTGCGGTGGTTGATCCACTCCAGCACCGGGTTCTTCATCGGCTTGGCGAAGGACACGCCATCGAACATCTGGCTCATGCGCACGCCACCGTAGTCCAGCGCCAGTGAATGCGGCGCGAGGATGATCACCGGGGTGCCGGCCGAGCGCAGGCGCTCGTAGTGCTCCAGGCCCTCGATGCGGATACGCGCGGCATGCTGCCCCGGCTTGCCGAACCACAACAGGCCATAGTCCAGCACGGTCTGTGCCTGGTAGCGGTAATAGGCCTCCAGGCGTTGCATGCGTTCGGCGGGGCTCAGCTGCGGGAAGCACAGCTCCAGGTTGCGTTCGGCCACCGCGCGGCTGCGCCCGGCAAAGCGCCGGATCAGCCGGCCCAGGCCACGGGCCAGGCCACGCACGGCCGGGCGCGGCAATTCCTGCAGCACCCACGCCAGGCCCAGCAGCAGCCAGCTGCCCCAGTAGCGCGGGGCGAAGTGGGCCGCGGTCAGCGGGGCCTGGTAGGCGCCGGCGTCCTCGCTCCGGCTTCGATCGTCGTCGGCTGCGCTCATGCGCCCCCGGAGCCGTCGCCCGGCCCGTCCGTGGCGGCCTGCTGCTTGCGGGCGCGCTTGGCGAAGACCTCCATCTCCTTCACCGCCTGCAGGTCGCCCTTCTCCGTGGCCACGCGAATGCCGCGCTCGCAGGTGGACAGCGCCGCCTCGGGGCGCTCGAGCTGGACCAGCGTCTTCGCCAGCAGTTTCCACGCCGCGGAGTACCCGCCGTCCAGTTCCAATGCGCGCTCGAGGTGCGGAACGGCGGCCTCGAGCTGACCGTCGGTCGCCAGGGCGTTGCCCAGCGAGAAACGCAACATGGCGGAGTCCTGTCCGCCATCGAGCATGTTCTGGAAACGTTCGATCATGTCGCTCATGGGGCACCTCCCGCGCCGCCGGTCAAACGATGCGTTCAGGCTAACGCCGCCAGAAGGCGGGCGACAGAAGCACCAGCACGGTAAAGATTTCCAGCCGCCCCATCAGCATGGCGAGCACGAGAACCCATTTGCTGAAATCGTTGATTGACTGGAAATTGGGCCCGACCTCACCCAGCCCGGGGCCGAGGTTGTTCAGCGTGGCCGCGACCGCGGAAAACGACGTGACCTGATCGAGCCCCGACGCCATTAGCGCCAGCATCATCACCACGAATACCATCACGTAGGCCGCGAGAAAGCCCCACACCGCCTGCACGACGCGGTCCGGTGCCTCCTTGCCGTTCACCTTGACCGTGATCCGCGCATGCGGATGGATCAGCCGCTTGATCTCGCGCAGGCCCTGCTTGGCCAGCAACAGCACGCGCACCACCTTCATGCCGCCGCCGGTGGAGCCGGTACAGCCGCCGATGAACGACAGGAAGATCAGCAGTACCGGGAGGAAACCGGGCCACAGATAGAAGGCATCCGTGGCATAGCCCGTGGTGGTCGCGATGGACACGACATGGAAGATCCCGCGCCGCAGCGCATCCCCGAGCTGATCGGTAAACCCGCTCCAGAGCATGAAGGCAACCACCAGCACCGTTGCGGAACCCAGCACCAGCAGATAGGCGCGCAGCTCCTCGTCGCGCCGGTAGGGCTTCCAGGTCGCCCGATGCAGTACCAGGAAATGCAGGGCGAAGTTCATCCCGGCCAGCACCATGAAGGCAATGGCGACGATCTCGATGGCCACCGAATCGAAATGACCGATGCTGGCGTCATAGGTCGAGAATCCGCCAATGGCGACCGTGGTAAACGAATGCGCCACCGCGTCGAAGGCATCCATGCCGGCGGCCCAGTAGGCCAGCGCGCAGGCCACGGTCAGGCCCAGGTAGATGTACCAGAGGTTGCGCGCGGTCTCGGCGATGCGCGGGGTCAGCTTGTTGTCGCGGATCGGCCCCGGGGTCTCGGCCTTGAACAGCTGCATGCCGCCGACGCCCAGCAGCGGCAGGATGGCCACCGCCAGCACGATGATGCCCATGCCCCCCATCCACTGGAGTTGCTGGCGATACCACAGGAGCGCCCGCGGCAGGTCATCCAGCCCGGTCAGTACCGTGGCCCCGGTGGTGGTCAGCCCGGACATCGACTCGAAGGCCGCATCGGTAAAGGAGATCTGCAGACTCGGATCGAGGAACAGGGGCGTCGCCCCGGCGATGCCCAGCCCCAGCCAGAACAGCACCACCAGGATGAAGCCGTCGCGCGCCTGCAGTTCCCGACGCATCCGGTACAGCGGGGCCCACAGCAGCCCGCCAATCAGCAGGAGCAGGGCAAAGGCCTGCAGGAACACCAGCGCGGTGGCCTCCCCGTACAGGAAGCCGATGGCCGCCGGCGGGAGCATCGCCAGACTGAACAGCGTCAGCAGAACACCCAGCAACCGGGCGGTGGAGGCAAGATGAAGCATCTGCGCCTCCCGCCTAGAAGAACAGTGCCGTAGGCTGGAACAGGCGCTGGACCTGCTTCACCTTGCGCCGGTCGGTCACGAACAGGATCACATGGTCGCCGGCCTCGATGACCGTGTCCCGGTGCGGGATGATGACCTCCTCCTCGCGGACCACCGCGCCCAGGCTCGTACCCTCGGGGAAGTCGATCTCGTCGACCCGCCGCCCGACCACCTGCGAGGTGCGCGCATCGCCGTTGACCACCGTCTCGATCGCCTCCGCCGCCCCGCGCCGCAGGGTATGCACGGTGGCAGTACCACCCTCGCGCACCCGCGCCAGCAACGCCCCGATGGTCGCCTGCTGCGGCGAGATCGCGACATCGATGGTCCCGCTCTGCAGCAGGTCCACGTAGCTGGGGCGATTGATCAGCGACATCACCTTGCGCACGCCCCAGCGCTTGGCCAGCATCCCGGCAAAGATATTCGCCTGGTCGTCGTTGGTGACCGCGCAGAACACATCGCTGTGCTCGACGTTGATGGACTCGAGGAAGCGGTCATCCGAGCTGTCCCCGTGCAGCACCAGCACATTGCTGGGCAGCGTCCGCGCCAGGTGGTCGGCGCGCTCGGAGTCACGCTCGATCACCTTGACCCGGTAGCGCTTGCTGAGCGTCTCGGCGAGCCGCTCGCCGATGTTGCCGCCGCCCGCGATCAGGATGCGCTTGTAGGGCTTCTCCAGCTTGCGCAGCTCGGACGTCACCGCGCGGATGTTCTTCTTCGCCGCGACAAAGAAGACCTCGTCGTCCGCCTCGATCACCGTGGAACCATCCGGCTGAATCGGCCGGTCCTTGCGGAAGATCGCCGCCACCCGGGTATGGATTCCGGGCATGTCGCTTTGCAGGTTCTTCAGTTCGTGGCCGACCAGCGGCCCGCCGTAGTAGGCCCGCACGCCGACCAGCGAGACGCGGCCCTCGGCGAATTCCAGCACCTGCAGCGAGCCGGGGTGCTCGATCAGCCGCTGGATGTGGCTGGTCACGATCGCCTCGGGCGAGATCAGCATGTCCACCGGCATCGCGTCCTGGGCGAACAGCGCCGGGGTCTCGTGGTAGTCGCGCGCCCGTACCCGGGCGATCTTGGTCTCGATATTGAACAGCGTGGACGCCACCTGGCAGGCGACCATGTTGGTCTCGTCGGAATTGGTCACCGCGATCAGCATGGACGCGTCCCGCGCCCCGGCCGCCTCCAGCACCGACGGGTGCGCAGCGAAGCCGTGTACCGTTTTTATGTCGTAGCGGTCTTCCAGATCCGCCAGCATCTCGGAGCGATAGTCGACCACGGTGATGTCGATCCCGTCGGCGCTCAGCGCCTCGGCCAGCGACTGGCCGACCTGACCGGCCCCGAGGATGATGATGTGCTTCATGCGCCTCCCGTCCCGGAGCGGATTCAGCTATCGGATTTCACGCGCTTGGGGTCGATCCCCAGCGCCTTGAACTTGCGGTACAGATGGGTGCGTTCCAGCCCCACCCGTTCCGCCAGGCGCGTCATGTTGCCCTCGGAACGCTCCAGCTGCTGCTGCAGATACTCGCGCTCGAACTGCTCGCGCGCCTCGCGCAACGGCAGGTCGGGGATGGCCACCGTGCCCTCGCCGGCCTCCTCCGCGCGCTGCGGCTGCCCGCTGAGGGTGCGTTCCACCTCGTCGCGGGTAATCTCGTCGCCGGAGCCCAGGATCATCAGCCGCTGCACCAGATTGCGCAGTTCGCGCACATTGCCGGGCCAGTGGTACTGCTGCAGCCGCTCGAGTGCCGGGCGCTGGAAGGCGCGCACCGGCAGGCCCTCCTGCTGGTGCAGGTGGCGCATGTGGCATTCCAGCAGTTCCGGGATATCCTCCGGGTGCTCGCGCAGCGGCGGGATCGCCAGCGGCAGGACATTGAGCCGGTAGTAGAGATCCTCGCGGAAGTGGCCCTGCTCCACCGCCTCGGCCAGGTCGTACTGGCTGGCCGCGATCACGCGCACATTCACGCTGATCGGCTGGTTGCCGCCGATGCGCGTGATGCGCTGGGTATCCAGCGCGTGCAGCAGCCGCCCCTGGGTCTGCAGGTCCATCTCCGCGACCTCGTCGAGGAACAGCACGCCGCCCGCCGCCTGCTCCAGCAGGCCGTAGCGCACATGCTCGCCCTGCTCGCTGCCGAACAGCTCGGCGATCGCCTCCTCGCCGGACAGCGAACCCACCGAGACCACGATGAACGGGCTCTCGCGCCGCGCGCTGCGCGCATGCAGCAGGCGCGCGAAGGTCTGCTTGCCCACCCCCGGCTCGCCGGTGATCAGCACCCAGGTATCGTGCTGCGCCATGCGCTGCACCTGGTCGCGCAGGTTCACCATGGTGGCGCTGCTGCCGACCGGGTCGTGCACGGTGCCGGCATGGCGTTTCAGGCCCACGTTCTCGCGCTGCAGGCGCGCGGCCTCCAGGGCGTTGTTCAGGGTGATCAGCAGCTTGTCGATGGACAGCGGCTTCTCGATGAAGTCGTAGGCCCCGAGCCGCGTGGCATCCACGGCGGTCTCGACATTGCCATGGCCGGAGATCATCACCACCGGGCAGGGCAGGCCCTCGTCGTCGCTCCACTCCTTCAGCAGCGAGATGCCGTCGCCGTCCGGCATCCAGACATCCAGCAGGATCAGGTCGGGACGGCGGCTGCGGCGCTGGGCCTTGGCCTCGGCCACGGAGCCGGCAAGGGCTACCTGGTAGCCCTCGTCCTCCAGCACATCCTGCAGCAGCATGCGGATGTCCGGCTCGTCGTCGACCACGAGTATGTAGGCTTCGCTCATTCGGGCTCCTCGTGAACCACCGGACCATGCTCCACCGGAATGCGGATGCGGAAGACCGCCCCATGCCGCCCGGATTCCGCATTATGGCACTCAATCATGCCGCCATGCTCCTCCACGATCTTCTGCGCGACCGCCAGACCGAGACCGGTTCCACGCGGTTTGTCGGTGGTGTAGGGCTCGAAGATCCGTTCGAGGAACTCCGGCTTGATGCCGGGACCGGTGTCGGTCACCCGCAGCTCGATGTGCGGACCCGCCGGGTCGTCGAGGTAAGCGGTGGCCACATGCACCTCCATGTCCTCGTGGCCCTTGCCCGCCTCCAGCGCGTTCTTGATCAGGTTGTGCAGCAGCTGGCGCAGGCGCCCGGCGTCGCCATGGATCCGCGGCAGTTCCGCATCCAGCGTGACATCCACGCGCGAGCGGCCGTCCTGGTCGAGGTACAGCTCGCAGACATCGCGGATCAGCTGGTTCAGGTCCACCGAGGCGCGCTCCAGCTGCGGCGCCTGGGCATAGTCGCGGAAGGCGTTGACCAGGGTCTTCATCGCCTCCACCTGCTGCACGATGGTGCCGGTGGCACGGTCCAGCACCTCGCGGTCGGCCCCCTCCAGCACCTTGCCCAGGCGCCTCGAGAGGCGCTCGGCGGAGAGCTGGATCGGCGTCAGCGGGTTCTTGATCTCGTGCGCCAGACGCCGCGCCACCTCGCCCCAGGCCGCGTCGCGCTGGGCCTTCAGGAACTCGGTCATATCGTCGAACACGATGGCGTGCAGGCCGCGGCTGGAGCCCGAGGTCGGCAACCACACCGCGCGGGTCATCAGTACCTTGCGCCCGCTGCGGGTAAAGACGACCACCTGACGCGACCATTCGGCCTCCTGGCGCACCAGGGCGTCACTGATCGCCTCGAAGAACTGTGCGACCAACGGGCACTCGTCACCCAGCTCGGACATCACCCGGGTGCGCGCGCCCTGCAGGTCGCATTCCAGGATCTCGCTGGCCGCGGCGTTCGCCGTGCGCAGGCGCAGACTGCCATCCAGCGCCAGCACGCCGGAGCGCAGATGCTGCAGCACGCTCTCCAGGTAGGCGCGCTCGGCGTCCAGCAGGCGGCGATTGCGCTCGGCCTCGTCGCGCGCCTCGTTCAGGGTACGGGTCATGGTGTTGAACGATTGCACCAGGAAGCCCAGCTCGTCGGCGCGCTGCACCGCGAGGCGCGTGCTGTAGTCGCCCTGCGCCACCATGCGCGTGCCCTGCACCAGATCGGAGATCGGGCGCACCATGCGCCGCGCCACCAGCAGCCCGGCCCACAGCGCGGCCATCAGCGAGATCGCCAGCGCCAGTGACAGGGTAAACACAAAGCCCTGGATCATCGGCCCGCGCAGGTAGGCGAACTCGCGGTAATCGGCGAAGGCGTCCTGGACCCGCAGCGACAACGCACTCATGCGCGGATCCACCGGGTAGATGCCCTGCAGGATGCGATTCTCCGAGCCCGGGCGGCGACTGCTGGTGGTGGCCACCACGCGGATGATCAGCGAGCCGTCGGACTGCGGCTCCAGGCGCGAATACGGCTGCTCCGGGCGCACCCGCATCAGGATGTCGGAGCCCGGCGGGGTCGGCAGACGGCGGATCGGGCTGTCGGTACTGGAGGCGATGATGCGGTTGTTCGAACCGACCAGCGTCAACTCCTGCGCCCCGACCTGGCGGCGATAGTCGTTCAGCGCCAGCGGAACCAGGCCTTCCGAGACCCCCTCGAGGTCGCTCATCAGTTCCTGGGTCTCGGTCGCCAGCTGGCGCACCCGCAGATCCAGCGACGAGCGCGACAGCTCCAGCGCATCCTCCAGCGCCGACTCCACGCGCACGTCGAACCAGGAATCCACGCCCTCGTTCAGGAACTTGAAGGAGAAGTAGTAGACGACCGACACCGGCAGCACGGCCACCAGCATGAACACCGCCACCAGGCGCAGCGTCAGGCGGCTGCCGGGCACCCCGCGGCGATACTGGATCGCCATGCGCACCAGCTGATAGATAATCAGCCCGCCCAGCACCACCAGCACGGCCACATGGAACACCAGCAGCCACAGGAACACCTGTTCGAAGCGCGCCTGGTTCTGGGCCGCATCGCCCATCACCACCAGCGAGGTCAGCAGCAGCGCGAACAGGAGCCCGATGCCGAGGAGCCCCCACGGGAAGCCTCTTAGGGAAACGCTGGTCAACGTACACCCTCGCGTTGGTATCCCAGATTTTCCGAAACAAGGCGCGGTCCGCAGCCGGTAGCCATTCTACCGGCAAGGGCCGCAACGCCGGATCGGGGAACCCGGGGTACCAACCCCAAGGGGCTCGGCCGCTTTCGCGCGCGCAAAAGCGACTCGAGCGCGAGCGTGTACGTTGACCAGCGCTTCCCTAATCCAGCGACCATCGCCGCCACTCCTGTCGGGTCGTCAGATCACCGCGCAAACCGGCATCCAGCTGCAGGGGCAGCGGCAGCGCGGAATACACCAGCGTCAGCCGCGCCGCGAGATCGAACTCGCCGGGATTCTCGCGCACCGCGTCCGGAACCTCGTCCAGACGCAGCCGCCCCAGCCGCCGGGCGACCAGGTCCAGGGCATCCCCCAGGGTCGGTTTCAGGTCCATGCGCTCGTCGGTCACCGCGGTTACCAGATAGTGCCGGTTCAGGGCGAAGTATTGCAGCTGGACGCGACGCGTCTCGCTGGCAAGGGTATCGCGCCCGACCCGCCGGCCGCGTTCCAGCCGCGTCTGCGCCTCGAACTCCAGCGTCACGCCGTTGGCCAGGGCGTCCTCCAGCACCGCGGGCAGGCGCATGTCGATATCGAGGCGCACCAGCACGGTGGCATCATCCAGCCACATGTGATTCGCGGCGCGGATCTCCACCGCGCTCGCCGTCACCGGCAGCGCCAGCAGGGCCAGTAGCCCGCACAGCGCCGTCAGGGGCCCGCCCCGCCACGATGAACGCCCCGGCATCAGGGGGCCTTCTTCTCCAGCAGCGCGTAATAGAAGCCGTCCCCGTCCTCGAGCCCCAGCGGCAGCGATACACCTGCCGCGCGGGGCTTGCTACCGGGGATGGCGTACTCGCCCTCCAGCGGCCGGGCGCAGGCATCCGCGGTCGCCGCGACGAACGGGGCGACCACCGCCTCGTTCTCCGCCGACAGCAGCGAACAGGTGGCATACAGCAACCGGCCGCCCGGGCGGAGCAGCTTCCAGGCGCCGGCCAGCAGGCGGGCCTGCTCCGCCGCCAGGCGCGGGATGTCATCGGCCCGGCGCAGGGTCTTGATGTCCGGATGACGCCGGATCACGCCGGTGGCGGAACAGGGAACATCCAGCAGGATCGCGTCGAAGGGCTCGCCGTCCCACCAGTCATCGGTGGCGTCCAGATCCGCCGCGACCAGGCGGGCGTCATAGCCCAGCCGGTCGAGGTTCTCGCGTACCTGTTCCAGGCGTTCGGGGTCGTTGTCCAACGCGGTGAGATCCAGATCGCCACCCGCGTGTTCCAGTAAATGCCCGGTCTTGCCGCCGGGTGCCGCACAGGCGTCCAGCACCCGTTCGCCGGCCCGCGGCCCCAGCAACGGCCCGGCCCATTGCGCCGAGGCGTCCTGGACCGAAAGCGCCCCGTCAGCGAACCCCGGCAGGGCGGCCACATCGACCGGGGCATCCAGAGTCAGCGCGCTGGCCAGCGCCGGGTGCGCGCGCCCCGGGATACCGGCGGCGGACAGGGCCTCCAGCGCCGCTTCGCGACTGCCACGGTGCAGGTTCACGCGCAGGGTCATCGGCGCGGGGCGGGTCGAGGCCTCCAGCAGCGTCTCCCAGTCCTCCGGCCAGGCATCGCGAATCGCCTCCAGCAGCCATTCCGGGACCGCATAGCGCAGCACCGGGTCGGCCTCGATCTGGCTCGCCAGTTCGTCCTGCTCGCGCAGGGCACGGCGCAGCACCGCGTTGATCAGGCCCACCGCGCCGGGGCGATGGATCTCGCGCGCCAGTTCGGCGGTCTCGCGCACCGCCGCGTGATCGCGCGTCCCGAAATGCAGCACCTCGGCCAGTCCCTGCGCCAGCAGCACACCAATCACGGCATCCTTCTTGCGCAGCGGCCGATCCAGAAAGCCATCGACCAGCCCCGCCAGCTGCGGGTACCAGCGCAAGGTGGTGTAGGCGAGCGCCTGCACCCAGGCGGCATCGCGCGCCGCCAGCCCCTCGGTCACCAGCTCCACCGCCCGGGTCAGCGACTGGCCCTGCAGCACCACGCGCTCCACCGCCTCCAGCGCGCGCTGGCGCGGCGAGCGCGAATCCACCCGCGAGGGCACCACGCGTTTCGACTTGCCCGCCATCAGACCGCCCCGGTCAGGGTTTGGCCGGGCAGGTCCGCATTGCGGGCCCAGTCCGCCGCCGCGACCGGGCGGCGGCCGGGCAGCTGCACGGTCCGCAGGCGCAGGACGCCGTCGCCGGTGGCCACATCCACGCCCTCCGGCCCGGCATCCATGATCGTTCCGGGCGTCGCATTCGCCGCGACCTCCAGCGGGGTCGCCGCGTAGACCCGCAGCGCCTGCCCCTGCCAGCCGGCCTGCGCCACCGGCCAGGGGTTGAAGGCCCGCACCTGTCGATCCAGGGCCGCGGCCGGCTGCGACCAGTCCATCCAGGCTTCCTGTTTCTCCAGTTTGCGGGCGTAGCTGGCCTGCGCATCATCCTGCGGCCACGGTGCGGAGGCACCCGCAGCAATCGTCGGGAGCTGTTCCACCAGCAGCTCCGCCCCCTCGCGGGCGAGGACATCGTGCAGCTCACCGGTGGTGGTCTCCGGTGTGATCGGGACGCGACGGCAGGCGTGCACCGGGCCGGTATCCAGCCCCGGGGCCATCTGCATCAGGCAGACCCCGGTCTCTTCGTCCCCCGCGAGGATCGCGCGATGGATCGGCGCCGCGCCGCGCCAGCGCGGCAGCAGCGAGGCATGGATATTGAGCCCGCCCAGCGGCGGGATCGCGAGTACGGCGCGGGGCAGGATCAGCCCGTAGGCCGCCACGATCAGGATGTCCGGGCGCCAGGCGGCAAGTTCGGCCTGGGCCTCGGCGGACTTCAGGCTCTCCGGCTGCACCACCGGCAGGCCGGCGGCCTCGGCGACCTGCTTGACCGGGCCCGGACGCAGCTTGCGCCCGCGCCCCGCCGGTCGGTCCGGCTGGGTATAGACCGCGACCGGGGCATGCCCGGCGTCGATCAGGGACTGCAGCGCGGGAACCGCGAAATCCGGCGTCCCGGCATAGACAATGCGCAGGGACTCGACGTCCGTGTCCGCCACTCCCATCAGACCGCGGGGACCGCGGTCTTGTCACCGGCTCCGGAGCGCCCGCCCTGCTTCTCCAGCTTCTTGCGGATGCGGCTGCGCTTGAGGCTGGACAGGTAATCGACAAACAGCTTGCCGTCGAGGTGGTCGATCTCGTGCTGGATGCACACCGCCAGCAGGCCATCGATGTCCAGCTCGAAGGGCTGGCCGTCACGCCCCAGGGCACGCACGCGAATCCGGTCGGCGCGCTGCACCTTCTCGTAGAAGCCGGGGACGGACAGGCAGCCCTCGTCCATTTCCTCCTCACCGGAGGTCTCGAGGATCTCCGGGTTGATCAGGGCATGCGGCTCGCTCTGGTCCTCGGAGACATCCGCGACCAGCACACGCTTTTGCACGTTGATCTGGGTGGCGGCCAGACCAATGCCGGGCGCGGCGTACATGGTCTCGAACATGTCGTCCACCAGGGTGCGGATTTCGTCGTCCACCTCGGCGACCGGCTCGGCCTTCAGCCGCAGCCGGGGGTCGGGGAAGTGCAGGATTTCACGCTTGGCCATGAAAAAACCTCAAACTTTGTACTGTACAGATGTCGCAATTCTGCTAACGTTGGACCGCAATATCCGCGGAATTGCGTCATCCGATTGGGGGCCGGGCCACAGGAAGGCTCGGGGAGCGCGCGGACCTGACAGGGGACACCAAATGTACAAGACCAGGGCCACCACGACCTTCGTTCTGCCGGGCATTCTGTTCAGTGTAACGCTGTTGCTGGGCGCCTGCGCGGCCACACCCGAGAACGGCGGCGGCGAATCAACCGCCTCCGATTCCGGCACGGCGCAGGCCGAAGCCCGCCCGGCGCGCGAAGCCCAGGATGAGCGCTCGACCCCCGAGGCCGAGCCGGAGATCCGCGAATCCGCGCCCGAACGCTACGTCGTTAAGAAGGGCGACACCCTCTGGGACATCTCCGCGATGTTCCTGCAGGACCCGTGGTACTGGCCGGAGATCTGGCTGGTCAACCCCGAGATCGAGAACCCCCACCTGATCTATCCGGGTGACGTGCTGAGCATCCACTACGTGGACGGCCGGCCGCGCATCACGGTCGACGGCGGGCCGCGGGTGCGCCCGACGCATCGCCTGTCACCGGAAGCACGGGTGGTGGAGCGCGACGAGGACGTCTCCCCGATCTCCACCCTGCAGTCGTTCATGTTCCGTCCACAGGTGCTGGACGAGGAAACCCTGGAAAACGCCCCCTACATCCTCGCCTCGCAGGACGAGCGCGTGATCTTCGGCCCAGGCGACCGGGTGTATGTGCGCAACGCCGAGGACACCGAACGCTACGAGCTCTATCACATCGTTCGCCACGACGGCGCACTGACCGATCCGGACACCGGAGAGGACCTGGGCGTCGCCACCCTGCCGGTGGGCGAGGCCGAGATCATCGAGCCGGGCAACGTCGCCCGCGCCGACATCCGCAAGGGCGAGCGCGAGGCCATCCGCGGTGACCGCCTGGTCCCCTACGCCGAAGAGCAGGACATGCTGTTCGACATCGGGCGCCCGCCGGCTGGTACCGAGGGCACGATCATCTCGCTGTTCGACGCCCTCAGCCAGATCGGCCAGCTGCAGGCCGCCATCATCAACCGTGGTGAACGCGACGGCATCGAAAACGGCCAGGTCTTGACCGCCTTTACCGCCGGGCGCGAGGTCCGCGACCCGATCAGCGATCGCGCCAACGAGGTGGTCACCCTGCCGGAAGAGGAAGTCGGCACCGTCATGGTCTTCCAGACCTTCGAGAAGGTGTCCTACGTGCTGGTGACCGAGGCCGAGCGCACCCTGCGCGAGGGCGACAAGGTTCGCACCCCCTGACCGGGCCTGCGGCCAGGCTGCATGCGTGATGCCGGCGCGACAGCCGCCCCGCACGAGGACTGGCTGCAACTGATCAACACCCCAGGCCTCGGCCCGCGGCGCCTGCTGCAACTGGTCGAGGCCTTCGGCTCCCCGGGCAACGCCCTGGCCGCCCCCGCGGCCGAATGGCAGCGCGCGGGCGTCGACCTCAAGCTGGACACCACCGCCCATAAAGCCCGCGAGGCCGGGGCGCAGGCCGACCAGGCCTGGCTGGATGCCGACCCCCGGCACACATTGCTGTGTCTGGACGACCCCGACTACCCGCCCCTGCTGGCGGAACTCCCCGACCCGCCCCCGGTGCTGTACCTGAACGGCGCGCGCGAGCTGCTGCGCAGCCCGCAGGTGGGGATCGTCGGCAGCCGTGAGGCCACCCCGCAGGGCGAGCGCCTCGCCACGGAATTCGCCCGCGAGCTGGCCGGGGCCGGGCTGACGGTCACCAGCGGCCTGGCCCGGGGCATCGACGGCGCCGCCCACGAAGGCGCCCTGGCCGCGCCTGGCGGGCGCACCATCGCGGTCGTAGCCACCGGGCCCGACCGCATCTACCCCGCCCAGCACCGGCGCCTGGCGCACCGCATCGCGGACCATGGCCTGGTGGTCTCGCTGTGGCCCACCGATACCCGGCCGCTGGCGCGGAACTTCCCGCAGCGCAACCGCGTGATCAGCGGCCTGTCACTGGCGACCCTGGTCGTCGAGGCGGCGCTGAAGAGCGGATCCCTGATCACCGCACGGCTGGCTGCCGAACAGGGGCGCCAGGTCTATGCCGTCCCCGGTTCGGTGCTGAGCCCGACCAGCCGCGGCTGCCACCGGCTGATCCGCGATGGCGCCCAGCTGGTGGAGTCGGCCGAGGAGATCCTGGATGACCTCGCGGACTGGCTGGGCGTCGCGCCCGATGCGCCTCCGGCCGCGGCCGAACCCGCCTCCGACCCGCTGGATCCGGAGCAGGAACGCGTACTGAACGCGATGGGATTCGACCCGGTCCCGCTGGAAACCCTGCGCGAACGCACCAAATTGACCATCGAACAGCTTTCATCCATGCTGGTTTTGCTTGAACTCCATGGCCGTGTGGCCGCCCTCGACCACGGGCGTTACCAGCGCCTCGACGCAGGATCCCCCGAATCATGAACGAGAATGTGCTGGATGTGCTCATGTATCTCTTCGAGCACACCATCGACGAGGAATCCGACGAGGAGCCGGACCGCTCGGAGCTGGAACGCCACCTGGTGGAGGCCGGCTTTGCCCGCCGCGAGATCGACCGCGCTCTGGGCTGGCTGGACCGCCTGATGAGCGAGGCCCCCCTGGCCGGGCGCGGCGGCGACGGCGCCGCCCAGCGGATCTATGCCCCGGAAGAGCAAAAACGCCTGGATACCGAGGCCCATGGCTTCCTGCTGCACCTGGAGCAAAACGGCCTGCTGACCGCCGGCACCCGCGAGCTGGTGCTGGACCGCGTAATGGAGCTGGACGCCGAGGAGATCGACCTCGACCAGCTGCGCTGGGTGGTGCTGATGGTGCTGTTCAACCAGCCCGACGACGCGATCGCCTATTCCCGCCTGGAAGAGGTCATGCGCGACGATTCGGGCCCCAGTGCCGTGGATTATCTTCACTGATTGCCCCGTCTTCCGGTGGACACACGGTAGCCACAGACATTTTCCTCCTCTAGTCTTTAGCGCCCGTGAACCCGGTTGCATGCGCGCAACCGCCACCGCCCCGACACGGAACCCGCTGCCACGGAGACGGTCCCGAGCGACATGAGCAAGCACCTCGTTATTGTAGAGTCCCCTGCCAAGGGCAAGACCATCGAGAAGTATCTCGGCCCGGACTACCAGGTCATGGCCTCCTATGGCCACGTTCGCGACCTGGTCCCCAAGGAAGGGGCAGTGGACCCGGAAAACGGGTTCCGCATGAAGTACGACGTGATCGAACGCAGCGAGAAGCAGATCGAGGCGATCGCCAAGGCGCTGAAGAAATCCGACGACCTGATCCTCGCGACTGACCCCGACCGTGAAGGCGAGGCCATCTCCTGGCACCTCTACGAAGTCCTGCGTGACCGCGGCCTGCTGGACGATCGCGGGGTGCACCGGGTCGTGTTCCACGAGATCACCAAGAAGGCGATCCAGCAGGCGATCGAGGAGCCGCGCGACCTGGCCAAGCCGCTGATCGATGCCCAGCAGGCGCGCCGTGCGCTGGACTACCTGGTCGGCTTCAACCTGTCCCCGCTGCTGTGGCGCAAGATCAAGCGCGGCCTGTCCGCCGGGCGCGTGCAAAGCCCGGCACTGCGCATGATCTGCGAGCGCGAGAACGAGATCGAGGCCTTCGTCGCGCGCGAATACTGGACGCTGGACGCCAAGGCCGAGCGCCAGCAGCAGCCGTTCACCGCGCGCCTGACACACCTGGACGGCAACAAGCTGGACCAGTTCGACCTGAACAGCGCCGAACTCGCGCACGACGCCCAGAAGCGCCTGACCGACGCCGCCGGCGGTGAACTCCGGGTCGCCAAGGTCGAGAAGAAGCAGCGCCGCCGCAATCCGGCCGCGCCGTTCACCACTTCGACCCTGCAACAGGAAGCCTCGCGCAAGCTCGGCTTCACCGCATCGCGCACCATGCGCACCGCGCAGCAGCTTTATGAAGGCATCGACCTCGGTTCCGGCGCGATCGGCCTGATCACCTACATGCGTACCGACTCGGTGGCCCTGGCCGGCGAGGCGATCGGCGAGATCCGCGGCCTGATCGAGGAGCGCTACGGGACGAACAACGTCCCCGACAGCCCGCGCCAGTACAAGACCAAGTCCAAGAACGCGCAGGAGGCCCACGAGGCCATCCGCCCGACCTCCGTTCGCCGCCTGCCGAACGAGGTGCGCGAGCGCCTGAGCAGCGACCAGGCCCGCCTGTACGACCTGATCTGGAAGCGCACCGTCGCCTGCCAGATGATCCACGCCACCTTCGACACCGTCGCCGCCGACCTGGTCCCGGGCGACAGCCAGCACCAGTTCCGCGCCACCGGCTCCACCCTGGTCGACCCCGGCTTCATCGCCGTCTACCAGGAGGGCCGCGACGACGCGCAGGATGACGACGAGGACAAGCGCCTGCCGGAGATGGCCGAGGGCGACACGGTCCAGCTCGCCGAGATCACCGCCGACCAGCACTTCACCGAGCCACCGCCGCGCTACACCGAGGCCAGTCTGGTGAAGACGCTGGAGGAATACGGCATCGGCCGTCCGTCGACCTATGCCAGCATCATCTCCACCCTGCAGTCGCGCGAGTACGTGGAGATGGACGGCAAGCGCTTCATCCCGACCGATACCGGCCGGATCGTGAACAGCTTCCTGACCCAGCACTTCGACCGCTATGTCGACTACGACTTCACCGCGAAGCTGGAAGACGAGCTGGACGCGATCTCGCGCGGCGAAAAGGACTGGGTCCCGGTGCTGGAGGATTTCTGGGGCGACTTCCGCGACCGCGTAAAGGAAAAGGAAGAGAACGTCACCCGCGCCGAGGCCGTGCAGTCGCGCGAACTGGGCCCGGACCCCCAGAGCGGACGCCCGGTCAGCGTGCGCCTGGGCCGTTTCGGTCCGATCGTGCAGATCGGCACCAAGGACGACGAGGAGAAGCCGCGCTTCGCCGGCCTGCTGCCCGGGCAGAAGATGGACAAGATCACCCTCGACGAGGCCCTGGAGCTGTTCAAGCTGCCGCGCGACCTCGGCGAGACGCCCGAGGGCGAACCGGTGATGGTCAACATCGGCCGCTTCGGCCCGTACGTGAAATACGGCTCCAAGTACGCCTCCCTGGGCCCGGACGATGACGTCTGGACCATCGAGCTGCCGCGCGCGCTGGAGATCGTCGCCGAGAAGAAGAAAAAGGACGCCGAGCGCTTCATCAAGAGCTTCGACGAAGAGGGTATCCAGGTCCTCAACGGCCGCTACGGCCCCTACGTGACCGACGGCAACAAGAACGCCAAGATCCCCAAGGAGACCGACCCCAAGTCCCTGACGCTTGCGCAGTGCCAGGAACTGATCGCCGCCGCTCCGGAGCGCAAGGGCCGCGGGCGCAAGGGCGCCGCCAAGTCGACCGCGAAGGGCTCGGGCAAGACCTCCGCCAAGGCCGCTGACAAAAAGGCCACGGGCAAGAGCGCAGCCAAGTCGACGGCGAAGTCGTCCGGCACGAAGAAGACCCCGGCGAAAAAGGCGGCCACAAGCAAGAAGACCGCCAGCAAGACGGGCACAAAAAAGGCCGCCGCGAAGAAATCCCCGGCGAAGAAATCGGGTGCCACGAAAACGGGCGACAGCGGCGATACCGGCGACAGCCGCCTGAGTGCCCAGCCCTCCGGCGACCGTGGATCCGAATAAGGCCCCACTGCTCAGCACCGAGATCGACCCCGTCGCGCAGTGCGTGCGCGACGGCGGCGTCATCGCCTACCCGACCGAGGCGGTCTTCGGCCTTGGCTGCCGCCCGGATACCCCCCGGGCGATCGATCGCATCCTCGAGATCAAGGGTCGCCCGGCCGCCAAGGGGCTGATCGTGGTCACCGACCGGCTGGAGCGCCTCGCGCCCTGGCTGGCGCCGCTGCCGGCCGAGCACCACGCCGAGATCGACGCCAGCTGGCCGGGGCCGACCACCTGGCTGCTGCCCGTCACCGATGCCTGCCCGCCGCTACTGCGCGGTGAACACGACAGCCTCGCGGTACGCGTCACCGCCCATCCGGGGACGCGCGCGCTGTGCGCGGCCGCCGAAAGCGCGCTGGTCTCCACCAGCGCCAACCGTGCGGGCGCGGAGCCCTGCCGCAGCTGGGATTGCGTTGCCTCACAACTCGGGGCCGGCATCGATGCGATCCTGCAGGCAGAATGTGGCGGGCGCACCGCACCCAGCGCGATCCGCGACGCCCGCACCGGGGCCTGGCTCCGGGGCGCGCCGGAACCCGACACCCATACCGACAACTGATCAACCGGGACGCAGCATGAGCCAGGACAACGTCTCCATCGACCGCGTGATCGACTACCTGCAGGGCCTGCAGGACCGCATCTGCCAGGGCCTCGAGGGCCTGGACGGCCAGGCCCGCTTCGAGGAGGACGCCTGGGAACGCCCGGCCGGCGGCGGCGGCCGCACCCGCGTGCTGCGCGAGGGGCGGGTCTTCGAGCAGGCCGGGGTCAACTTCTCCCATGTGATGGGCGACAACCTCCCGGCCTCGGCCACCGCGCACCGCCCGGAGATGGCCGGGCGCTCGTTCCAGGCCACCGGCGTGTCGCTGGTGATCCACCCGCACAACCCGTATGTGCCGACCTCGCACGCGAACGTGCGCTTCTTCATCGCGGAGAAACCCGGCGAGGCGCCGATCTGGTGGTTCGGCGGCGGCTTCGACCTGACCCCCTACTACGGTTTCGACGAGGACTGTATCCACTGGCACCGCACGGCCGAGGCCGCCTGTCGCCCGTTCGGCGAGCACCTCTACCCGGCGCACAAGAAGTGGTGCGACGAGTACTTCCACCTCAAGCACCGCGACGAGCCGCGCGGCGTCGGCGGGCTGTTCTTCGACGACTTCAGCGAGGGCGGCTTCGAGCACGCCTTCGGTTACATGCAGAGCGTCGGCAATGCCTATCTGGATGCCTACGGCCCGATCGTCGAGCGTCGCCACGCGACCGAATACGGCGAGCGCGAGCGCCAGTTCCAGCTCTACCGGCGCGGGCGCTATGTCGAGTTCAACCTGGTCTACGACCGCGGTACCCTGTTCGGCCTGCAGTCGGGCGGGCGCACCGAGTCGATCCTGATGTCGCTGCCGCCGCTGGTGCGCTGGGAATACAACTACCAGCCGGAGGCCGGAACGCCCGAGGCCGAACTGTACGAACGTTACCTGAAGCCG
The DNA here is from genome assembly GCF_000377285.1 of Thioalkalivibrio sp. ALE25. Lineage (NCBI taxonomy): Bacteria > Pseudomonadati > Pseudomonadota > Gammaproteobacteria > Chromatiales > Ectothiorhodospiraceae > Thioalkalivibrio > Thioalkalivibrio sp. ALE25. The sequence continues at coordinate 31,502 of NZ_KB897925.1, read as the reverse complement.
CGCGACTGGCTGGCCGAAGCCGACCAGTAACAAGGCCCGCAACAAGACCCACGCAAGGATCTGGCATGACCGCACCGATCGCCCCCTATCCCGCCGGCCGCCCACGCCGCATGCGCCGCGACGCCTTCTCCCGCCGCCTGATGCGCGAGCACCACCTGCGCGCGGATGATCTGATCCTGCCGGTGTTCGTCACCGAGGGCGAGGGGGTGCGCGAGGCAGTGCCGTCGATGCCCGGCGTGGAGCGCGTCTCCATCGACCTGCTGCTGGAAGAGGCGGCCGCGGCCGTGCGTCTCGGCATCCCGGCACTGGCCCTATTCCCGGTCGTCCCGGGCAAGAAGAAGAGTCTGGATGCCGCCGAGGCCTGGAACCCCGAGGGCCTGGCCCAGCGCGCGGTACGCGCCCTGAAGCAGGCCCACCCCGAGCTCGGCGTGATCACCGACGTCGCCCTGGACCCGTTCACCACCCACGGCCAGGACGGCATCATCGACGACGACGGCTTTGTTGTGAACGACATCACCGTCGAGGCCTTGGTGAAGCAGGCGCTGTCGCATGCCGCGGCCGGCGCCGATGTGGTCGCCCCCTCCGACATGATGGACGGGCGCATCGGCGCGATCCGCAGCGCACTGGAGGACGGCGGGCACGTACACACGCGCATCCTCGCCTACTCCGCCAAGTACGCCTCGGCCTTCTACGGGCCGTTCCGCGATGCGGTGGGCTCAGCCGGCAATCTGGGCAAGGGCGGCAAGGAGACCTACCAGATGGACCCGGCCAACGGCGACGAGGCCCTGCACGAGGTCGCGCTCGACCTGGCCGAGGGCGCCGACATGGTGATGGTCAAGCCGGGCATGCCGTATCTCGATGTGGTCCGCCGCATCCGCGACCAGTTCCAGCGCCCGACCTTCGTCTATCACGTCTCCGGCGAGTACGCGATGCTCAAGGCCGCCGCCGAACGTGGCTGGCTGGACGAGCGCGCCTGCGTGCTGGAGGCCCTGACCGGCATGAAGCGCGCCGGGGCCGACGGCATCCTCACCTACTACGCCCGCACCGTGGCCGAATGGCTGGCGGAGGACGCGGCCCGATGAGCGAGCCGCGCCCGGATCGCCCCGATCGTTATGGCGTGGTCGGCAACCCGATCCACCACTCGCTGTCCCCGCGCATCCATGCCCTGTTCGCCGAGCAGACCGGGCAGCACCTGACCTACGAGGCCCTGCAAGGCACCCCGGGGCAGTTCGCCGAGGAGGTCTGGGCGTGGTTCTCCTCCGGGTTCCGGGGCCTGAATGTGACCGTCCCGTTCAAGGAAGAGGCGTTTGCCCTGGCCCGCGTCCTCACGGATCGCGCCCGACACGCGGGTGCCGTGAACACCCTGTGGCGCGACGACGAGCGCCGCATCCATGGCGACAACACGGACGGCGTCGGCTTCTGCCGTGACCTCGACCGCCTGAACTTCGACGTGCGCAGCCGCCGCATCCTGATCCTGGGTGCCGGGGGCGCCACCCGCGGCCTGTTGCAGCCACTGCTGGAGGGGGGGCCCGAGGCCCTGGTCATCGCCAACCGCACCGTCGCCCGCGCGGAGGGGCTGCTCGAGGCCTTTCGCGATATCGCCCCGGCCACCCGGCTGGCTGCCTGCGGCCTGGACACGCTGCCGCAGGGCCCCTTCGATCTGGTGGTCAACGCCACGGCTACCGGCCTCGGCCAGGACGCGCTGGACCTCCCCGCCCATCTAGTTCACGCGGACAGCCTGGCCTATGACCTGGTCTACGGGGCCGGCGCCCAGCGCTTCCTTGGCTGGGCCGAGGCGGCGGGCTGCAGCAACGGCAGCGACGGGCTCGGCATGCTGGTGGAACAGGCGGCCGAGGCCTTCGCGATCTGGCGCGGGGTGCACCCCGAAACCGCCCCGGTGCTGAGCGAACTGCGTCACGAAATCGACGGCCAATAGCCCACCCATTCTCCGGATTCATGGACGGTTCACCCCGCGGACCGCAAGCTGGGATTCATCACGTCCGCTGCCTTGCGGATCACACGAACACGGGAGAACCGCCATGCAACGCATCCTCGCCCTGGCCGCCACCAGTGCCCTGGTCCTGGTGATGGGCTGCACCACCACCGATCCATACACCGGGGAAGAACGCGTCTCGCGCGCCACCATCGGGGCCGGCATCGGCGCGGCCACCGGTGCCGTGCTCGGCAGCGTCACCAGCAGCCGCAACCGCACCCAGCGCGCGATGATCGGGGCCGGCATCGGTGCCCTGGCCGGCGGCGCCATCGGCAACTACATGGACCGCCAGGAAGATGCCCTGCGCGAGCAGCTGCGCGGGACCGGCGTCAGCGTGACCCGCGACGGCGACAACATCATCCTCAACATGCCGAGCAACATCACCTTCGATTTCGACCGCAGCGACATCAAGCCGGAATTCCAGGATGTACTGGACTCGGTGGCCCTGGTCCTGGAGGAGTTCGACCAGACCGGCATCGAAGTCGCCGGCCACACCGACAGCACCGGTCGCGTCGAATACAACATGGACCTCTCCGAGCGCCGCGCCCAGAGCGTGGGGCAGGCCCTGATCCGCCGCGGTGTGCAGCCGGTGCGCGTGCACACCATCGGCTTCGGACCGCACCAGCCGGTCGCCACCAACGACACCGAGGCGGGCCGCCAGCAGAACCGCCGGGTGGAACTAACCCTGTTCCCGCTGACCGCCGACTGATCGAAACCCGCACGCCGGCACCGCGCCGGGCGCGGTACCGGCGCGCCCGGGGCACCCTCCGCGCTGGACACCCCCACCCCTCCTGCGGCAAAATCCCGAACATTCGCCGCACCGTCATTTTTCGGTGCAATCGCGTCCATTCTCGACAGGATCGCTACCGATTCCCCCTGCCATGGCGTCCATACTGCTGCTCAACGGCCCCAATCTGAACCTGCTGGGACAGCGGGAGCCGGAGCGCTACGGCGCGCAGACCCTGGCGGATATCGAGACCGACCTGAGGGCTCGGGCGGAACAGGCCGACACCTCCTTCGACTGCTTCCAGAGCAACCATGAAGGCGACCTGATCGACCGCATCCATGCCGCCCCCGGCGAGGGCGTGCAACGCATCCTGATCAATCCGGGTGGCCTGACCCACACCAGTGTCAGCCTGCGCGATGCCCTGCTGGGTGTTGCCATCCCGTTCTACGAGATCCATATCAGCAACATCCACGCCCGCGAGCCCTTTCGCCAGACCTCGCGTCTGAGCGATGTCGCCGCCGGTCTGGTCAGTGGCTTCGGCGTCATTGGCTACCGGCTGGCGCTCGATGCGGCGCTCGCGGCTATCAAGGAATAAGAGGCTTCCATGGACATTCGCAAGGTCAAGAAACTGATCGACCTGCTCGACGAGAGCGGCATCCACGAGATCGAGATCCACGAAGGCGAGGAGTCGGTCCGCATCACCCGCTCGGCCAGCGGCACCGCCGTCGCCGCACCGGCTCCGGCCCCTCTGCCCGCCGCGGCACCGGCACCAGCCGGCGCACCGCCCGCAGCCGCCCCGGCCGACGCGGCGGACGCGACCCCGGAGATGGACGGTCACCGGGTCACCGCCCCCATGGTCGGCACCTTCTACCGCGCACCCAGCCCGGGCTCGAAGCCGTTCGTCGAGGTCGGGCAGACCGTGGAGGTCGGCGAGACCCTGTGCATCATCGAGGCGATGAAGATGCTCAACCCGATCGAGGCCGACCAGGCGGGGACGGTCCGCGACATCCTGGTCGAGAACGGCAACCCGGTGGAATACGGCCAGCCGCTGTTCATCATCGGCTGAACCCTCCGATTCCCTGCCAACAGGTCCGAGCATGTTTGAAAAGATTCTGATCGCCAACCGCGGCGAGATCGCCCTGCGGGTCCTGCGCGCCTGCCGCGAGATGGGTATCGCCACCGTCGCCGCACACTCCAGCGCCGATCGCGACCTGAAGCATGTCCGCCTGGCGGACGAATCCGTCTGCATCGGGCCCGCGGCCTCCGGCGAGAGCTACCTGAACATCCCCGCGTTGATCGCCGCGGCCGAAGTCACCGATGCCGGCGCGATCCACCCCGGCTACGGCTTCCTGTCGGAGAACGCGGACTTCGCCGAGCGGGTGGAGTCCTCCGGCTTCTCCTTCATCGGTCCGCGCGCCGAGACCATCCGCCTGATGGGCGACAAGGTCTCCGCCAAGCAGGCAATGCTGGAGGCCAACGTGCCCTGCGTACCCGGCTCCGGCGGCGCCCTGGGCGACGACCCGGACACCAACCTGGCCCTGGCGCGCGAGATCGGCTACCCGGTCATCATCAAGGCCGCCGCCGGTGGCGGCGGTCGCGGCATGCGCGTGGTGCATACCGAGGGCGCGCTGCTGAACGCGATCTCGCTGACCCGCAACGAGGCCCAGCAGGGCTTCGGCAACGACACCCTGTATATGGAGAAATACCTGGAACACCCGCGCCACGTGGAGTTCCAGATCCTGGCCGACACCCACGGCAACGCCGTATGCCTGGGCGAGCGCGACTGCTCCATGCAGCGCCGCCACCAGAAGGTAATCGAGGAGGCCCCGGCCCCCGGGATCAGCGACGAACAGCGCCAGACCATGGCGGAACGCCTGATCCGCGCCTGCCAGGACATCGGCTACCGCGGCGCCGGCACCTTCGAGTTCCTGTACGAGAACGGGGCGTTCTACTTCATCGAGATGAATACCCGCCTGCAGGTCGAACACACGGTCACCGAGCAGGTCACCGGCATCGACCTGGTGCGCGAGCAGATCCGCATCGCCGCCGGCGAACCGCTGGGCTACATCCAGGACGATGTGCACATCAGCGGCCATGCGATCGAGTGCCGCATCAATGCCGAAGACCCCGGCACCTTCATGCCCAGCCCCGGGACTATCCAGCAGTACCACGCCCCGGGCGGGCCGGGCATCCGCATGGATACCCACATCTACAACGGGTACGCCGTGCCGCCCTACTACGACTCGATGATCGGCAAGCTGATCGCCCACGGGAACAGCCGCGAGATCGCGCTGGCCCGCATGCGCGGGGCCCTGGGCGAGATCGTGGTAGACGGCATCCAGACCAACGTCGCCCTGCATCACGACCTGATGATCGACGCCAATTTCCAGCGCGGCGAGACCGACATCCACTACCTCGAGAAGAAGCTGAAGGCACAGGCCTGACCCTTCCCCCTCGCGCCACGAGCCTGACGCCATGAGCCTTGCCGAACTCGAATGCCAGATCAGCCCGGAACAGGCCGAGCCCCTGGAGGACACGCTGTTTGAACTCGGCGCGGTCAGCGTCGAGCTGTTCGACGCCGCCGACGAGCCGCTGTTCGAACCCCCACTGGGCACCCACCCACTGTGGTCCACTGTGCGCCTGAAGGCGGTATTCCCGGACACCACCCAGGCGGACCTCGCCGCCGCCGCGCTGGAGCGCCAGGCACAGGCCCCCGAGGCGATCCAGGTCCAGCCCATCGAAGACCAGGACTGGGTGCGCGCCGGCCTCGACGGCCTCGGCGCCATTCACTGCGGCAGTTCGCTGTGGATCGTGCCGTCCTGGGAGGACGAGCCGGCCATCGAGGAGGGCACCTTCGTGCGCCTGGACCCCGGCCTCGCCTTCGGCACCGGCAACCACCCGACCACCGCGATGTGCCTGGCCGCGCTGGCCCAGCAGCCGCCGCGGGATCAGGAGGTGCTGGACTACGGCTGTGGCTCCGGCATCCTCGCCATCGCGGCCCTGAAGCTGGGCGCCCGTCATGCGCTGGGCATCGACATCGACGAGCAGGCGGTGCAGGCCACGCGCAGCAATGCCGATGCCAACGCCATCCCGCCCGAACGACTGGAAACCGGCCTGACCGACCACCCGGTCCCCGCGGCGGAATACGATCTGGTGCTGGCCAACATCCTGGCCAAGCCGCTGATCGACCTGGCCCCGGAGCTCGCGCGGGCCGCGAAACCCGGCGCGCGTATCCTGCTGGCCGGTCTGCTGGAACGCCAGGCGGACGAGGTCATCGCGGCCTATTCCGATGCCTTTGACATTGGCGTCGAGGACTGCCGCGAAGGCTGGGCCCTGCTCGGCGGGCGCCGGCGCTAGGGAAACACTGATCAATGTACACACTCGCGTTGGCACCCCAGGTTTTCCGAGACAAGGCGCGTCGTGCAGCGGGTAGTGGTTCTACCCGCAAGCGGCGCAACGCAGGATCGGGGAACCTGGGGTGCCAACCCCACAAGCCATTGAAAGCAGGGGCTCGGCCGCTTTTGCGCGCGCACAGCGTTGCGGCTCCCTTGTGCAGAATGACTGCACGGCAGTCACCGCGCCTTGTTCGCACGCAAAAGCGACTCGAGCGCGAATGTGTACATTGATCAGTGTTTCCCTAGGAACACGCCAACCCATGGGCATCGTCGCGCCGGTACCGTCCTTCTCGCTCGACCGGACGCAGCTACGGCCATCCGGACGCTGACATGCTCGCCCGCTGCCCGCAATGCGGCGTCACCCACGCCCTCGCCCGCGGGTCCAAGATCCGCCAGCGGCGGGTGCACTGCACCCACTGCGGCGCCGAGTTCGATCTGTTCCCGGCCCTCGAGATCGGCGGCGCCGGCGAACGCGTCCTGGGGGAGGGGCTCCTTCCCGCGCAGCCCGCTCGCACCCCCGCGATCGAGAGTGCGCCGGTCATCGCCACCGCCATCGACATCGAACGCCACCCGGGCCCTCTGGACCTGGCCGCCCCCGCCCGACGCCGTGTCTGGCCAGGGGTGTTCGTGGCCGCCGGCCTGAGCGTTCTGCTGGGCGCACAACTGCTGGCCTTCCCGCCCGTGGCACCGGGTCATAACCATTACCTGGACCAGACTCGCGCCCAGCTGTGCGCCACCCTCCCCTGCCCGGTCTGGAACCCGCTGCGCGCGCCCGAGCGCATCCGGGTATCGACACCGGACTTCTTCGCCAGTATCGATGGCACATTGCACGTCCAGTTCCAGCTGGAAAGCCCGGTGCGGCAGGCCTGGCCCGTCCTCGACATCCATCTGAGCGACCAGCTGGACACGCGCCATGGCGCTCTGCGCCTAACCCCGAACGACTACACCGACACGGACGCCCCGATGCCCCCCCACAAACCCGCCACCCTGCGCCTGAGCCTCACCAGCCCCCATGCCCGCATCACGGGCATCCAGATCCAGCCCCGCTGACCTATGCCCGACACCCCCGACCCGCAACTCGTTCAAGCGGCGCAGGATCGCCTAGCGCGAGATCCGGGGCGCATTGTCAGCCTGGATTTCTGCGGAGCACGCTACGTCATCAAGCGGGTACGCGAGAAGGCGCGCAGCCGTCACCAGCAATGGGCCATCCGGGTACTTTGCCGTACCTTCTTCCCATTCCTGACGGCGCCGGGCAACGCCCCGCCACGCGATGGCTGGTACGAGATGGAGCGCGTTCGGGCACTCCAGACGCTGGGGCAACCGGTTCCACAGGTGGTCGCGCAATTGCCGGACGCGGTGATGTACAGCCATTGCGGCGAAAATGTCGAACACACGCTTCGGGAACAGGACCCGGCGGCCCGCCGCGCCACACTCGAGGCAGTGACACGCAACCTCGCTACTTTTCATCGCGCCGGCTGCTGGCACGGCGGCGCCCAGTTGCGCAACGTACTGTTCGACGGCCAGCACTTCTATCGCGTGGACTTCGAGGAGGACCTTGACCGGGTCCTGTCACTGGAATTGGCCCAGGTCTACGACCTGTTCCAGCACCTGGCGGATGCCACCACCTGGGCCGCGGGAGACGACACCGCCGAGTCTCTGGGGCGCGACCTGCTGGCCCTGTACCAGGCCGAACACTGGAGCCCGCGGCACACCCGGGCCCTGCGCGGCGTGGCCCGGCTTCTGGCCCCGTTCCGCTGGCTGGGGCCGTGGCTGGACAACGCCCGTAGCCGCGACGTCCGACGCAGCGTGGCGATGGCCCGCGTGACCCGAGAGGGCATACGCCGAGGGCCAAGGAAACACTGATCCATCTACACGCTCGCAATAGCCTTGAGGCAGGGAGTGCGGATATCAATCCGTGTTTCCCTGGAACGGGAAATGCGAGCACGCTGACCACCGGCGGCGGGCGCCTCGAGGTGCTAGACTCCCCGGCTTCCCCGATTCAATCGTCAGCCCCAGATGCAGCTCGGAATCCATCACTTCGCGGACCCCGTCGTGTTCCTGGCCCCCATGGCCGGCGTGAGCGATCGCCCGTTCCGGTTGCTGGCCCGCCGCCTGGGCGCCAGCGCGGCGGTATCCGAGATGGTCACCTCCAACACCCGGCTGTGGGCCAGCGACAAGAGCCGCCACCGGCTGGACCACCGTCAGGAGCCGCGCCCGCGCATCGTCCAGCTGCTGGGCAACGAACCCGAGCCGCTGGCCGAGGCGGCGCGGGAGAACGTGCGCCGGGGCGCCGACGTGATCGACCTGAACCTGGGCTGCCCCGCGAAGAAGGTCTGCAGCAAGGCCGCGGGATCGGCCCTGCTGGGCGAGCCGGAGCGGGTGCGCGAACTGCTCCAGGCGCTCACGGAGGCCGTCACCGTGCCGGTCACGCTGAAGATGCGCCTGGGCCTGGACCGCGAGCGGATGAACGGCGAAGAGATCGCATCCATTGCCGAGGCCTGCGGCATCGCGATGCTGACCGTGCACGGACGCACCCGGGCCGATGCCTACCGCGGGCAGGCGGACCATACCGCGATCGCGCGCATCGTCCGGTCGGTCTCCATCCCGGTGCTCGCCAATGGCGACATCACGGACCCGGACACGGCGATGCGGGTACTGGATACCACCGGCGCGGCCGGGGTGATGATCGGACGCGCCGCCCAGGGCCGGCCCTGGCTGCCGGGTCAGATCCGCGCCGCGCTGGCCGGCGAAGCGATCCCGCCGGCACCGGCCCTGGCCGCGCGCCTGGCCCTGATCGAGGAACACGTCACCGGCCTGCACACCCAGTACGGCGAACCGCAGGGTGTGCGTATCGCGCGCAAGCACCTGGGCTGGTATCTTCTTGGTCTGGGTCTCGACGAGGCCCGCACCCGGGCGGCCCGGGCTGACCTTCTCGCCGCCCCCACGGCCAGCGAACAACTGCGGCGCCTGCGCGCCCACCTGACGGGAATCGCAAGCGAGGCTGCATGAGCGTGAACATGCCACTCGAACAGGACCCGGACGTCCAGGAAGCATCGGTTGCGGCCACACTCCCGTCCGACTGTGTGCTGGCGGACTCGGTCCGGCGAGCGCTGGATCAGTATTTCGAGACCCTGGACGGGCAAAGCAGCCACGACCTTTACGCACTGGTCATGAACGAGGTGGAGCGCCCCCTGCTGGCCAGTGTGCTGGAGCGCTGCGGGGGCAACCAGAGCCGCGCCGCCGCCCTGCTCGGGCTCAACCGCGCCACCCTGCGCAAGAAGCTGCGCGCCCACGGGCTGGTGGAGGCCAACGGGAACGGCAACGGGAACGGCGCCGCGACCTGACGTTCGGTTCTGGTCACAGGAAGCCAGGAAGGCCGGAAGAATGACTTCGGTTTCCGATACGGACACCATTTACGGCCAACTGGAAAAACCAACAGCTTACTGATGCAGGGCCCGGCCAATGATCGCCCCGAAATGCGCGGCATCACCAGCCAGCCTGCAGCCAATCGCTGCTTTCCCTTCCAATCTTCCCGTCTTCCTGTAGACCGCCCTTCTCGGTGTCCCCTGTGTCCTCAGTGGTTCAATCAGCCCGCCGCTAGTCCTTCCAGGCGAGACGGTTCAGGGCCGTCCGGTGCAATTCCGGAGTGGCCGCGGCCAGGACGTTCGCGGTCTTCAGGTCGAGCTCGCCACCGGAGAGGTTGGTGAACACGCCGCCCGCCTCGCGCACGATCACCGCCAATGCGGCGATGTCCAGGATGTTGACGTCGGACTCGATGATCAGGTCGATGCTGCCACGTGCCAGCAGGTGGTAGTGGTAGAAATCCCCGTAGCCGCGGGTGCGGTTGACCTCGGCCATGATGCCGCCCAGCGCGGTCCAGCCCTCGGGGCTCTGCGCCAGGGACTTGAGGTTGCCGGTGGACAGCGAGGCCCGCCCGAGATCGACGGTCTTCTCGACCGCAATCGGGTTGCCGTTCAGGAAGGCGCCCTGGCCCTTCTCCGCCCAAGCCCGTTCGCCGAACTGGATGCCGTTGGACAGCCCCAGGATCAGCTCGCCCTTGTACATCAGCGCGATCTGGGTGGAGAAGAACGGGTAGCGCCGCACGAAGCTCTTGGTCCCGTCGATCGGGTCGATCAGCCAGACATAGTCGGAGTCCATGTCCGACTGCCCGGTCTCCTCGCCATAGAAGCCGTGGTCCGGAAAGTGCTCGCGGATCACCTGGCGGATCGCCTGTTCGCTCTCCACGTCGGCCCGGGTCACCGGGGTGTCGTCGGGTTTGGTTTCGACGTCGACACCCGCCTCGTAGTAGTGGCGGATCACCTTCTCGGCGGCATCAGCGGCGGCCTGGGCGGCCTCCATGAACGCGCTTCGCGACATGTTCGTGTCCCCTCGGCAAAAGCTCGTATCTTAGCATGCGGCACATTCCTCGCTGACCCGGGGCGACCCTGCCGCCTTCGCGGGTTGGTTGTCGCCGCCGGGTCATGCCCCGATAATGCCGCGATTCTTTCGAGGAGCCGGAACATGTCCAAGAAGCTGCCCGACGTCAGCAATATCGAACGCCTGGAGTTGTTTGGCGAGGACTACAACCCCACCGCGACCATCGAGAACGTGGACGGCCAGAGCCTGTCGCTGCAGATCTACTACCAGCTGGCGCTGGATTACGGCGGCATCGGGCCCAAGGCGGCCAACTCGGGCCTGCTGCTGTACGGCAGCCACGCCGACGACGCCCGCGCCAACCCGGGCAAGCATCCGAACATCGACCGGCTGATCGACGTCCTGAACAACGACTACTACCTGTCGGTGAAGGCCGTCCCCAAGCGCGGCAGCCAGGCCGGCTAACAACCGGGCTTAGACCCGGTTGGCGTAAAGCAGCCGCCAGCCCCGGGTCGGATGCCGATGCAGCCGGGTGCGGCTGGCGTACTCGCAATCGAGCTGGTACAGGCGGTCGTCCGGCACGCCCAGCACCCAGCCAATCAGCGCGCGTATCACCCCCGCATGCACCACCATCAGCACCCGTTCGGACTGCAGCGGCCGCAAGGCCCCATCGAAACCGGCCTCGACCCGGCGGCGAAAGGCCGTTAGCGGCTCCGCACCGGCCGGGCGCGCGTGCACCGGGTCGGCATAGAAGGCGCGGTATTCCTCCGGTCGATCCCGCTGCAGGTCGACCCGCGTACGCCCCTCCCAGTCGCCAAAACCGATCTCGCGCAGGTGCGGCTCCAGGATCAACGGAAGGTCCTGTGTGGAGGCGTAGTGCTCGGCAAACGCGCGGCAGCGCTGCATTGGCGAGCTGACCACATACTGCCACTCCTCCTCGCCCCGGACCGCCCGCTCCATCTGGCTCCAGCCGCGCGCGCTCAGCGGGTCGTCGCAGCCATGGCCGCGGTAACGCTGGCCGCCCTCCGGCTCGCCGTGACGCAGCAGGTCCACAATCATGCGCTCACCTCGTGCAGTTCCTGCCGCAGGCGCGCCCAGTCGAAATGGGGGCCCGGATCCGTCTTGCGTCCCGGGGCGATATCGCTGTGGCCGGCCAGCGCATCCGGCCCGATATCCGGCCAGCGGGTGCGGACCCAGCCAATCATTCGCGCGAGCGCGGCGTACTGCGCCGGGGTAAAGGGATCCTCGTCGGTCCCCTCCAGTTCGATCCCGATGGAGAAGTCGTTGCAGCGCTCGCGTCCCTGCCACCGCGACACCCCGGCATGCCAGGCGCGTCGGGAGAACGGCACGAACTGGGTCGCCTGGCCCTCGCGGTCGATCAGCACATGGGCGGAGACGCGCAGGCCGCCGACCTCGGCAAAGTAGGGGTGGGCATCCGGATCCAGACGATTCTGGAACAGCTCGGCGACGTGCCCTCCACCGAACTCGCCCGGCGGCAGGCTGATCGCGTGCACCACGATCAGTTCCGGTTGCTGACCGGGCGGACGCTCATCCTGGTTCGGGCTGTCGAGGCGCTGCGCTGGCGGGTACCAGTCCCGGTCCGGCGTGACGGTTTCGGCGTGCGGGGATTTCACGGCGCCTCCTCGGGCGGTCGGGCCAGTACGGCCGCCAGCCCCTCGCGCAACCGGGGCAGGCGCGGCGGGGCTTCCAGGCGACCGTGATAGGCCCCCGCCTGAAACACGAACAGTGCCGGCAGATGGAAGACCTCGAACTCCCGCACCAGGGCGGTATCGGTCTCGGCATCCACCTCGAACAGCGCCGGCGCATCCCCCGCCGCCTGCCATTCCGCCAGGACCCGCCCCATGACCTTGCAGGCCCCGCAGCCCTGGCGCGTGAACAGGATGACCGCCGGCCCCGGGACATCCATCAGGTGCTGATGAAAGTCGAACTGGGTCAATATCGGGAGCGACTCCCGGCCCGCGGCGGATGCCGCGGCACGCGGTCCGTTGGTCAATGGATTACCCTCACCGCTGCTGTCTTTATGAATCGGGGATCGTGGGTTAGTTTACGCGCCCCGCTGCGAAGGAATCGACCGCCCCGGTGTCTGAACTGAATCCCCAACAACAGGCCGCCGTGACCACCACGGACCGCCCCCTGCTGGTCCTGGCCGGGGCGGGTTCCGGCAAGACCCGCGTGATCACCGAGAAGATCGCTCACCTGATCGAGCGGCGCGGCCTCGCCGCACGCCAGATCGTGGCGATTACCTTTACCAACAAGGCCGCGCGCGAGATGCGCGAACGTGTCCAGGGGCGACTGTCACGCGAACAGGCCCGGGGCCTGAACGTCTCCACCTTCCACACCTTCGGGCTCAACTTCCTGCGTCGCGAGCTGCAGGCGGCGGGGCTGCGCCCCGGCTTCTCCATCCTCGACCCCGGTGACTGCCGGCAGCTGCTGCGCGAGATCACCTACCGCGACGATACCGGCTCCGAGGTCGACGCCCTGATTGGCCACATCAGCCGCTGGAAGAACGACCTGATGACCCCGGAAGAGGCGCTGCACGAGGCCAGCCAGAGGAACGACGCCCCGGAGGCGATCGCCGCGGCCAACCTCTACCCGCGCTACGAGGACGCCCTGCGCGCCTACAACGCGGTGGACTTCGACGACCTGATCAAGCGCCCGGTGGACTGCCTGCGCACGGACGCAGAGCTGCGCAACCGCTGGCAGGACCGCATCCGCCACCTGCTGGTGGACGAATACCAGGACACCAACTCCGCGCAGTACCAGCTGGTGCGCCTGCTGATCGGCGTCAGCGACGGCCTGACGGTGGTCGGCGACGACGACCAGTCGATCTACGCCTGGCGCGGCGCGCGCCCGGAGAACCTCGCACGCCTGCAGCAGGACTTCCCGCGCCTGGAGGTGATCAAGCTGGAGCAGAACTACCGCTCCACCAACCGTATCCTGCATACCGCGAACGCCTTGATCGGCAACAACCCCCACGTGTTCGAGAAGCGCCTGTGGAGTGCGCTCGGCGAGGGCGAGAAGATCGAGGTGATCGGCTGCTCCGACGCCGATACCGAGGCCGCGCGCGTGGTCTCCGAACTGATGCGCCGGCGCTTCCGCCTGAATGCGACCTGGGGCGACTTCGCCATCCTCTACCGCAGCAACCATCAGTCCAGGCTGTTCGAGAAGCTCCTGCGCGAGCAGGGCATCCCCTATCGCCTGAGCGGCGGCCAGTCGTTCTTCGAGAAGGCCGAGATCAAGGACCTGGTCGCCTACCTGCGCCTGCTCGCCAACCCGGACGACAACACCGCCTTCCTGCGCGTGGTCAACGTGCCGCGCCGCGAGATCGGGCCGGCCACGCTGGAGAAGCTCGGCCACTACGCCAACCAGCGCGGGGCCTCGCTGCTGCAGGCCGCACACGGCGCCGGCCTGTCCGAATACATGGATGCCCGCGCCCAGGCGCGGCTGGAACGCTTCACCGAATGGGTCGACGGCTTCCAGCGCCGCGGCGCGGAGGAGGGCCCGGACGCGCTGCTGCGCGCCCTGGTCGAGGACATCGACTACGAGTCCTGGCTACTGGAGAACAGCCCCAACCCGCGTGCCGCCACCCGGCGCATGGACAACGTGCGCGAATTCATCGACTGGGTCGGGCGCATGGGCGGCGGCAACACTAGCGCCGAATACGGTGACGACGAGGTGGAGGATGATCAGGGCATGGACCTGGCCGACATCGTGAACCGCATCAGCCTGATGGACATCCTCGACCGCAACCGCGATTCCCAGGACGGTAACGAATCCGTGCAGCTCCTGACCCTGCACACCGCCAAGGGCCTGGAGTTTCCGCATGTCTGTCTGGTCGGCTTCGAGGAAGAACTGCTGCCGCACCGGGTCAGCGTCGAGGACGACTCCATCGAGGAGGAGCGGCGGCTCGCCTACGTCGGCCTGACCCGCGCCCAGCAGACCCTGCTGATCACCTACGCCCAGCAACGCAGCCGTTACGGCGAGACCATCGACTGCGAACCCTCGCGCTTCCTCGACGAACTCCCCGAGGAACACCTCGACTGGCCGGACGCCAAACCGCCGGACCCCGAGACCCAGCAACTCACCGCCCGCGCACACCTCGCCGGCCTCAAGGCCATGCTGGAGAAGTAGCCCACCCGGGCCCTGCTTACTTCAGCAGTTTCAGGCCAACGCGGGTAATGCGGGGGCCGTCCATTTCGCGGATGACCAGGCGCATCGGGCCGAGATCGACGGCGTCGCCGACGACCGGCTCGGCCTGGAGTTCACGGCGCAGATAGGCCTCGAGGGTGTCGCCCTGGCGCTCGGGCGGCACCGGGGCGCCGTAGGCCATGCCCACCGCGCCGAGCTGGGCATCGCCATTGAGCGCGAACTCGCCGAACACGCTGCGTTCGGTGAGACGCTCCGGCACCTCGTCCTTAGGCACGAACAGGCGGTCGAGGTCCGGCAGGTCCGCCGGCGCGACCATGATGTAGAGGTGGTCACCGGCGTGCAGGTCCAGCAACTCGAGCGTCTCCAGCAGCTTGCCGTCACGCAGGTGGGCCACCACCCGCGCGGTGCCCGGTAGGCGGAAGTTCGACCACGCCTCGCGCACCACCGGCGTGGTCTCTGCCAGGCGATAACCAACCAGTTCCATCTCCTGCTGGCCGGGAATATCCAGCTCGGTACGCTGCACCCGCGCCGTGGTGGGTGGCAGCTCCAGGCCCAGCCAGCGCGCCGAGGGCGCGACGGTCCAGCCCTGCACCAGCAGCGAGATCAGCACCACGAAGAAGACGACATGGAAGAAGTGGCCGGCCAGTTCCAGCCCGGCCAGCAACGGGAACAGGGCGAGGATGATGGGCACCGCCCCGCGCAGGCCGACCCAGGCGATGAAGACCTGCTCGCGCCAGGGAAAGTGGAATGGATACAGGCAGACCCAGACCGCCAGCGGGCGTGCGACCAGGATGAGCACGGCCGCCACCAGCCCCGCGTCCAGCGCCACCGGCGGCAGGCCCGAGGGGGTCACCAGCATGCCCAGCATCAGGAACATGCCGATCTGCGCCAGCGAGGCGATGCCGTCGTGGAAGCGCTTGATGTTCTGCGAGGCCTCCAGCGGGCGGTTACCCAGCAGCAGGCCGGCGAGGTACACCGCGAGGAACCCGGAGCCGCCGACCAGGCCGGTAAGCCCGAAGATGGCCAGCGCCCCGGCCATCGCGAACAGCGGATAAAGCCCGGCGGCCATGGGCACCCGGTTGATCAGGGCCAGCAGGGCCAGGCCGCCCCCGACGCCCAGCACCGCACCCAGGCCCATCTGCTGGATGAACTCGACCAGTACCACCAGGCCGAACTGCTGATCGGGCATCAGCAGCAGTTCGATCAGCACGATGGTCAGGAAGATCGCCATCGGATCGTTGGAGCCGGACTCGATCTCCAACGTGGCCCCGACGCGGCTTTTCAGCTCCAGCCCGCGCGAGCGCAGCAGGGAGAACACGGCGGCGGCATCGGTGGAGCCCACGATCGCCCCCAGCAGCAGGCCCTCCAGCCAGGACAGGCCCAGCCACCACACGGCGAACAGCCCGGTCAGGCCGGAGGTCACAAGCACTCCGACGGTGGCCAGCCCCAGCGCCGGCTTCAGCCCGATCCGGAAATTGCGGGCCGGTGTGCGCATCCCGCCGTCGAACAGGATGATCGCCAGGGCGGCCGAGCCGACCAGATACGCAAGGGTGATATTCTCGAAGACCAGACCGCCCGGGCCTTCCGGGCCCAGCAGCATCCCGATCACGAGGAACACCAGCAGCAGGGGCACCCCCAGCCGCGAGGTGATCACGCTCGACAGGATGCTCCCCAGCAACACGATCGCGGCCAGGAAGATGATCTGGTTGGAGAGGTCCATGCGCCAATCATACCGGAACGCCACCGCCCCTCGAGGGCGGTCACCCGACCGCAGGATGCGGGCGTTGCTGGCCGCGGCAGCCCTTGGCGTGGCGGCCGCAGGCCCGACCGCCGGCGCGGAAACCGGCGTGGATGCCCTGCACTTCGAGTTCGAGAACGACCTGTTTGCCGGCGAGGACCGCTACTACACCAACGGCGTGCGCATCGGCTGGACCCGCAGCGGGGAAAAGGTCCCCTCGTGGCTGCGAAGCGTGGCCGACTTCCTGCCCTATTTTGTGGAGCGCGAGGAGCGTGGAAGGCTGAAATCCGCCATCCATCTGGCTCAGAATATGTATACGCCGGAGGACATCGAACGCTCGCCCGCGGACCCGGACGACCGCCCCTACGCGGGCTGGTTGTACCTGAACTTCAGCCTGGCCGAGGAGCATGGCGACCGCCTGGACCGCCTGCAGGTCACCCTCGGCACCGTGGGGCCGGCCTCCCTGGCGGATCGCACCCAGAAAGAGGTCCACAGCTGGTCCAGCGCGCCGCACCCCCGGGGCTGGGACGACCAGATTGGCAACGAACCGACCCTGATGGTGGGCTACGAGCGTCAGCTACGGGGCTACACGCGGCATGCCGCGAGCGGCTGGGGCTGGGATCTGACCCCGCACTGGGGCGCAACCGTCGGCAGCCCGTTCACCTTCGCCAACGCCGGGGCGATCATGCGGGCCGGGCGCAACCTCCCGCGCGACTACGGCCCGACACGGATCAACCCCGCCCTGTCCGGGTCGCATACCTTCGAACCGACCGGCAGGCTTGGCGGCTATTTCTTCGCCGGGGTCGACACCCGCCTGATGGCCTACGACCTGTTCCTCGACGGCCCGCTGTTCCGCGACGGCCCCTCGGTGGACAAGCACCCGCTGGTTGGCGAACTCACCGCCGGCGCGGTCTTTCATGTGGGCGGCGTGCGGATCGGCTACACCCACGTGTGGCGTTCGCGCGAATTCAGCGGCCAGGCCAAGGGCGCGGCCGAATTCGGGTCGCTGCATGCCACCTGGCAGTTCTGAAGCCGCCCGCGGGCAGTTTCAGAACACTGCCGCCTCGACATCCGGGTAGGTGGTCGCCACCGAACGGTCGATCTTGTCCTCGAACCCCGGATAGGCCTCGACCAGATCGCCCATCCGCTCGCGCACCAGGGGCACGGTCTCGAAGTCGGCCAGTCCCTGTTCCACGCCTTCCTCAATGGCATCCCACAGCGTGACCAGATAGCGCTGCAGCCGCTCCAGAGTCGCGGCATCCTCGAGACGGCCATGTCCGGGCACGACCACGGCGGGTTCCAGGGCGATCAGCTCGTCCAGAAGATCGATCCACTGCGCGACATCGCCATCCCACACCGAGGGCGCGCGATCGCTGTAGACCACGTCCCCGGCCAGCAGGACGCGCTGCCGTGGCAGCCAGACGCTCAGATCACCCGGCGAATGGGCGCCCCCGGACGGGATGATCACGACCTCCTGCCCGCCCAGGTCACGGGTGACGCGCTCGTCCACGGACGTATCCGGCAGGCGCAGCGCGGAGTCACCGGTCGCCCCTTCGGTCATCTCGCGGAAGTTCTCGACCCAGCCCTCGCCTTCGGCCTCCATGCGCGCAATCGCCGCCGAGCCGGCCATGATCTCCGCCTCCGCGGCAAAGGCCGCATTGCCCAGCCAGTGGTCGCCATGGCTGTGGCTGTTCACGATCCAGCGCACCGGCTCGTCGGTGACCCCGGCGATCGCTTCGCGCAGGGCCACGCCCATCGTCTCGGAGGAGCCGGTGTCGAACACCAGCACCCCGTCACCGGTCACCACGAACGCCATGTTCGCGTTCCAGCCCAGGTTCTCGCGACTGGGGAAATCCCGCGCCGGCGTCATCACCGCATAGACCCCGGGCGCCACCTCCTCCGGGGTCATCGCGTAGTCCCCGGGTGCAGCCGCGCCCGAGGACCCGGCGAGCCCCACCTGCGGCATCACCATCATCGCCAGGACCAGGGGCCAAAGGCTCATTCCCTTCCATCGCTGCATCTCGTCACTCCCCATACCCGGCAACGTGCCGGCGGCCTCGCTCGATAGACTGCGCGGACGTGCCAAAGTGCCGCCCCCGCCCCGCTCCCGTCGTCGACGTGCCACGAGCACGAATGCGTTAGCATCCGAGCATACCCCTGCACGGAGCCCGCTGTGCGCCGAATCTCTCGAACCTTCCTGACCGGCCTGGCCGCCATCCTCCCGGCCGCCATCACGCTGGCCTTGCTGTGGTGGCTGGGGAGCACCGCCGAGGAGGTGCTGGGAGGACTGTTGCAGGCCATCCTGCCCGATCTTCTGTACTTCCCGGGCATGGGGATCCTGGCCGGCATCGGCCTGCTCTTCGGCGTCGGGGTACTGCTCCAGGCCTACGTGGTCCGCTGGCTGTTCGACTGGCTGGAAGGGCTGATGCAGCGCATCCCGGTGGTCAAGACCATCCACGGGACCGTGCGCGACGTCACGCGCCTGGTCTCCGGCGACATCCACGAGCAATTCGGCCAGGCCGTGCTGGTACAGCTGCCCGGCACCGACTTCAAGCTGGTCGGCTTCGTCACCCGCGAGGATTTCGCGGGTCTTCCGGACAGTCTCGGCGGGCCCGACACAGTCGCGGTCTACATGCCCATGAGTTACCAGATCGGGGGGTACACCCTGATGCTCCCGCGCGAACGCATCGAACCGCTGGAGCTGTCGCTGGAGGACGCGATGCGCTATGCCCTGACCGCCGGCGTCTCCGCGCGCCAGGAAAAGAGCTAAAGAGACGCAAGCGTCCCCTTAGGGGGTAGAATCCGCCGCATGACGGAACACGATTCCAAGCCAAGGATCCTCGTCGGTGTCAGTGGCGGCATCGCCGCCTACAAGGCCTGCGAGCTGGTGCGCGAGCTGAAACGCGCCGGCTGCGAGGTGCGCGTGGTGATGACGCCCGGCGCCCGCGCCTTCGTGACCCCGCTGACCTTCCAGGCCCTGTCCGGCGCGCCGGTGCGCACCGAGCTGCTGGACGCCGAGGCGGAATCCGGCATGGATCACATCGCCCTGGCGCGCTGGGCCGACCGCATCGTGGTCGCCCCGGCCAGCGCCAGCCTGATTGCCCGCTACGCCCAGGGCCTGGCGGACGATCTGCTGAGTACGCTGCTACTGGCCACCACCGCGCCGGTCGCGCTGGCGCCGGCGATGAACCATCGCATGTGGACGCACCCGGCCACGCAGGCGAACGTCTCGACCCTGATCGAGCGTGGCGTGGCCCTGATCGGGCCGGACAGCGGCGACCAGGCCTGTGGCGAGCAGGGCGAGGGCCGCATGCGCGAGCCCGCCGCGATCGCGCGGGAGCTGCTGCAACCGGCACACGCCCCGCTGGCCGGGCGCCACGTACTGATCACCGCCGGTCCCACCTTCGAGCCGATCGATCCCGTGCGCTTTATCGGCAACCGCAGCTCCGGGCGCATGGGCTTTGCCCTGGCCGCGGCGGCGCGCGACGCGGGCGCACACGTGACTCTGGTGCATGGCCCGACAGCCGAGGCCGTACCCACGGGCGTCGCGGGCATCGCCACGGAGACGGCCGCCGCCATGCACGCCGTGGTGATGGAACGCCTGCCCGAGGCCGACATCCTGATCGCGGCCGCGGCCGTGGCCGACTACCGCCCGGCCGAGCCGCAGGCACAGAAGATCAAGAAATCCGACCCGGTGATGCACCTGGCGCTGGAGCGCACCCGGGACATCCTGGCCGAGGCGGCAACACAGGCGGCCTCCCTCCCCCGGCGCCCGTTCCTGGTCGGCTTCGCAGCCGAGACCGAGCACCTGCGCGAACATGCCGAGGCCAAGCGCCGCGCCAAGGGACTCGACCTGATCGCCGCCAATCGGGTCGGCGAGGGCCGCGCCTTCGGCACCCCCGACAACGAATTGCTGTGTCTCTGGGAGGGCGGCGAGCGCCAGCTCCCCAGCCAGCCGAAGACCCAGCTGGCCCGGGCGCTGATCGACCTGATCGTCGAGCGCCTGGAACAACGCTGATCGAATGCGAAACGGACAAGGAACCCCGCATGCCCGTCCCCGAGATTGACCTGAAGATCCTGGACCCGCGCATGGGCGCGGACTTCCCGCTGCCCGCCCCGGCCACCGACGGCTCGGCCGGCGTCGACCTGCGTGCGATGATCGAGGCCCCGCTGACGCTGGAGCCGGGCGCCGCCGAACTGATCCCGACCGGGCTCGCGATCCATATCGAGGACCCGGGCTATGCCGGGATGATCCTCCCGCGCTCCGGGCTGGGCCACAAGCACGGCCTGGTGCTGGGCAACCTGGTCGGCCTGATCGACGCCGACTACCAGGGGCCGCTGATGGTCTCCTGCTGGAACCGGGGCGCGAACGCCTACACCCTGGAGGTCGGCGAACGCCTGGCGCAGCTGGTCATCGTCCCGGTCGCCCAACCGAAATTCCGCGTCGTCGAGGACTTCGAGGCGACCGCCCGCGGCGCGGGCGGCTTCGGCTCCTCGGGCCGGGGCTGACGGAGGCGCTACTCCAGGGCCGAGGCGGGGCCGAAGAACTCGTAGTTCAGCTGCGCGTCGGGAATACCCATCCTGCGCAGATGGGCGCGCACCTGCTGCATGAAGGGTCTGGGCCCAAGGAAATACACGTCTACCTCGCGGCTGTCCGGCAGCCACTCGGCGAGCTGCTCGCGGCTTAGAAAGCCCTCCGCGTGCGGTGCATCGCTGGGGCGCGGCTCGCTATAGCAGTAGCGCTGCGTCAGCTTCGCGGTGCGCTCGGCCTGAGCATTCAGCCAGTCACGAAACGCGTGCACGCCGCCGTGGCGCGCGCAGTGCACGAAGTGGACTTCGCGGCCCTGTGCCAGCGCCGCCTCGGTCATCGCGACCGCCGGGGTGATACCCACGCCCGCGGTCACGAAGGCCACCGGCCGGTCCGCGGGCCGCAGCACGAAGTCTCCGGCAGGCGGGAACACGTCAAGGATGTCGCCCGCATCCACCCGGTCATGCAGGAAGGTCGAGGCGACGCCGCCCGGCTCGCGCTTGACGCTGATGCGCAGGGTCTCGCCATTCGCGGCGGCCGACAGCGAGTAGTTCCGCCGCAGCTCCTCGCCCTCGATCATCAGACGCAGGCCGAGATACTGTCCCGGCTGGTGCGGCGGAACCGGTTGCCCGTCGACCGGCTGCAGATAGAACGAGGTGATCTCCTCGCTCTCCGGAACCTTGCGCTGGACACGGAACGGGCGCGCGCCACGCCAGCCCCCGGGCTGCCGCTCGTTCGCGGCGTAGGCCTGTTCCTCTGCAGCGATCAGGATATCCGCCAGCTGCTGGTACGCCGCCCCCCAGGCGTCCAGCACGGCATCGGTCGCCACCGCTTCGCCCAGCACCTCGCGCATCGCCTGCAGCAGGCAGCCGCCAACGATTGGATAGTGCTCCGGCTGCACCTGCAGCGATACATGCTTGTTGACGATCTGCCCCACCAGCGGGCCCAGCGACTCCAGCTGATCGATGTGGCGGGCATAGTTCAAGACGGCATTCGCCAGCGCACGGGACTGTTCGCCACTGGCCTGATGGGCCTGATTGAACAAGGGCCGAACCTCCGGGTGGTCGCGCAGCATGATCCGGTAGAAGTGCCCGGTCAGAGCCTCACCTCCGGCCTCCAGAATGGGTACGGTCTGCTGAATGATCGCTTTTTGCTCGGTGGATAGCATGTGTCGCCTCAGGTGATATATATGATTTGCATCTTTATACCCTCGCACTAGCGGCCGGTCAAATCATACTGATAGAAAGAATCTTTAAAGGCGCGCCCTCCGCCGTTCTTGGGCACAGTGCTAAACTGCCGCGCTGTAAAGATCGACAACCGGACCCAGCATGGATACCCAGACGGCCCACTCCGTAGCCCATGTCCTGATCGAGGCGCTGCCCTATATCCAGCGCTTCGCGGGCAAGACGATCGTGATCAAGTACGGCGGCAACGCCATGACCGAGGACCACCTGAAGGCCTCGTTCGCGCGCGACGTCGTGCTGCTCAAGCAGGTCGGCGTGAACCCGGTGGTCGTCCACGGCGGGGGCCCGCAGATCGGCGAGCTGCTCAAGCGTCTGGGCAAGGAGACGGAGTTCGTCAACGGCCTGCGGGTGACCGACCGCGAGACCATGGACGTGGTCCAGATGGTCCTCGGCGGGATCGTGAATCAGGAGATCGTCTCGCTGATCAACCGCTTCGGGGGCCGCGCGGTGGGGCTGACCGGCAAGGACGGCCAGATGATCCGCGCCACCCCGCTACGCGACTATGGCGCGGCTGAGGGCCAGCCGACCGTGGACCTTGGCCATGTGGGCGAGGTCGAAGGCGTGGACCCGGCGATCGTGCATACCCTGGACGAGAGCGACTTCATCCCGGTCATCGCGCCGATTGGCTTCGACCGCGAGGGCAAGGCCTACAACATCAATGCCGACACCGCGGCGGAAAAACTCGCGGTGGTGCTGGATGCGGAAAAGCTCTTCCTGCTGACCAACACCCCGGGCGTGCTGGACGGCAACGGGGAACTCCTGCCCAAGCTGTCGGCCCCGCAGGTGGACGAGATGATCCGCGACGGGACCATCCACGGCGGGATGATCCCGAAGATCCGCTGCGCGCTGGATGCCGTGCGCAGCGGGGTCAACGCCACGCATATCGTCGACGGCCGCGTGGAACACGCGGTCCTGCTGGAGCTGCTGACCGACCAGGGTGTGGGAACGCTGATCAGCCGCTAGGAGAACGATTAATGCCCGCGACCGCTATTCGCGGCCGTTCATGACCAGCTGCTGGAAGTCGCGGCGATCCAGGTCCAGGCGTTCGTGGATCGCGGACAGCCGGTCGCGCTGGCCGCGGCGGTACTGGCGCTCCCGGGCGATACGGGCGTCCAGCTCCTCCAGTTCCGCGCGGTACCGATCGGCCAGCGGAGAACCCTCGTTCGCGCCGTCCAGCTGCCGCCGGATACGCTCGCGTTCGCGCAACAGCGTCTTTTCCTGCGCCTCGCTGCGCTGGATATTCCCGGCAATCGAGCGCTCGCGGCGTTCGCGCAGCTCCTCGATCTCGTCCAGCGAGGCATAGGCACGGCGCAGCTGCTGCTCGCGCGCGGCACGGTCCTGGCGCGCGCGCTGGGTCGCCTCCAGGTCGCGCTCCGCCTGTTCGCGCTCGGCGGCGGCCTGCGCCCGTTCCTCGGCGCTCATCGGCGCCGGCAGGATCTCGCGCATGCGGCCCTCGGAGTCGTAAATCCGGCGCTCGCGCTGGCTGGTCTCCGGCTGCGGGGTGCTGGAGTAGTGTACGGTCCCGTCATCATCCACCCAGCGGTAGATGTCGGCCTGTACCGGAACCGCCAGCCCCAGCAGCAGCACCGCGGCCACCCACGATTGCCACAGGCCTTCCCGCTTCCGGTTGCACGCACCCCAAATGACCATTCTCGAACACCTCGGACTCGCATTGATCGCCATCGTCGCCAACGGCTTCTCCGCCCTGGCGGGTGGCGGGGCGGGCCTGCTGCAGCTGCCCGCCCTGATTTTTCTGGGGCTTCCCTACCCCGTGGCGCTGGCCACCCACAAGATCGCCTCGGTGGCGCTGGGCGCCGGCGCCGGCCTGCGCCACCTCAAGAAAAGCACATTCGAGCCCGCGCGCCTAGGCATTATCCTGCTGGCCGGTCTGCCTGGGGTGTTAATCGGTGCCTGGCTGGTGCTCGGCATCCCGCCAAGGGCCGGCGAGATCGCCCTGGGCCTGCTGACCATCGGCCTCGGCTGGTACTCCTGGCGCCGCCCGCAACTGGGGCAGACGGTGCGCACCATCGGCTTTTCCTGGGGCCACGCCCTGATCGGGGCCGCCGGGCTGTTCCTGATCGGCGTGCTGAACGGGTCCCTCGCCTCGGGCACCGGACTGATGGTCACCCTGTGGCTGGTGCGCTGGTACGGCATGAGCTACACCCAGGCGGTGGCCTACACCATGGTCCTGGTGGGCCTCGTCTGGAACGGCGCCGGGGCGTTGATGCTCGGGACGCTGGGCACCGTGCAGTGGGACTGGCTGCCGGCGCTGCTGGTGGGGAGCTTCGTCGGCGGCTACCTCGGCGCCTGGGCGGCGCAACGCTACGGCAACCGCCTGGTCAAGCGCGCCTTCGAAGTCGTTACCGTCCTCACCGGCATCGCCCTGCTCCTCCCCGTCCCCTGACCGGATCCGGCGCCAAAGGCTCGCAAGAAAAAGCCGACAGGAAGAAGGGAAGACTGGAAGCGGGCGCTGAGGAGGGTGCCTCGATCCCAGATCGACAGCCACGACAAGTACGCGGCCACGGGCAGCACCAGGACGACCCAAATGGCTTTCACCAGTTTCTATCTTCCAACCTTCCAGTCTTCCTGTGAAAGGCCTTTGACCTGCAGCCCCTGCCTTCGTGTGCTTCGTGGTGAAAAAGTTGGTCTATTCGTCGGGCTCGGTGGCGGTGGGGATTTCGCAGCGGTTGAGCAGATCGAAGTGTTCGATCCCCTCGAGGATGCCGCGGGCGTGGGTGGCCCCGGCGAAGTAGATGCGCTGGAAGCCGCGCAGGCTCTCGAGTTCGGGCTGGTGATTGCCCACCACCACGCCGAGCAGCCGGCCGCGCAGCATATCCTCGTCGTTTCCCGAATCGCCGGCGACCAGCACGTGCTCCAGCGGAATGCCCCACTTGTCGGACAGGTAGCGCACCGCCAGTCCCTTCGACGCCCGCACCGGCAGCAGGTCGAGGAACCGGTCGTGGGAGTAGATCACCCGCGCGTGCAGGTCCTCGCGGTAGAGCCGCGTCGCCACGGTCTCCGCGTCCAGACTCCCGGGGGGTTCGGCAAAGAAGCTGACCTTGAACGCCCGCTGGTCCACATCCGGCTGCAGGACCAGATTCTTCTCCTGGCGCAGGCAGTCGCGCAGCCGGTCCGGCTCCCAGCGATGGCTGATGTGACGCGCCCAGCCGCGATCCTCGGTCTGCTTGGTGCCGTAATGGATCTCGCTCCCCACCGAGGTAATCCAGACATCCGGCGTCGGCACGCCGTGCTCCTCGAGGATCGCCGCGGCGGAATCGATGCGCCGCCCGGTGGCCACGCCGAAGGCGACCCGCTTGCGGTTGCGCTTGAGCCAGGCGACAAAGGCGCGGGTGGCCTTGTCGTCGCCCAGCAGGGTGTTGTCGATATCGGTGATCACGGCGCGATCCATCTGCGCCAGGTGACTGGAGACCCGGCGCTCGTGATGGCGCGCCTGGCGCACCTCGCGGGTCAGCGACTTCACCAGTTTCACGTATTTCTCGGCGTGGCCGTCCCAGGAATAGTGCTGGCGCACGCCCTTGAGGCCGGCGCGCGAATAGCGCTGCCAGCGTGGCCGGTCGGCCAGGATGCCCTGGATGGCGTCGGCGATCCCCTCCGGGTCCAGCGGGTCGATCAGCTGGCCGTTGTGGCAGCGCGAGATAATCTCCTCCGGCCCGCCGTCGTTGGTGGCCACGATCGGGGCGCCGCTGGCAGCCGCCTCGATCAGGGTCAGGCCGAAGGGCTCAGTCAGCGCCGGGTTCACGAACACCCCCTTGCTGGAGGCCACCAGGCGGTAAAGGTCGGGCACGTCCTCGGAGTCATGGTGCTTGGGATACGCCACCTGGCCGTAAAGGTCATGGCGGTCGATACGCAGGAGCAGGTCGGTCAGGACATCCCGCGCGCCCTTGTCCAGGTCGGCAATGTCGTCACGGTTGCCGGCGACGATCAGCAGGTTGGCGTTCTCGCGCAGCCAGTCATTCCCGGCGTATGCCTCGACCAGGGCGCGGATGTTCTTGCGCTCGTCGGCGCGCGACAGCGCCATGATCAGCGGCCGGTCGGGGTAGCGCAGGAAGCGGCGGATCTCCGGCCAGATAGCCGGCTTGCGCTCCCCGCGCTTCGGCGGATGAAACCGCGCCAGGTCGGTACCCGGCGGGATCACTTCCATGCGTTCCGGCTGGTAGTTGTCGTAGGCGGCGTACTGTTCGCCGATCTCCTGGCGGGTGCTGGCGATCACCCGATGCGCATGCGCCAGGGCCTCTTCCTCGGCGTGGATCCGGGTGGAGATGTTGTAGCGGGCCTCGATGTCGGCATCCGACATCCCGCTCTCGCGCAGGCGTTCGCGCTTGACCCGCCCCAGCGAATGGCCGGTCTGGAGCATGGGGGCGCCCAGCAGGTTCGACAGCTGCACCGCGACATGTCCGGCATCGGCATAGTGGCCGTGGATCACGTCCGGGCGCAGGCCCACGCCGCGGATATGCCCCAGGGCGTTGTCCGCGAAACAGTCGAGGTAGGGCCACAGCTTTTCCTTGCGCAGGTAGCGCCGCGGGCCGCAGTCCAGCCGCACGATCCGAGCCCCGTCGCCGAGATCCTCCTCGGGCTCGGCGTAGTCGTCGGCTACCTTGCTGTCGACCACGCGGCGGGTGAGCAGGTCCACCCGGCCCACCTGCGGGTGGCGCGCCAGGGCCCGCGCCAGTTCGACCACGTAGAGCGTCTGCCCGCCGGTGTCGGCATCGCGCCCCAGTTCCAGGTCCTGCCCGCGGATCAGACCGTGGACACTGATCAGGACGAGGTAAAGGCCTTCGCCATCACGAGACTTGCTCTGGGTCTTTTTCATGGCACCTCGGGTTCCGGGCTGTCGAACAGGCTCAGGGTCTCGGGGTTGTCGATCAGGCCCTGGGAGACCAGCACGGCGGTGGCCGACCAGGTCTGGCGATAGTTGGCGCGTCGCCCGACCAGGCGGCCGTGGCGCCCGTCGTAGTACTCCGGCCAGTGGTCGCGATGCAGGCGCTCGGCCGCGACCGCGTGCACACTGCGCGCCAGGTCGGGCCGCCCGACCCGCATGGCGGCCCCGGTGAACGCCCACAGCAACGCCGGCCAGTTGCCGCCGTTGTGGTAGGACCACGGAGTATTCTTGGGGTCGGACCCGGTCAGCAGACGCCATTCCTCGCCAACCATCGCCGGATAGCAGATCTTCACCGGCATGGTCCCGATCAGGTCCTCGAAGCGCTGCTCGAAGGTCTGCATAATCGAGCGCGACTGGTGCTCGTCGGCCAGCCCGAACAGCACCGCCAGCAAGTTTCCGAAGCTGAAGAACCGGAAATCCATCCTTCCCGGCCCGAGGTTACCGACCAGGTAGCCGCTCTCCGACGGGATCCAGTCCACCAGCCAGTCGGGGATGCTCTCGGGGTAGATATTCAGCGCGTTCTCGGACTCGTGGCCGAAGTGTTCGGTGCGATAGCGGTGGATATCGTTCAACCGCTCTAGATCCAGCCAGTAGTAGTGGCGGATGTAGTCCGACAGCTGCCGGGTACGGATCGCGGACTGCTCGCACAGGAGTTCGGAATCCCGGTCGCAGGGCTCCAGCATCGCCAGCGAAGCCTTCAGCATCCCGTAGAACAGTGCCTGGATCTCCAGCGGGTGGCCGAACACCCCCATGCGCCGGTCGATCATGAAGCTGCCGTCCGGCACCAGCAGAGTCGGGAAGACTTCGAAACGGTCCTGCAGACAGATGCTGAGGATCAGGCGGATGCCGCGCTGCACATCCGCGCTCTTGATGAATTCGTGGTCGCCGGTGCGGTTCTGGTAGGCGCGCAGCAACAGTACCCACCACATCATGGAATCCACCGGGGCGACGCGTCCGATCGCCCGGTCGCCAAAGTCCGCAGCCAGGGCCTCGCGGCCATTTTCGTCGGTGAACACCCGGAAGCTCGCCGGCATCACTCGCGGCAGCCGGCGGTGACCCTCGATCTCCTCCTGGGTATCGCGGATCTGCAGGATCAGCGCGAGGAAGTCGCGGACCACCTCGGGCTCGTCCCGCAGCAGGTAGACGAGCCCGGAGGGCACGAAGTCGCGGATAAAGCAGTCGGCATAGTTCTCCGCCGGGGCCCGCTCGTCCAGGCTCGCCACGGTGCCGACCGTGCGACCGCGATATCGCACCTCGGCATCACGCAACAGTTGAACGGCGGATTCCAGCGTCGGGTTACGGGCGTCGGGCGGGAGCTGATTCATGACGCCGAGTCTATGGAAAGCGGGCCCGATGTGCACGTGTCACGGCCCCCTCCACGCGGCGCTCAGGCAGACTCGGGGTGGCGCGGCATCGGCGGCTCGGCGGCCGGCCGGGCGAACAGGTAACCCTGACAATAGTCGACCCGGTCCTTCAGCCAGCGCCATTCGTCGGCGGTCTCGATCCCCTCGGCCACCACCTGAATATCCAGGTCGCGGGCCAGTTCCACGATCTTGTCGAGGATCTTCTGCTGGTAGATGTCGCCATCGATACCGCTGACCAGTTCGCGGTCGATCTTCACGAAATCCGGGCGCAACTGCGACAGCATGTTCAGCGAGGCGTAGCCGGCCCCCAGGTCGTCCAGTGCCACCTGGAACCCGGCCCGGCGGTAGCGCTCCACGATCCGTGACAGGTGTTCGATGTCGTTGACCTGATCGCTCTCGATCACCTCGAACACGAAACCACTGGGCCCGGCACGGCCGGCCGGGCGCGAATTGATCTCGCGCACTGTGGTCTCCAGGCAAAAGGCCGGGTCATAGATCGCGGTCGGGTTGAAGTTGATGAACAACCGGCTGCCGATCCCGCGCTCGCTGGCCCGGCGAATCGCATTGATGCGCGCCGAGCGATCCAGATGGAACAGCAACTCGGCATTGCGCGCCGTCTTGAACAGCTCCGGTGGCGGGATGGGGTCGCCACCCGGCGTGGAGGCCCGCACCAGCGCCTCGTAGGCGAAGACCTCGGCTGGATCGGCCGCGTGCACGATGGGCTGGAAGTGGAAGTCCAGGGCATCGTTGGCCAGGATCGCGGAGAGATCGCGGGCATTGTGCCGGGCGATCAGCGTGGACAGCAGGTGGGTATCCTGCAGATGCCCGAGCCCGAAGTCCTCGCCCTCGGGCACGAAGGTCGCGCGACAACCGGCCTGCTCCGAGCTGCTCAGGGCCCGCTCCAGGCGCACCAGCATCTCGCCCAGCCCGCCGGCACCCTTCACCGGCAGGGCCAGAATCCCCGAGGTCGGCTCGGCACAGGGCAGCCGTTCGTCTACCATGCGCTGACGCAGGGCCGCGCGAGTATGCGCCAGAACCGGCGCCAGATAGAGGGTGCCGGAGGCCGCCGGCAGCAGGTCAATACGTTCGCAATCGGGACAGCCCACGACCACCTCCAGCGGTCTTGTCTTCGGTCCGGGCCGAGAACCCGGGGTGTTCCTCGGGGTCCCATCACCACAGACCCTCGTCTGTT
Organism: Thioalkalivibrio sp. ALE25; assembly: GCF_000377285.1. NCBI lineage: Bacteria > Pseudomonadati > Pseudomonadota > Gammaproteobacteria > Chromatiales > Ectothiorhodospiraceae > Thioalkalivibrio > Thioalkalivibrio sp. ALE25. Next base: position 1,877 of record NZ_KB897925.1, on the reverse strand, counting down.
GGCAGACAATCCTATCGACCCGGAGGTTGCATGAGTCAATCCGATCGTCCGACGGACGCCGAACTGCGCGAACGCCTCACGCCGGAACAATACCGCATCGCCCGCGAAGGCGGTACCGAGCGCCCCTTCACCGGCGCCTACAACAACCACAAGGCCGACGGCACCTACCACTGCGTCGCCTGCGGTGTTCCCTTGTTCGACTCGCACGCCAAGTTCGACTCCGGCTCCGGCTGGCCCAGCTACACCGCGCCGGTGAGCGAAGGTGCCGTCGACGAACACCGCGACCGCTCGCTGGGCATGGAACGCACCGAGGTCCGCTGCGCGCGCTGCGACTCGCACCTGGGGCATGTCTTTCCCGACGGCCCGGCGCCGACCGGGCTGCGCTACTGCATCAACTCGGCGGTCCTCGACTTTCATCCACGCGACTGACACCAGCATCGCCCCCGGGCCATGACGGCCCGGACGATCCTTGAAGGGACTCCTATGCCCGGCCAGACCACCCCGCGCGAGCGCGCGAATGTCCTGATCCTTGCCCTCGGGCAGGCCCTGTTCCTGATCGCCGCGGTCACGGTGATGACCCTGAGTGGCGTGGTCGGGGAACGCCTGGCGGCCGATCCGGCCCTGGCCACCCTGCCAGTCGCCGCGATGATGGTCGGCACGCTGGTCAGCACCCTGCCGGCCTCGCTGTTCATGAAGCGCTTCGGGCGGCGCACCGGCTTCCTGCTGGGCACCAGCGTGGGCGGGGGCGGCGGTGCCGCGCTGGCCGCCGCCGGCGTCTTCGCCGAGGGCTTCTGGCTGTTCGTACTGGGCAACCTTCTGCTGGGGGCCTACCAGGCCTTCGCCATGTACTACCGCTTTGCCGCCGCCGATGTCGCCAGCCCCGCCTTCCGCCCGCGCGCCATCTCGCTGGTGATGGCCGGCGGCGTCGTGGCCGCCTTCCTCGGCCCGTGGAACGCCCACCACGCCCAGGCCCTGTTGCCGGGCACGCCGGAGGCCGGCCCCTATCTGGTCCTCGGCGCCCTGGCCCTGCTGGCGATGACGCTGCTGGCCTGGCTGCGCGTGCCGGCGCCACCGCCGGAGGAACGCGGGCCGGCCCGGCCAATGCGCGAGATCCTGCCGCAAGGGCGCTTCCTCGTCGCGCTGACCGCCGCCGCGCTGGGCTATGCGGTCATGGTGCTGCTGATGACGGCGACGCCGCTGGCCATGCGCCACGCCGGCTTCGACATGGGCCAGATCGCCCTGGTCATGCAGTGGCATGTATTGGGGATGTTCGCCCCCTCGTTCGTGACCGGCCATCTGATCACCCGCCTCGGGATCACGCGCATCCTGGCGCTCGGCAATGCGCTGGTGCTGTTCAGCGTGGCGATCGCCGCGCACGGGGAGACGCTGGCGCATTTCTGGCTGGCGCTGTTCCTGCTGGGGGTCGGCTGGAATTTCCTGTTTATCGGCGGCAGTACGCTGCTGACGACCACGCATACGGCCACCGAGAAGGGCAAGGTCCAGGGCGTGAACGACCTGACCATCTTCACGCTGGTCACGGCCGGGTCGCTGCTGGCCGGGGCACTGCTGCGACCGCTGGGATGGGACGGGATGAATCTCGCGATGCTGCCGGTGATCGCGGTACTGACCGTCGCTATCCTCTGGCTCTGGCGCGATGACGCCCGCGCCCCGGCGCGCGCCTGACCGCGCCGAGCGTTTACCCCCAAACGCACGGGGTTCCCACTTGCTGGTTGGCTGGTCCTGGTTCGTCGCCGGTGTTTACGGTGGCTCCGGTCCGCCGCCTGCCAGGCGCTGACTCGCCAGCGCGCCGCGAGGTACTTCTTTGCTCGTGCAAAGAAGTACCCAAGAAACACGCCCGACTGCCGCGACCCCGGCCC